>JBGQLU010000005.1:0-52104 GCA_041500265.1 Acidobacteriota bacterium | reverse complement strand
GAGACGTCGACGATGACGGAGAAGGCGCTGGCCCAATCGTTCGCGAACCAGGTCGGCAACATCGGGGCGATCATCCAGTGGATCCTCACGGCGGTCTTCTTCACGCTCCTCCTGGTCACCGGAAACACGATCGCGCAGTCGGTCCGCGAGCGAACGGCGGAGCTGGCGGTGCTCAAGACCGTCGGATTCACGAACGGGCGCACGATGGCGCTCGTCCTGATCGAAGCCTGCCTGCTGACGATCGTCGGCGGCGGGCTCGGACTCGCCATCGGCGCCGCGGCGATCGCCGGCGGGGATCCGACCGGAGGCTTCCTCCCGATCTTCTACTTCCCGTCGCACGACGCGGTCGTCGGCGTGATGCTCGTCGTGCTCCTCGGCCTCGTCGCCGGAATCCTCCCCGCGATCCAGGCGATGCGGCTGCGGATCGTCGACGCCCTCAGGAGGGCCTGACCGTGTCGCCCCTCAATTGGCTCACGCAGGTCGTGGCCGTCACGATGACGGCGCTCCGGACGATTCCCCAGCGCCGCGGCCCCTCGCTTGCGACCGTCGTCGGGATCGCCGGAGTCGTCGCCGTCTTGGTCGCGGTCCTCTCGATCGGCGAGGGGTTCCGCAAGACGCTTCGCGAGGCCGGCTCGCCGCAGAACGCCCTCGTGATGAGGGCGGGAAGCGACAGCGAGATGATGAGCGTCATGGTCGGGGATTCGGTCGAGATCATCGCGCAGGCGCCGGGGATCGCGCGCGGGGCGACCGCGCCCGGGGAGGCGGCCGTGCCGCTCTCCTCCGCCGAGCTCTTCGTCGTCGTCGACGTGCCGAAGGCCACGACGGGAACGCCGGCCAACGTCCCGCTGCGCGGCGTCCAGCCGGCCGCCTTCGCCTCGCGCCCCGAGCTCACCATCACGAAGGGGCGCAAGTTCGATTGGGGGAAGAACGAGATCATCGTCGGCGAAGGGGCCCAGAGGCAATTCCGCGGTTTGGACGTCGGCTCGAAGGTCAAGTGGGGCGAAAACCTCTGGACCGTGGTCGGCACATTTTCCGCGAAAGGCGCCGTGTGGGAATCCGAGATCTGGACCGATGCGCGCGTGCTGCAGCCGGCCTACCGGCGCGGCAACTCGTTCCAGACCGTCATCGCCAGGCTCGAGTCCCCGGAGGCGTTCGACCGCTTCAAGGACGCCTTGACGAAAGACCCCCGCCTCGACGTCCAGGTGCAGCGGGAGAGCGAGTACTTCGGCAACCAGGGGCGCACGCTGCAGGCGGTCGTCCGCAACCTGGGGTTCGTCCTCGCGGTGCTCATGGGGATCGGCGCCGTGTTCGGCGCCCTGAACACCATGTACTCGGCGGTCGCCTCGCGGACCCGCGAGGTGGCGACGCTGCGCGCCCTCGGGTTCGGCCGCGTCGCCGTCGTCGTCTCGGTCCTGGCGGAATCGCTCTGCCTGGCGCTGGTGGGGGCCGTGGTGGGCGCCTTCGGCGCTTGGTTCTTCTTCGACGGCTATCGCACCTCGACCCTCAACTGGGACACTTTCAGCCAGGTCACCTTCGCCTTCGACGTCACGCCGGCGCTCATGGTGCAGGGGATCGTGTTCGCTCTCATACTCGGCCTCGCCGGCGGGATCTTCCCCGCGATTCGCGCCGCGCGGCTCCCCGTGACGGCGGCGCTGCGGGAGGCGTGAGGTTTCGGATGAGCGCTACGAGCGATGGGGATCGGCCGGACCTGACGATGGGCGTTGCGGCGAGCGCGGTCGCGGACGGCGGCATGCTGGTGGGACGCGTCGGGGACGAGGACGTGCTCCTGGCGCGCGCGGGCGAGGACTGGTTCGCGGTCGGGGCGCACTGCAGCCACTATCACGGCGCGCTGGCCGAAGGATTGGTCGTCGGCGACACCGTCCGGTGTCCGCTCCACCACGCCTGCTTCAGCCTCAGGTCCGGCGAAGCCAGGAGCGCGCCGGCGCTGGAGCCGATTCCCTGCTGGCGTGTGGAGCGCCTGGGCGACACGGTGTTCGTGCGCGAGAAGCGGCCCGCACCGCGATCCGCGCGGGCGGCGGCAGCGCCGGCATCCGGAACGCCGCAATCGGTCGTCATCATCGGCGGGGGCGCGGCGGGGCTGGCGGGCGCGGATGCGCTGCGGCGCCACGGGTACGACGGCCCCGTCACGATCCTGAGCGCGGACGCGGATCCCCCCGTCGACCGGCCGAATCTGTCGAAGGACTACCTGGCCGGCGAGGCCCAGGACGACTGGATTCCGCTCTGGCCGCCGGAGCGCTACGCGGAGCGCGGGATCGAGCTGGTGCTCCGGAGCCGCGCGTCGTTCCTCGATCCCGCTTCGCGCACCGTTCGTCTCGAAGACGGCTCGCGCCGTGAGTACGGGGCGCTTCTCCTCGCGACCGGGGCGGAGCCCGTGCGGCTGCAGATACCGGGCGCGGACGGTGCGCGGGCGTTCACGCTGCGCTCGTTCGCCGACAGCCGGGCGATCGTGGAGACGGCGACGAAGGCGCGCCGCGCCGTGGTCGTCGGAGCGAGCTTCATCGGACTCGAAGTGTCGGCCTCCCTCCGGGCTCGCGGCATCGCCGTGGACGTGGTCGCGCCCGAACGAACGCCGCTCGAGCGGGTCCTCGGACCCGAGGTCGGCCGGTTCGTCCAGTCGCTCCACGAGGCGCGCGGCGTCGCCTTCCACCTCGGCCGGACGGTGACGTCGATCGCGGGGTCCACGGTGACGCTCGACGGAGGCGAACGGCTCGAGACCGATCTCGTCGTGATGGGCGTCGGGGTGAGGCCGGCGACGGCCCTCGCCGAGAGCGCCGGGATCACGATCGATCGAGGGATCGCGGTCGACGCGTTCCTCGAGACGAGCGCTCCTGGGATCTTTGCCGCGGGCGACGTCGCCCGGTATCCCGACCCGCACACGGGTGAGCGCATTCGGGTCGAGCATTGGGTCGCGGCGGAGCGTCAGGGTCAGGTCGCCGCCCGCAACATGCTGGGCGGGCGCGAGCGCTTCGACGCGGTGCCCTTCTTCTGGAGCCGGCACTACGACGTCACGATCAACTACGTGGGCCACGCCGAGCGCTGGGATCGGGTGCTGATCGACGGTGCGCTCGATGTGCGGGGATTCTCCGCGACCTACCTCCTCGAAGGCCGGCGGCTCGCGGTCGCCACGGTGTCGCGCGATCGCGAAAGCCTCCTGGCCGAAGTCGAGATCGAGCGAAGCGCGGGCTCCCGATAGGCGCCGACGGACCCCGGGTCACGAGCGGATCTCGAACCTCAGGAGATCCGGCGACACCGCGAGCGTTTCGACCCGCACGCGGTCGACCGACGCGTGCTGTGGCCCTCCCTGGGCCCAGGCCGTCATTCGGGCCACGGCGGCTGGGGAACCCTGGGCGACGATCTCGACCGAGCCGTCCGGGAGGTTCCGCACCCACCCGGTGACCCCGCACTCGACCGCCGCCTCCCGCGCGGTGAAGCGGAATCCGACCCCTTGCACGCGGCCGTGCACCACCAGACGGACGCAGGTCGGTGAGGCCACGCTCGAACTCTAGCCGAAGGTTCCGGGCCTCCACGACCGAAATCGAGAGGGTCCGTGAAGGCTCGTCCCCGCCTTTTACGTCCATGAGTGTGACGCGAGATGCCGCAACGGGGTTGCGGCGTACCGGCAATCGCGCACAACGAAAGGCAGGGGGAGATGATGGTCAGCAACAGGATCCGAAGACTGAAAGGCATGGACGCCGGCGTCGTGCTGGCGGTCGCGCTGGCGACCTCGGCGTACGGCGCCGAGATCCACGTCGATACCGTCTCGCAGGCGATCGACGGCACGGACGGCCACTGCTCGCTGCCGGAGGCGATCTACGCGGCCAACTTCGACGTCGATCTGGCGGTCGACGCCGCCAATCCGGACCATTTCGTCGTCACCGAGTGCACGCCGGGCAACGGCGACGACACGATCGTCTTCGACCTTCCCGCGGGTTCGGTGTTGCAGATGGACCATGCGATTCCGGACTCGCACAACACCACCGGCCCGGCGGCGACTCCCATCGTGTTCACGAACATCGTCATCGAGGCGGGCGGCATCCGGTTCGAGCACGCCGGCAACTCCAATTTCCGGGCGTTCGCCGTCGGCACCGCGACGGTCGACCTCAGCCCCGGCGGGTATCCCCACGGAGTCTCCGGGACCGGAAACCTGACGATCCGTAACGCCCACGTCAAGGGGTTCAAGGTGAAAGGAGGGGACGGCGCGGACGGCGGAGGCGGCGGGCTGGGCGCCGGCGGTGCAATCTTCGTCGCCGGAGGCTCACTTTCCGTCGACAGCTGCACCTTCGAGGGGAACAGCGCGACCGGCGGCGACGGGAGCGTGAACTCCACCGAGGACGTTGGTGGCGGCGGGGGCGGCCTGGCCGGCAACGGCGCGCGGCCGGGTGGCGCACTCTACGGCGGCGGAGGAGGTGGCGGCGGCTCGAGAGGCGACGGCGGGCGAGGCGGGACGGACGGCCAGTGCCCGGGGTCCGGCTGCGAGGGCGGCGGGGGAGGGGGCGGGGGAACGGTCGTCGGCGGTGAGAACGCCCCTACCGGAATCGGACGTGGCGACGGCGGCTTCGACTGCGGCGCTCCCGGCGGCAAGAGCGGCAGCCTCTCCGGGGGGGACGACGGGGCCGATGCTTCGTGCGCGGGCGGCGGCGGTGGTGGCGGCGCATCCCGGCGCAGCAGTTTTCCGTTCTCGGGGAACGGCGGAGCGGGCGCGTTCGGCGGCGGCGGCGGTGGCGGCGGCTACAGCGACAGCGATGGCGGCCACGGCGGCTTCGGCGGCGGAGGGGGTAGCGGCACGACGTACGAGTCGAATATCGACGGCTTCGGTCCCGTCGGCGGCGACGGCGGCTTCGGAGGCGGGGGCGGCGCCGCGCACGGCGGGTATATCGACGGCGATCCCGGTTCGGGCGGTGCCTTCGCCGGGGATGCCACCCCGACGATCGGGGGCGGCGGCGCGGCCCTCGGCGGAGCGATCTTCGCCACGGGCGCTACGGTTCAGATCCACAACTCCACCTTCACGGGAAATTCCGTCGCGCACGGGTACACGGCCGACGGCGGGCACTGGGGGATCGACGCCGGAGGCGCGATCTTCTGCCGCAACGGCTCACTCAGCGTGAGGAACTCGACGATCGCCGGGAACCACAGCACCGGCGATCGCGCCGGCGTCATGGTCTACGCGGAAGGAGCTCCGGCGGGGTTCGAGCTCCGCAATACGATCATCGCGGGCAACGGACCGCGTGAGTGCTCGTTCGATTCCTCGAACTCCACCTTCTTCCCGGTCACCTACGGCGGCTCCGGAAACCTGATTGTCGAGGATTACGGGTGCACGGGGCTCGCGAGCCAGGACGATCCGATGCTCGGCCCGCTTGAACTCAACAAGCCGGGGAGCACCCCAACGATGGCGATCGACGCGACGAGCCCGGCGTACGACGGCGGCGACGACACGTACTGCGAGGCGGCCGATCAGCGCGGCATCCCGCGCCCGCAATCCGCGCACTGCGACATCGGCGCCTTCGAGAACGGGTGCAGCACGATCACCTGTCCAGGGGACATCACCGTCTCCAACGATCTCGACCGGTGCGGAGCCGCGGTGAGCTACCCCGATCCGACCGTGGACGGCACCTGCACGCCTACCTGCTCGGCGGCCTCCGGCTCGTTCTTCGACGTCGGGGCCACGACCGTGACCTGCACGGCGGGATCCGCGAGCTGCACCTTCACGGTGACGGTCAACGACACGCAGCCGCCTTCGGTGAAGGCTCCGCCGAGCATCATCGTGTCCAACGATCCCGGCCAATGTTCCGCGAAGGTCGATCCGGGGATCGCTCTGGCCACCGACAACTGTCCGGGAGTGACGGTCATCGGCGTCCGGAGCGACGGCTCGGCCTTGAGCGCGCCGTATCCTGTCGGCACGACCGGAATCAGCTGGACCGCCAACGACGCACACGGCAATCCGTCGGCGACCTCCGCGCCAGAGACGATCAAGGTCGTGGACACGGAGCCGCCGATATTGTCGACACCGTCGGCGGCTCCGGCGACGCTCTGGCCCCCGAACCACAATATGGTCGAGGACACGATCGCCTACACGGAAACCGACAACTGCCCGGCGAGCACCTGCGCTCTCTCCGTGACCAGCAACGAGCCCGTCAACGGCCTGGGCGACGGCGACACCTCGCCGGACTGGATCGCGGAAAACGACCACCACGAACAGCTCCGGGCCGAGCGATCGGCCAAGGGCGGCGGCCGGACCTACACGACGAAGGTCACCTGCGTGGACGTCGCCGGGAACACGACGAGCAAGGCCGCGGTCGTTCGGGTGCCGCACGACCTGCACTCTGCCGCGGGCTCGCTTGCCACCGAACCCAAGACCCGCGTCCGTGGACCGAGCCACATCGTGATCCACCCGTAGGCGGCGTCGCGAATCGTCTGAACTCTTCCGTCCTCTCCCCGCAGGCGGGGAGGGGACGGAAAGTCACTTCGCGTGCATGCGCATGCGCACTTCGCGGCCTTCGTCCTCGTAACGGACCTCATCCATGAACTGATTGATGAGGAAGACCCCCCGGCCGCTGTTCTTCGTCAATCCGGCGCCCACGAGCGGATCGGGGACGGCGGAGACGTCGAACCCCGGCCCGGGATCGCGCACGACGATCAACAGCTCGCCGTCCTCTTCCAACGCCACGCAGCACTGGACGTTCTTGGTGGGGTCGTTGTTGCAGCCATGCTTGATGGCATTCGCGAGCGCCTCGCGAAGCGCGATCTCGACCTCGACGCGGCGGTCCTCGGCGAAGTGCTTCTCGTCCATGATCTGCATGACTCCGTCCGCCACCGTCGAGATCTTGCTCGGATCGGCGGGGATGACGAGGTTCAGCCGGCACGCGGTCGACAGGGGCATGAGGGCGCTCAGTTTCTTGACCCCGTCGAGCGCCTCCTGCAGGTCCTCGATGAGGCGCTCCCGCGCCGCCTCAGCCCGGTCCCGCTCGGAAAGAGCGCGCTCGAGCTCGTAGAGGTTGCGCCGCAGCTCGAGCTGCGCCACGACCTGGCGCCTCAGCGCTTGGAGCGCCTCGAGCTGCTTGGCGTTGAGCGTTCGAGGCCGCATATCGAGGACGCACAGGGTCCCGAGCGCGTAACCCTCCGAGGTGATCAGCGGCGCTCCCGTATAGAAGCGGAGTTTGGGCTCGGAGACCACGAGCGGGTTGTCGCGGAACCGCTCGTCCTTCAGGGCATCCGGGACGATGAAGACGTCGCGCCCACGGATCGCGTGGGAGCAAATCGCGATGTCACGCGAGGTTTCTCGCGCCGAGACCCCGACCCGCGACTTGAACCACTGCCGCTCGGCGTCGACGAGGGTGATGAGCGCGATCGGCGTGTCGCAGATCTGCGATGCGAGCAGCGCGAGATCGTCGAATGCCTTCTCGGGCTCGGTGTCCAAGATCCGGTACGAGCGGAGCGCCTGGAGGCGGTCTCGTTCTTCGGTATCCATGAGCTGCCTCCCGTCGAGGTGACCTCACGATACCCCAACTGCGGCGCTCTACCGGTCGAACGCCATGAAGTAGAGCACCGGAACCGCCATCCGGCTGATGAAGAGCGAGGCGATCTCGCCTGCCATCAGCGAGATGGCCAGGCCTTGGAAGATCGGGTCGGCCAGGATCACGGAGGCCCCGACCACGACCGCCAGCGCGGTCAGCAGCATGGGACGGAAGCGCACCGCGCCGGCGTCCACCACCGCCTCCGCCAGCGGCATGCCTTCCCGCACGCGCTGCTCGATGAAATCCACGAGAATGATCGAGTTGCGCACGACGATGCCCGCGCCGGCCATGAAACCGATCATCGAGGTCGCGGTGAAGAACGCTCCCATCGCGCCGTGCGCCGGCATGATGCCCACCAGCGAAAAGGGGATCGCCATCATCACGATCACCGGCGTGACGAACGAACGGAACCAGCCGACCATCAGCACGAAGATCAGCACGAGACACGCGGCGAACGCCGTGCCGAGATCCCGGAAGACCTCGATCGTGATGTGCCACTCGCCGTCCCACTTGATGGCGGGGCCTTGATCGGTGACGGGCTGCGTGGCGTTGTAGATCGCGATCCCGGCGGCCCCCGGCGCGAAGCGGCGCGCGTCGAGCTTCGCGATCGCCTTGTTCATCGTTTGAATCGCGTACACGGGGCTTTCCACCGCGCCGGCCACGTCTCCGATGACGTACGTTACGGGCATGAGGTTCTTGTGGTAGATGCTCTTGTCGGTGGTCGTGCGCTCGATGGTCACGAGCTCTCGCAGGGGAATCAGCGGCGGCGGGCCCGCGGCGGAGCCGGGCTCGGGAAGCGCGTTGGCGTCGCCGGAGCGCACCCGCAGCGCGAGCAGGTCCTCCGGGTCGGCTCGGCTGGCGAGCGGAAGCTGGAGAACGATGTTCACGTCTTCTTTCTCGCGCGGCACGTGGAGCAAGTCCACGGAGCTGCCGCCGACGGCGATGGCGAGCGTCTGTGAAATTGTCTCGGCGCTGATGCCGTGGAGCGCCGCCTTCTCCTTGTCGATGACGAAACGCACCTTCGGCTGGTCGGCCTCGATGTACCAATCCGTGTCCACGACCCCCGGCGTGCCCTTGAAGATTCCGACGACGTCGTGCGCCAGGGCGAGCCGGCTCTCGTCGGTCGGCCCGTAGACTTCCGCCACGAGCGTTTGCAGCACCGGCGGACCGGGCGGCACCTCGGCCACCGCGACACGCGCGCCGAACCTCGCCGCGATCTCCGTCACGCGCGGCCGGATCCGCTTGGCGATGTCGTGACTCTGCGCGTTGCGCTCGCCCTTCGGGAGCAGGTTGACCTGGATGTCGGCGACGTTCGCGCCGCGGCGCATGAAATAGTGCCGCACGAGTCCGTTGAAGTTGAACGGCGATGCCACGCCCGCGTAGATCTCGTAGTCGGTGACCTCGGGCTCGGTCCGGACGGCGGCGGCGATCTCGCGCGCGGCCTGCGTGGTGCGCTCGAGCGCGCTCCCTTCGGGCATATTGAGAATGATCTGGAATTCGCTCTTGTTGTCGAAGGGGAGCATCTTCACCTTCACCCATCCGACGGCGACGAGCGCCATGGCCGCGACGAGCAAACCCACGATTCCGCCGAGGAAGGCGAACCGCCATTTGGGCTTCCGAATCAGCGGATTCATGACCCGCCGGTAGATCCGGGTGAAGCGATCCGACCCGTGCTCGGGACCGCCGGCGCGCGACCTCCCCTTGAGGATGCGTACGCTCGCCCAGGGCGTGACGATGAATGCGATGAGGAGCGACCAGAACATCGCTGCGCTGGAGCCGATCGGGATGGGCCGCATGTAGGGTCCCATCAACCCGCCGACGAACGCCATCGGCAACACCGCCGCGATGACCGCGAACGTGGCGAGGATGGTGGGATTGCCGACTTCGTTCACCGCTTCAACCGCAAACTCGCTCCAACCGCGGCCTCGGTTCCCGGGCAGATGGGCGTGCCTGACGATGTTCTCGACGACCACGATGGCGTCGTCCACCAGAATGCCGATGCTGAAGATCAGCGCGAACAGCGTGATGCGGTTCAGCGTGAACCCGTAGAGGTAGAACACCAGCAACGTCAGCGCGAGGGTGGCGGGAATGGCGATCGCGACGACTCCCGATTCGCGCCACCCGAGCGTGAGAAGGATGAGCAGTGACACGCCGACGACGGCGAGAAGCATGTGCCAGAGCAGCTCGTTCGACTTCTCCGCGGCGGTGTCGCCGTACTGGCGAGTGACGGTCACCGACACGTCGGAGGGAATCACCCGGCCCCGGAGCATGTCGACCTTTCGCAGCACGTCGCGCGCGACCGAGATCGCGTTCGCGCCGGGGCGCTTGGCGATCGAGAGCGTGACGGCGGGTTCTTCGACGTCACCCCTGCCGAACAGGACGTACTGGCTCGGCTCCTCCGAGCCGTCGACCACGTCGGCGACCTCGCGCAGATACACCGGCTTGCCGCCGAACAGGCCCACGACCACATTGCGCACGTCGTCCGCGCTTTGGAGGAACGCGCCGGTCTCGATCACGACGTCCTGGTTGTCGCTGGTCAGCTCGCCCGCGGCGAATTGCTCGTTCGCCTGTCGCAACATCGGCACGAGGCCGGCGGGGGAGAGGTTGCGCGACGCCAGCCTGGCGGGGTCCAGGAGCACCCGGACCTGACGCCGCGCGCCGCCGATGAGCGTGGTCTCGGCGACGAGCGGAACTTGCTTCACCGCGTCGTCCACCTGCGCGACGAGCCGGCGCAAGGTGAGGTGATCGTAGCGCGCGCTGTGGAACGTGAGCGCGAGGATCGGCACGTCGTCGATCGTCCTGGCCTTGATGAGCGGCGCCGACACCCCGTGCGGGATCCGGTCGAAGTTCTCTTGAAGCTTCTGGTTGAGCTTCACGACGCTGCGTTCCATGTCCTCGCCGACCTTGAAGCGCACGATCGCGAGGGACTCGCCGGGGCGCGACGTCGAGTAGATGTATTCGACGCCGGGGATCTCCCAGAGCAGCTTTTCCATCGGCCGGGTGGCCCGCTCCTCGACCTCCTTGGCGGAAAAGCCGGGCATCGCCACCAGCACGTCGATCATCGGCACCTTGATCTGTGGCTCCTCCTCGCGCGGCAGCATGACGAGTGCGAAGGTACCGAGGAGCACCGAGGCGATGACGATCAGCGGCGTGAGCTTGGAATCGATGAAGGCGCGCGCGACCCTCCCCGCCAGTCCGAGGTTTGTGGTCATCGGAGTTGCAGCGGTTGCCCGTCGACCAAGGCTGAGGCGTTCTCGACGACGAGGGTCTCGCCCGCCTCGACACCGGAGATCAGTTCGACGTCGTCGCCGACGCGCTTGCCGGTCTTTACGATGCGCAGGCGGGCCTTGCCGTCGCCGACGACGAAGACGAGCTCCATCTGGCCGCGGACGACGACGGCGGACGCCGGGATGCGCAAGGCGGACGTGCCGCCGACGGCCATGGCCACGCGGCCGAATTGTCCGGCGCGGAGCCCGGGCCCGGCCGGCAGATCGAGCTTCACGACGAACGTGCGGCTGCCGGGATCGGAGGTGGGAGCGATCTCGCTGACCACCCCTTCCAGATCGGCCGGCATCGCCGCTATGCGGACGGGGAGCCGGTCGCCGAGCGTGAGCGTGCCGACGACCGCCTCGGGCACGTCGGCTTCGAGGCGGAGCGTGCGCGAGTCCTCCATCTCCAGGAGCGGCTTGCCGGGTGCCGCAAGGTCGCCCACGTCGGCGAGCTTGCGTGTGATCGTGCCGTCGAACGGGGCCTCGACCTTCGTGTAGCCGAGCAGCGTCTCGGCCTCGTTCACGGCGGCATCGGCCACCCGGAACCTTGATTGCTGGGCGTCGTACTGCGACTGGGCGAGGATGTTCTGTTCGAGCAATGAGGCGTCGCGCTTCAGGTCGCCTTCGGCCTGCTGGCGGACGGCGAGCGCTTGGTCCAGCCGCGCCTGGACCTCGCGGGCCTCGATGCTTGCGAGCAGCTCGCCGCGCCTGACGGTCCGGCCGGGAACGCCGATCATCCGGTCAATCTTGCCGCTGACCTTGGCCTCGATGACGGAGTGGAGCTTCGCGCGGACCGTGCCGACGACGTCCTCGGTGGCGATGCGCTGGTGACGTTCGATGGCCTGCGCACGGACGGTCGCCGTGGGCAGCGATTCGGCGGGGCGGGATCCGGGCCTGGGCCCGCATCCCGTGACGACGAGCCCGACGCAGGCCAAACCGGCGGAGAATCGGGCGAGTCCGCGCATCACGCGGTTTTGACCGTGCTCTGGGAACCGCCCGCGGCGTCGTCTCCGGCCCCGAACTTCCGAAGGATCTTCTCGAGCGGGCAGAATCCGGTGAAGGAGGACTGGAGCAGGTTGAAGCCGACGAACGCCGTGAACCACAGCCAGTACGGGCTGTGGTAGTGGGCCAGCGCCAGGCTGGCGAGAACGAACGCCCCGGCGAAGCGGCGCACGAGCATGTGCATCTTCATGGTCTTTCTCCCATTCGGAATTCGACTGGACGAACCAGTATATCATGTTATAATCATATGTCCATAGGTGCATATGACGAAACCCGTCCGAAGTCGGATGACCCTGGACGAGCTGGACCGGATCGCGCTGCAATTCCGGCTGCTGGGGGAGCCGTTGCGGCTCAAGATCCTCGAGGCCGTGTGCGACCGGCCGCGCGCGGTCAACGACATCGTGGCCGCCGTGGGCGCGACCCAGGCGAACGCCTCCAAGCATCTGTCGTTGATGGCGGCGGCGGGCCTACTGTCGCGGGAGAAACGAGGCCAGTCCGTGTACTACGGCCTCAAGAATCCGTTGATCCTGAGGGTGTGCGCGCTGATGCACGCCCAGCTGAAGGGTTGAGCCCGGTTCGAGAAGTGAGCGGCGCGAAAGGGTCGTCGGCGCTAACGCCGTCGCCGTCGGCCGCCACGCATCGCACGCGGACGCACGCCGAACGCCTTCAGGAACGCGTCGGAGAAGTGGGCCTCGTTCGAGTACCCCAGATCGATCGCAATCTCGAGGATCGTCGAGTCGCGCGCCTCGACCCGCTCGATCGAGGTGCGCAGCCGGAGAGCGTCGCGGTAGCGGTGGATCGGAACGCCGGTCGCTTCGCGGAAGACGCGGCAGAGGTGGAAGGGCGAGAGCTCGAGAGCGGCGCTCAAGTCCGCGAGGCTCAGCGGCAGGCCCAAAGTCCGGTTCAATAACCCCTGGACCTCGAAGACGACCCGGCGGCGAGCTCTCGCGGTGTCGGTCGCCGTGCGCCGGGTGACCCGGGAGACCCCGAACCCGGCGGCGAGCACCCCGGCGACGACCTCCAGCGCACTCTCCTCCAGCGTGAGCGGGTCGGCGGCGTCGCTCCGCGAGAGGCGGGCGCGCGCGGAGCGGTGGGCCAGGTACGCCCGGCTCGGCGCGGGGGCGCAGCCGCTTTGGAAGGGGGCCGCGTGCCCCGGGTGGCCGCGCGGGAGGTGCTCACGGTCCATCTCCTCGAGGACGTCGGGCCGCACCTCGATCCACTCGGTCCAGGATCCCCGGCCCGCGATGCTGATCCGGCGGTACGGGCGCCCCACGCTG
This sequence comes from Acidobacteriota bacterium, assembly GCA_041500265.1. Taxonomy (GTDB): domain Bacteria; phylum Acidobacteriota; class Polarisedimenticolia; order Polarisedimenticolales; family DASRJG01; genus DASRJG01. The sequence continues at coordinate 39,024 of JBGQLU010000005.1, read as the reverse complement.
AATAGGACCGCCGTGTTCGCGTCGCCGAGGACCGGTTGCCCGTCCGCCAGGTGTATCCCGAGGGGGAGGCGGGGAAACGCGATGTTCGGCCACATCTCGGCGGCGCTCTCGTGGCCGAACTGCGGGTCGTGCCGCTCGAACCTCGTCTCGCCAAGGATGACGGCGTCACCTTGGAAGACGACCCTGGCTCCGGATCGTGCCGCCGCAAAGCAAGAATTCGTAAGCAAGCGCCTCCGCATCGCCCGTAGTTTCCGGGCGGAGGTGACGCCCATGCATCGAACTCACCGAATTCGCGGCGCCGGCACCGCGATCCTGGCTCTTTTCGCGCTTTTCGCGTGCGCGGTCGTCCGGGCCGACGCGACCTACTCGATCACCGACGGCGCCGCGGAAGTCGTCATCAGCATCGACCCCGGGGAAACCATGGTCTGGATGAACACCTTCCCGGTCGATCCGGGCGGGGCGTACATCGACACGATTCGCGTCGCGTACGGCCGGGTGGGAAGCCCGGTGGCGCTGAACGGACTTCCCGTGACGATCCTCCTCTACGAGGACGTGAACGGCGGCTCTCCTCAGGACGCGGTGCTCAAGTGGTCGATGACCACGACGATCGCCAACGCGAACACCAACGTGTTGAACGCGTATGCCCTGCCGCCGATTCGCATCCAGGGGACGCTGGTCGCGGCCGCACTCTTCGTCAACACGACCGCGGTGTCCAAGTTCATCGGGGCCCTCGACACCACCGCGCCCACGTTCTCCGATCGGAGCTACTTCGGCTTTGCGGCATCGGTCGATCCGGCCCACCTCGAAGCCATCCCGCCGGGGCAGTGGGGCACGATCGAGAGCTTCGGCTCCGTCGGCAACTTCCGGATCGAAGCGCGCGGAAGGACCGCGGTCGACGACGGCGCGGTTCCGCTGAAGGTGGATCCGTCGCAGCCCCCTGGGTTCGTCCACCTCTCCTGGACGGGCACGCAAGCCAGCTACGAGGTCGACCGTGCCTTGAAGCCCGACTTTTCCGACGGCGTCGTCGTCGCGACCGGGGTCGTCGGAACGAGCTTCGACGACACGACGTACACCGATGGAAAGACGTGGTATTACCGGGTGAGGTGAAGCTCGGACTCTACGACCGCGCTGTCCCGCTTTTCGCTCACACGCTCGAGCCAGATCTCGCGCCAGTACATCAGCTCGCCGCGGGGGCAGTCGCCCAGCTCGTCGAAGCAAAGGCACTCCTCGCCGAGCTTCGGGTCGTGCCGCATGTTCTTCAGGGCCACCGTGTCGCGGATCTCCTGCATCGCGCCGGTCCGCTCGTCGATGATCCGGTCCACGCGATAGCGGACGTCGGCCACGGCCTCGCAACATCGAGTCACTTCGTGGCAGATGCCCATGCCCCGGTTGCGTCGCCGGTCGTCGAGCGTCTCGACGACCTGGGCGCGACTCTTGATCCGGACCACTTCTCCGGGCTTCAAGCCCAACGCCACGCTGGGGGTTCGCTTGTGGGGTCCGCGAAGCCACCGTTCGCCGACCATCGCGCGCCGCAGCTTCTGCCAGAACCAGAGCACGAACATCTTCGAGACCGCCGATACCGAAAGGTCTCCGTTTCGGATCTCCCGGAACGCGATCCGAAGCGTCCACAACTTCTGCTTCCCGGGGAACGGCTCGGTCGCCTTGCACAGCTCGGTCGATTGGCAGAAGTAACGGTCCGGGCCGGACTTCACCTTGAGGCGGCGGCGCAGCTCACCGAGTCCGGCTCCGGAGCTCGCCGCCGGCGCGGCCGAAGCGTCCATGGGACGCAGCCAGGCCTCTTTCCAGAAGATCTTGCAGCCGCGCTTGCAGCCGTCGTGAGCCTGCCCGTCGCACCTCGAGTCCTCCAGCACCACAACGTCGTCCGCGGCGAAGCGGCGCGTGTGCGGGACAGGAGGCGCCACGCTGACGCAGGTCTTCTCGACCCGGCGTTCGACACGGACGGACCTACCGCACCAGGAGAGCATCTCCGGCAGGAACGGCAGGCCGCCGAGGGTGCCGTCCGCATCGAGCGTGGAGAGGATTTCCTCCGGCGAGCGTACGAGGACCTGATCCCCGGCACGAAGTCTGCTGTCTTTCATGATCTGCCCATATATAGGTCACGGGCACACCGGCAACAAGCCCCAACGGGACAACTCGGGTCTCGGCGCAGGGGGGCGCGTTCGCGCAAAGCCCGAAATGTGAAAAGATCGTGGCCGTGGTCCTCGTCTTCGCCATCACGACGTTCCTCGGGGCGTTCCTCCTCTTCCTCGTCCAGCCGATGGTCGCGCGCATGCTGCTTCCGGCGCTCGGCGGGAGCCCTGAGGTCTGGAACGTCTGCATGGTCTTCTTCCAGGTGGCCCTCCTCGGCGGATACGCCTACGCCCACGCCCTGACGCGGCGCCTCGCCGCGGGGCCTCAATTGATCATTCACGGGATCGTCCTGGCGATGCCGCTCGCCGTCCTACCGCTGACCAGGCCGGCGGGGGCGCCTTCCGCGGACGGCTCGCCCATCGGGTGGCTCCTCGCGACACTGACCCTCACCGTCGGAGCGCCGTTCCTGGTCCTCTCCACGACCGGCCCGCTCACGCAGCGCTGGCTCGCCGACACCGACCACCCTTCCGCTTCGGATCCGTACTTCCTCTACGCCGCGAGCAACGCCGGAAGCCTGGGAGCGCTGCTTCTCTACCCGGTGGTCGTCGAGCCGACGCTGTCGCTCGGAAGCCAGGCGAGGCTCTGGTCCGGGGCGTACGTCGCCTTCGCCGTCCTCGCGGGAGCTTGCGGGGTGATCCGACTGCGCGCACGCTCGAGCGCCCCGGCCCCGCCGGACGTCGCCGCCGGTCGCGCAAGCGCGGGAAGCCGTGCGCAGTGGCTGCTCTCCGCGTTCATCCCTTCCACCTGCCTTCTGGGGGTGACTCAGTTCATCACGTCCGACATCGCGGCGGTGCCGATGCTGTGGGTCCTGCCCCTCGCCATTTACCTGCTCACGTTCGTCGTGGCGTTCTCGGGCCGGCTGAAGATTCCCGCGGAGATCCCCGGGGCCCTGATGGCGGTCCTCGTCGTCGCCATCGCCGCGACCCTCCAGCTCGGGCTCCGCCCCGCCGCGTGGTTTCTCATTCCGCTTCACCTCCTCACGCTCGCGAGCGTGGGACTGGTCGGACACGGGGCCCTCGCGAGGAAGCGCCCACCTCCCGAGCGGCTGACCGAGTTTTATCTGTGGGTCGCGCTGGGGGGAGCGCTCGGAGGCGTTTTCAACGCGCTGCTCGCGCCCCTGATCTTCCATAGGGTCGCGGAATATCCAATTGCCCTCTTTCTCGCCTGCTTCCTGCTTCCGTCTTGGACGCAGCGGAACGCGGGACGGCCCCGGTTCGGGCCGCTCGACATCCTGCTTCCGGGCTTGGTGATCGCGGCGGCATGGGGACTCGCGGCGTTCTCGAGGACCGGGTACGAGGGGCGATGGGCGGCCGAACTGGACGTCGTCGCCGTCGTCGGCCCCGCGATCGCGTGTCTCGCCTTGGTCTCCCGCCCGGTGCGCTTTGCCCTCGGCGCGGGCGGTCTCCTCATGCTCGGGCTGGTCCAGCCCGCGGACGACGCGGACGCGCTGCTCGTCACGCGGACGTTCTTCGGCGTGCATCGCGTCATGCGCCTGCCCGGGACGCGATACGACGTCATCGATTCCCTCGGCCGGCCGGGTGTCCTTCAGGTTCCTCTGCACGCGCTGATCCACGGGGCGACCCTGCACGGGACGCAGCTTCTCCGCGACGATCTTCGCCGGCTCCCGACCTCCTATTACCACCGCACGGGTCCGATCGGTCAGGTCTTCGAGAGCCGGGACGCGACCCGCCCCGCCGGGTTCGACCGCGTCGGCGTCGTCGGGCTCGGCGCGGGGACGCTGGCGGCGTACGCGATTCCTGGGCGCCACATCACGTACTTCGAGATCGACCCGGAGGTCGCACGGATCGCGAGGGACGGCCGTTTCTTTACCTACCTCGCGGATGCCGCGGAGCCGGTGGACGTCGTTCTCGGAGACGGCCGGCTCTCACTCGCCCGGGCCCCCGACGGCTCGTTCGACCTCATCGTGCTGGACGCGTTCAGCTCGGATGCGATTCCCGTGCACCTCCTGACGCGCCAGGCGCTGCAGACCTACCTCCGCAAGCTGCGTCCCGACGGCGTGCTCGCCTTCCACTTGACGAGCCAGTACCTGAATCTCGTTCCCGTGGTGGACGCGCTCGGAAGGGACCTCGGCCTCCACGGGCTGGTGCAGCACGACGGCGTCGAGACGGCGCGACAGCTGTTCGAGGGAAAATGCGAGTCCACCTGGGCGATCCTGGCGCGGGACCCATCGGCTCTCGGGCCCCTCGGAACCGACGCCCGGTGGCGCCGTCTCCGCGAAGGGCCCGAGAACGCTCCGGGAAGTCGATACCTGTGGACCGACGACTACGCCGACGTGTTCAGCGTCTTGGCCGCGATGCAGTGACCCTCGGCGCCGCCTCAGGAGGGCCGGCGGACGCCCAGCTCCGCGAGCAGCGGCGCCACGCCGTCGACGTCGTCCATGATCCATAGCATGTATCGCACGTCCACGAGGATCGACCGGGTGCGGACGGGGTCGAACACCAGGTCCGAGGCGACCGTGTCGAAGGTGCCGTCGAACAGGAGGCCGACGAGCTCTCCCTTCGCGGAGAGCGCCGGCGAGCCCGAGTTCCCGCCCGTCGTGTCGACGGTAGCGAGGAAGTTCACCGGAACGTCGCCGAGCCTCGCGTCGAGGTAGGGGGTCGTCTTTCCAGCGCGTAGGGCGGCAATCGCGTCGAGCTCGCGCTTCGGAGCCGCGAACTCGCCCTTGCCGGTGCTCTTCTCGACGATTCCCGCGAGCGTCGTCTGCGGCAAGTACTGCAGCCCGTCGCGCTCCGCGACCCCCTCGACGCGGCCGAAGGTGACGCGGAGCGTGCCGTTGGCGTCCGGCGCCAGGACGCCACCGGCGAACTGCAGCAGCGAACGGACGTACAGAGGCGTGAGCCGCGAGCGCAGCCCGTCGTGGGTCTTTTCCCGCTCCTCGAGCTCGCTTCGTTCCGGATACAACGCGACGGCGAGACCGATCATGGAGTCCTTCGCCGCCAGCACGCCGGCGGTCGGCTTCTCGAGCAGCCCGAGACGGACCGGCAGCTCGAACAGCTTGGTCCCCGCGTAGAGCGTGTCGAGGTACGCGTCGATCGCGTGACCGGCCTCGGCCTCGCCCATGCCGGGACGCAACCCCGCCGCGACGTCGATGGCCGCGATGCGCGCATCCCCGGGAAGCCGCGCGGCCTCCTCGAGGCCGTAGCGGAGCAGCGCGCGATCGACCTTCGGGTCGAGCGTCCTCTGCTGCCGTTCCTGTCCCTCGCGGATGCGCGTCCAGTTGCGCTCCTGGTACGTCGGGTCGCGCTCGAGGTCCGGCTTGGGCCTCGCGAGCGAGAGCCGGTAGATGGTTTCCGCCGAAGACAGCGCCGACTGTCCGCCCTCGATCGACCGGAGAACGTCGTCGCGCAGGCGCGTTCGATTCTCCTCGGCCGCCAAGGCGTCCAGGGCCGGGAGGGTCGCCTCGAACTCCTTTCGTCGCTCCGGATCTGCGGCGATCCACCCGATGAGCGCCTTCTCCCGCGCCGCCTTCGTCTCCAAGAGGTGCGATGCGAGCACCCCGCTCAGCGTGCCGCGGTTGTTGGTGAGCCGGTTGTTCAGGCTGCGGATCCGGTTGGCGACCTTGATGGCGGTCGCGGGATCGGAGCTCGACAGCACCGCGAGGATCGCGAGCTGGTCTTCCGCCCGCTTGATCTGGCGTGGAATCGTCCAATCGGCCAGGCGCTCGATCTCGGCGAAGGTCACGAGCCTCCGGGTCGATCCCGGGTATCCGGCGACGACGATCGTGGCTCCCGGCTCCGCGCCCTTCGGGTCCAGCTTGAGCCAGCGCTTCGGGTGGTAGGGAACGTTGTCCTTCGCATAGGGCGCCGGCGTTCCGTCGCGCGCCACGTAGGCGCGGTAGAATCCGAAATCGCCCGTGTGCCGGGGCCACTGCCAGTTGTCGGTCTCGCCCCCGAAGTTCCCGATTCCCGCCGCCGGCGTGTAGACGAGGCGGACGTCGCGGAGCTCCTGCTGCGCGATCTCGAAGTAGCGGTTTCCCTCGAAGAAGCTCGCGACTCGGCAGCGGAGTCCCCCGGCTTCGCACGCTTTGATCCGCTCCTTCGTCCTCCGCTCTATGACGTCGAACCGCATCCGGTCGGAGAGCGCCGGGTCGATCCCACCGGAGATCTCCGAAGTGACGTCGGTCATCGCCACCGTGACGGCCGCGCGGGCGCCGGGCCCCGCCGGAAGCTCCTCGTCGCGCGTCTTCGCCAGGTACCCCTCCACCAGGAGGTTTCTCTCGGGCGTGGCGTTGTACTGGAGGGCCCCGGTCACGCAGTGTTGATTGGTGACGATCAGCCCTTCCGGCGAAACGAACGACGCGCTGCAGCCGCCCAAGGAAACGATCGCGCCCATGGGCGACCCCGCGAGGTCCGAGAAGGTCTTCGCGTCGATATCGATTCCGCGCCCCGCCAGCCGTGCCCGGATCTCGGGGACCTGTCCCGGCATCCACATGCCCTCCTCGCCGGCCGCGGCGACGCCCGGTAGGAGCGGCAGGGCGAGGGAGAGGATCAGGCGGCGGGTGAAATCGCTCATGTCGAGCCTCCTTTCCACGGTGGGGAGGGCGCATTGTCGCACTTCTCCCGTCCCGTCCATCGCCCGCATAGAATACGGCGGCCTAGAGGGCCGGCCGTGATGCGAGCGCGACACCTTTTGATCGTCCTTTGTCTGACCGGCGCGATCGCGGCGCCGGTCGCCGCGCCGTCGCTCGATCCCTCTCTGTTCGCGGAGCTGCGCTGGCGGCTCGTCGGCCCGTTCCGCGGGGGCCGCGCGGTGACGGCGACCGGGGTCCAGGGAGAGCCCGACCGTTTCTATTTCGGGGCCGTGGGCGGGGGAGTCTGGCGCTCCGACAACGCCGGGCGCACGTGGCGGCCGATCTTCGACACCCAGCCGGTCGCATCGATCGGCGCGATCGCCGTCGCGCCGTCGGACCCCAAAGTCATCTATGTCGGCTCAGGGGAAGCCGACATGCGCTCGGACATTGGCTACGGCAACGGCGTGTACAAGTCGGCGGACGGCGGGACCACGTGGGCGCGCGTGGGGCTGACCGATACCCGCCAGATCGGCAGGATCCTCGTCGATCCGCACGATCCGGACCTCGTCTTCGTGGCCGCGCTCGGGCACGCGTACGGGCCGAACAGGGAGCGAGGCGTCTTCCGGTCGAAGGACGGCGGCAGGAGCTGGACCGCCGTGCTCTTCAAGGACGAAAACACGGGCGCGATCGATCTCGCCTTCGATCCGAGCGACAGCAAGACGATCCTGGCGGCGCTCTGGCAGACGCGGCGTCCGCCGTGGAACGTCTATCCCCCTTCGAACGGCCCCGGCAGCGGCCTCTATCGTTCGGTGGACGGCGGCGACACGTGGACCAGGGTGGCCGGCGGATTGCCGGTCGACGGGCTCGGCCGCATCCGAATCGCGTTCGCCCCCTCCGACCCGCGGCGCGTGTACGCAATCGCCGACGCGAAGGAAGGAGGTCTTTACGTCTCCGAGGATCGGGGAGCGAGCTGGAGGCTGGCGAGCTCCGACCGCCGCATCTGGGAGCGCGGCTGGTACTTCGCCGGGGTGACCGTCGATCCGAAGGATGCGGCCACCGTCTACGCTTGTGACACGGCGCTCTACCGATCGACCGACGGTGGAAAGACCTTCGTCCCGTTCAAGGGAGCGCCCGGGGGCGACGACTACCACCGGCTGTGGATCGATCCGGCCGACTCCCGCCGCATGATCGTCGCCAGCGACCAGGGAGCCGTCGTGACCGTCGACGGCGGCGCGACGTGGAGCTCCTGGTACAACCAGCCCACAGCCCAGTTCTATCACGTCGCGACCGACGACCGGTTTCCGTACCGGATCTACGGCGCGCAGCAGGACAGCGGAGCCGCGGCGACGCCGGCGCGCACCGACTACGGATCGATCACCCAGCGCGATTGGAGCGAGATCGCCGTGGGAGGGGAGAGCGGGTACATCGTTCCGGATCCTGGGGATCCCGACATCGTGTGGGGTGGAACGGTCGGCCGGTTCGACTGGAAGACCCTTCAGGAAGCGAACGTCGATCCGACCCTCGCGCACCCGGGCGACTATCGCGGCGAGTGGACGCTCCCCCTGGCGATCTCGCCGCGCGATCCGAAGTCGATCTTCTTCGCGCGGCAGGTCCTCTTCAGGACGGCGGACGGCGGCCGGCACTGGGAGACGGCGAGCCCCGATCTCACGCGCGAGGATCCCGGCGTCCCCGTGACCCTCGATCCGGGAACCGCCCAGGACTCCGACGTGAAGGGGCCGCGCCGCGGCGTCATCTACGCGATCGCGCCGTCGCCGCTTCGCGACGCCTGGATCTGGTGCGGCACGGACGACGGCTCGATCTGGCTCACGCGCGACGACGGCCGCACGTGGCGGAACGTCACGCCCGCAAACCTCGGGCCTTGGTCGAAGGTCGGCATCATCGAGGCATCGCACTTCGACGCGGCGACCGCCTACGCCGCCATCGACCGGCACCGGCTCGACGACCTCTCCGCGGAGATCCTGCGGACCCGCGACGGCGGGGCTACCTGGGTGCCGGTCGGACGGGGGATTCCGGCCGGGAGTTTCGTCAACGTCGTTCGAGAAGACCCCGCTCGCCGCGGCCTTCTCTACGCCGGCACCGAGACGGGGGTGTTCGTCTCCTTCGACGACGGCGATCGCTGGCTTCCCCTCAAGATGAACCTCCCCACCTGCTCCGTGCGCGACATCGACGTCCGGCACGGCGATCTGGTGATCGCCACGCACGGCCGTGCGTTCTGGGTGCTCGACGACCTCTCGCCGCTTCGGCAGCTCGATTCGGCGGTCCTCGCGAAGGACCTCGTGCTCTTCGCTCCACGCGCCGCCGTCAGGCTCCACCCGGCGCCGTTCCAGGGATCGCCCGCGCCCAAGGACGAGCCGATGGCCGACAACCCTCCGGCCGGCGCCGTGCTCGACTACGTCGTGAAGTCCGGCGCTTCGGGCCCGCTCGTGATCGAGATCCTCGATGCGGCAGGGACTCTGGTGCGGCGTTACGCGAGCGACGACGTGGCGCAAGGACCGGACGTGCAGAAGATCCAGATCACGCCGGATTGGATGCCGGTCGCGCGGCCGCCTTCGGCGGCGGCCGGGATGCACCGCTTCGTCTGGGATCTCCACCACGCGCTGCCGGACGAGCTCGCCGGGCCACCCGGCGAGTCCCGCCGCGACTCCGGCCCGTGGGCGCCGCCGGGCCGGTACACGCTGCGCGTGACCCTGGGCGGAACGGTCGCCACCCAGCCCTTGGACGTCGTCAGGGATCCGCGCCTCCCGTCCTCCGTCGCCGATGCCGACCTCGTTCGCCAGTACGAGCTCGCCCGGGACGTCCAGGCGGAGCGCGTGCGCGTGGCCGTCGGGATTCGCCAGGCCGATGCCCTTCGCAAGCAGATCGGAACGCTCCGCGGGACCGCGAGCGGCGAGGCCGCGTCCGCGCTCGACGCGCTCACGAAGTCGATCGACCGCGCGGCCGGCCCGCCTGCGCTCACCCCCGCGGAGGTGCGCTTCGGCTTGCGGGATGCGGAGCCCACGTGCCTGCGCCGGCTCGCCGCGTCCCTCTCCGAGCTTCAATCGATCGTCGAGAGCGCCGACGCCGCCCCCACCCCCGACGCGCGCGCGGCGTTCGACGGCCGCCGGACGCTCGCCGCCCAGGGCTGGGCGCGGTGGAAGGAGTTGCTCGCGGGGGAGGTGGCCGAGGTCAACAGGCGCCTCGGGCCCGCGGGGCTGCCGCCTCTCGAGGCGGAGCGAGCCTTTCCGCCGTTCCGCACGTCCTGGCCGCGGCCTCGGGCGGCGCCATCGCATGGTCGTGCGATGGAAGCGGATCGGCGGAGACCGCATACTGACAGGCGCGCCACGCCGGATCCCTGATCGACGAGGAGGACAACTCGATGCGCCTGCGGGTCACCATCGTCGACGACGACGCCCCGTACCGCGCGGCGATCGCGGAACTCCTCTCGCTCGAGCCGACGATGGATCTCGCCGGCTCCCACGGAAGCCCGGCGGAGCTCATGGCGGAAACGCGAGTGGGCGATGCACCGCCGTGGGACGTCGTCCTCATGGACATCGAAATGCCCGGCGCCGACGGGATCGAGGCCGCGGCGGCGGTCAAGGCGAGATATCCGCAGGTCACCGTCGTCATGCTGACCGCATTCGAGGAGCCCGAGCGGATCCTCCGCGCCATCGCCGCCGGGGCCGACGGCTATCTGGTCAAGCGGGCCGACGCGCGCGAAGTGCTGGAGGAGATCCGGGCCGTCGCCGCCGGCGGATCGCCGCTGACCCCGTCGGTCGCCCGCTCGGTCCTCGCCGCGATCCGCGCCGGAGCGTCGGGCGTACCGTCGGGCGGGGCGGCGCGGCACGACCTCTCCGATCGGGAGGCCGAAGTCTTGCGCGCCCTGGTGGCGGGGCAGGGGTACAAGGAGATCGCGTACGACCTCCACATCAGCGTGGACACGGTGAGGAGCCACATCCGGAAGGTCTATCGGAAGCTCCAGGTCCACAGCGCGCCGGCCGCCGTCGCGCGAGCCCTTCGCGACCGGATCGTCTAGCCGAAATCACACCTCTATGCGATGGACCGGGGGCCGCCGGCGGCCGTAGCGTTGGTCCGTCTGGACCCCAAATCGCAAGGAGGCTCCGCGATGAGTTCACCGACCGCTCTTCGAATCGCCGCCGTCGCCACGTTCGTCCTTCTCATCGTCCCCGGCTTCGAGCGCACGCGCGCCGCGGAGGCCCCGGCGGCAGGGGGCACGGGCGACCTCTGGAGCGTGACCACGCAAATGTCGATGGAGGGGATGCCGATGGCCCTCCCGGCGAACACGATGAAAGTCTGCGCCTCGAAGGACTGGACCGAGCCCCCCGGAGGCGCGGACGAGCGGCGCAAATGCACGAACTCCGACTTCAAGAAGGACGGGCCCAAGGCGACCTGGAAGGTCACGTGCGCAGGCCCCCCGGTGATGAGCGGCGACGGTGAGATCGTCCGCGACGGGGCCGACGCTTACAACGGCACGATCAAGTTCAGCTCGGCGGACGGGAACATGACGGTGAAGATCTCGGGGCGGAGACTCGGCGGGTGCGATGTTCCCGCGAAATGAGCTCGGCTGCGCGATCCTAGCAAGCCTCGCGTTCACGGCCGCCTCGGCGGCGGAGCCGCCGTCCGCCGACCCTTGGGCCTCCGTACCGCCCAGGCCCGGGACCTTCTACGAGGGGGTCGACCAGTACAGCGAAAAGATGTGGACCGTGACCGAGCCGCTGCAGAAGGCGCGTGACCGCCAGGCGGCGATCAACAGCGAGCTCACCGATCGGATCAAGTCGATCGAGCCGATGCAGCTGGCGGCGAAGATGCAAGAGTTCATGATGCAGAATCCGCAAGAGGCGGCGAAGCTCATGCAGGAGCAGCAAACCGCGGGGACCGAGGGGACCGAGGCCGAGGTCGCGACCAACGACAAGTTCAACGCGCTCAAGGCGGAGGAGGAGACGCTCCTCACGCGCTACAAGGCGGCGCTCGCGCAGGCGGTCGCCCCCATCGACGCCAAATTCAAGGACCTGGACGCGCGGGCCCAGAAGGACCTGGTCGCGGTCGGCGAGAGCTGGACCTACGCTCCGTGGGCCGTCAAGGAATACGACGCGCTGGCGCTGCAGCGGAACGCGGCCGTCGAGCGCGTTGGCAACGATTGGTGGTCTCCGTCGGGCCCGTTGCAGGCATGGCTGGATCGCCTCCGCGACCTCCTCAAGGCGCAGGTCGTCACGCGAGAGCGGATGGACAACGCGGGGGTGGGGCTCCAAGTGCACTTCGTCGAGACGCCGGCCGCCCCCTACAAATCGACCGCCGCCTACGACGCGGCGATCCAGTACTTGCAGGAGGTCAAGCAGCTGTACGCGAAGCGGGAACGTTGGCCGACCAAGCCTTACAACGGGTAGGGTTGAGCGGTCTCCGGCCGCCGCTCAGTTCCGCTTCGACGTCGTGGCCGGCGCGGCGGCGCCTTCGCTCCGGAAGCGCTAGAAGCCCGAGGTGAAGAGCGGGGAGATCAGGCACGCCGCTCGAAATAACTCCGCGGCCGGGACACATCGCTGAAGGATCTCGCCGCGGGATTCGATTCCCGCCGCCCCGCACCTTTCGATTTCCGATTCTTTCGGCGCGACCGGATTGGAACGGCCACGCTCGTGCTGCCGTCTCGGGGGTCCCGGCCTGCTCTTGTTCCCCGCCTCGGATCGGCGTAGTGTTGCGACACCTGACGAGTCCACCCAATCCGGAAACGACGGGGGTGATACGGGTGCTCGTACGGCAGATCGGCATTCGCATCGTCGGGACCGTACTGGCCCTGGTCTCCGTGCTCTGCCCGCGCCAGGCGGCGGCGACTTCCGTTCGGCCCGTCAATCTCGAGGAGATGACGGCTCGCGCGTCGCGGATCGTGCTCGGACGGTGCGCCGATATCGTGGAGATCCGCGATCCCGCATCCGGCTTATTGGTCAGCCGCGCGACCTTCGCCGTGGATCGAGTTGTGAAGGGGGGCGTGGGATCGACCCTCACCGTGACGACCCCTCGATTCGATCGCGATCGTCCAGGCGACTCGGGGGCCTTGGATGATCTGACGTACCGGCGAGGTGAAGAGGTCTTGCTGTTTCTCTACGGGGACAGCGCGATGGGATTCGCGAGCCCGGTCGGTCTGGGTCAGGGCCGCTTCGAGCTAATTCGCGACAAGCAGGGGCGCGCGATGCTCGTAAATGCGACGGGAAACCGATACGTCTTTCGCGGGCTCACCTCCGACGCCCGCCGGCGCATCTCGATTCCGGGTTCCCAAGACGAACCGGGCGCAATCGAACTCGAATCGTTCCTTTCAATGATCAAGTCGCTCCTCCCGCCCGCGGCACGCGCGACGACGCACCATGCGAACCCCGGCCGCTGAGCTCCTTGCGCTCGCGCTCGTGGTCGCGATGCCCGCGCGTGCCGGAGGGCCCCGCAGCGTCAACGGCCTTGGCCAGCCGATGGCGTGGGGAAAGGCTGTTCCGATCGTGTACAACCTCGATCAGGGCCCGCTCGGCCAGTTGAGCGAATCGAACGCCCGCGCGCTCGCCACCGCAGCCTTCGCCGTGTGGGGCGCCGAAGGGGTAGTCAGCTTCACGCCCGGAACGCCGCTCCCGTCCAACGTCGACGCGGCAGGGACACCGGCGACGAATCCGAATCACTTGGAGCACTACTGGCGCGTGGATGGCGACGGCATATCCCCAGTCATATTCGATCAAGACGGTTCGATCATCGACGAACTCTTCGGCGAGGGAGCGCGATTCGATATCTTGGGCGCATCCGGCCTGGACACTCCGATCGGAACCAATACGACGATTACAGGGGCAAGCATCGTTATCAATGGGGCGTTCTACGATGGGATCGGCCTCCCGACCTCACCGGTGGACCTTCCCTCGCAGAACGCGCTCGAGGCCGTCATCGTCCACGAGATCGGCCACTTTCTTAATCTCGACCACAGCGTCGTGAACGGCGAACTTGCCAACGACGGTAACCTCGCGAATGACCGTTTCGTACCGACAATGTACCCGATTCTCGTGGACAACGAAGTCGAGATGCTCACCCTCAATCCGGATGACAAGGTTGCGCTTCAATCCCTCTACGCGGCGGCGGCGCCCGCCATTGGGATCCGCGGAAGCGTGACCTGGGCAGGGCTACCCTTCCAGGACGCTCAAGTCGTCGTTCGAGACGCCTCCGATCCCCTCATGAAGGCTTACTCGGGCTTGTCCGGGTCTCTTTGGTACCCGTGTAACCCTGGGTCGATTTGTGACCCGTGCAATACGACCTGCGATCCCGGTAACCCACCCGAGAAGGGCAAATACGCCATCGACTACTTGCCCGCGGCGAACTACACGATCTGCGTTCGCCAAATCGACCGCGAATTCTCCGTGGCCAACAACAACTTCATCGGGCCAATACCCACGCCTCCCGTGCTTGCCGGGCCTGAGGAATGCTGGGCTGCCGGGGAGTCGGGCGCGGCCTCCGACGACCCAGACGACGTGACCACGATCGTCGTCTCATCGATCCAGAACAATATCGACATCCAGCTCAATGCCCTTCCAACAAGCGATCCGTTCGAGCCAAACGATTCCCTGGCCGCGCCTTCGGCGCTCGCCGATCTGCCATCGGGCTCCGACACCGTCGGGGCATTTCTGGCGGCGAACGACCGGGACATCTACGCGATTCCGGTCGCCACCGGTCAGCGCGTTCGCGTGGATGTCGACGCCGCGGAGCTCGGCTCGACGCTTGACGCAGTCGTCGGGCTCTACGACACCTCCAACGTACTAATTACCTCGGTGGACGACGCGGTCGATCCCGACACGCATCAATACTCGCTGGACCCGGCGTTCGAGTGGACCGCGACATTTACCGGTACGGCGGAGCTTGTCGTGTCCTCCTATCCCGATTTGGATCTCGACGGCGCTGGGGGAGCGACGACCGGCGGCTATTGGTTGCGCGTTCAAGTGCGCGCGGACAGCGACGGCGACGGTGTGACCGACGAGAGGGATGCCTGCCCGAACGACCCCGCGGACGACGCCGACGGGGACGGACGCTGCGCCAATGTCGACAACTGTCCGGTTACGGCCAATCCGGGGCAGCAAGACGGCGATGGCGACGGCGTGGGAGACGCTTGCGACAACTGCGTCTCCACGGCGAACGCATCGCAGGCCAACGCCGATGGGGACGCGTTGGGGGACGCTTGCGACGCATGTCCGAACGACCCGGCCAACGATGCCGACGGCGACGGAAAGTGCGCCAACGTAGACAACTGCCCGACGAAGCCGAACCCGCTGCAAGGACCTTCCATCGTCATTTCCGGTCCGATGATCGCGGCGGGCGACGTCAACGCCGCCATCGTGAGCTCCGACAGCGGCACGGTGGTGTTTCGTGCGGACAAGGAAACTGACGAAGTCTTCGAACTCTATGCAACGCCGTCGCTCGGTGGGTCGTGGACGAAACTCAGCGGGACACTCGTCGCCAACGGCGACGTGACGACATTCGCGATCAGTCCAGACAACTCAAGGGTCGTGTTTCTTGCCGACAAGGACGCGGATGAGGTGTTCGAGCTGTACAGCGTGCCGATCGGCGGTGGGGTTCCGACGAAATTGAACGGATCGCTCGTGACGAACGGAGACGTCACTTCGTTCGCGATCGACGCCACGAGCGCGCGCGTCGTCTATCGAGCCGATCAGGCCGTCGACGAACAATTCGAGCTCTACAGCATGGCGATCGGCGGAGGTGCGGCCACGAGACTGAACGGGGTGCTCGCCCCGACAGGTGATGTCTCGACCTTCACGCTGACCCCCGATGGGTCGCGCGTCGTCTTCCTCGCCGACCCGACCACCGACGAGCAGTTCAACGTCTACGGTGTCCCCATCGCAGGAGGGGCGTCGGTCCAGCTGAACGGCACGCTGATCGCCGGTGGATCTGTGTCGTCCTTCGCTGTGAGCCCAGACAGTAGCAGGGTCGTCTACCTTGCCGATCAGTCGGTCGATCAGCGATTCGAGCTGTACACCGTCGCCTCGACTGGGGGTTCCGCAACGAAGTTGAACGGCACCCTGCTCTCAGGAAGCGTCGGGGTCTACAAGATCGCTCCCGGCGGCTCGTTCGTCGTCTACTTCGGCGCTCAGACAGGCGGGAATCTCTGGCGAGTTGCTCTGGCCGGCGGCGCGCAAGTCTCTCTAGGAAGCCCTGGAACCGTCTCGGCTCTGGATATCACTGCTGATTCGGCCCGCGCGGTGTTTCAAGACATCGTGGGTACTTGCGTCGGTAGCGGGGCGAACCTGTTCAGCGTTCCTGCGACTGGGGGATCGACGGTACAGCTGACGAACTCCGCGACCGGCCCCGGCGTCGAACAATGGAAGTTGAGCCCCGATGGAGTGTGGGCCGTCCTCCAAGGTCGAGGCGACTGTCTCAGCGGAATTGGGCTATCGGACGTTCCGGTTGCTGGTGGTACGCCGAAGGGATTGGAGAACGGCGTTCCTCCGGCCGGAGGAGGCGCCGGCGCCGAAGCCGGGTGGCTCATCAGCTCTGACTCGCTTCGAGTGGTTTACCGCTACCCGAGCGGGCCCCTCATCGGCCGGTCGGAAAACCTCTGGTCGGCACCACTGGCGACGGGCGTCGTGAGTCGAGTCAATTCGGCGCTGCCGAACGGCCGGGCCATGCAGCCGGGATTCGTCTTGACACC
The DNA here is from genome assembly GCA_041500265.1 of Acidobacteriota bacterium. Lineage (GTDB taxonomy): Bacteria > Acidobacteriota > Polarisedimenticolia > Polarisedimenticolales > DASRJG01 > DASRJG01. The sequence goes on along the minus strand of JBGQLU010000005.1, from coordinate 22,651 downwards.
CGACAGCTCATCGTCGGTCTACTTTGGTGACGAGAACACGGCCGGCTTTTACGAAATGTTCATCGCAAGGTTCGATTCGGATCCCGACGGTGACGGCCTCCTGACCTTTTGCGACAATTGCCCGAATATCGCGAATTCCAATCAGGCTGACCGCGATCACGACGGCATCGGGGATGCCTGCGACACGGATGCCGACGGTGACGGCGTCCCGACACCGCAGGACTGCGACGACTTCGATCCCGCGACGAAGCCCGGCGCTGTCGAGATTTGCGACGGGAAGCGCAATGATTGCAGCAACCCGGCGTGGCCGGCCGTGCCGGCGAACGAGGGCGACGACGACGGTGACGGGACGATCGACTGCCGCGACAACTGTCCGACCGTTCCTAATGCGGACCAGAAGGACAGCGACGGCGACGGCATCGGGGATGCCTGCGAGGCCGACCAAACCGGTCCCGCCGTTGTCACGTCCCGCCCCGCTGACGGCGAGATCGACGTCGCGCCCTCCAGCGACATCGTGATGGTCATGAGCGAGCCGATCGATCCGGCGACTGCGACGCCGCTGGCGATTGTGGTGGCACGTGCCGGCATCAAGGTCTCCGGGGTCGTTCTCGTGTCCGAAGACCATCGAACGGTGAGCTTCGATCCTCTTTCGAGCCTGACACCGGGAGCGGTTTACTCCATCGATGTCAACGCCGCATTGCGCGATCCCTCAGGGAACGCCGCGATCCCGTTCCACGCGGCGTTCGACACGATCGTAGATGCATCCGCCGGTACGATCACTCCGGATCAGATCGGCGACCCCGGCCAGAACGACACCGCCGGGGCCGTGCTTGCCGGATCGAACGCGAACGACGAATCCGGCTTCGCGAGTGCGGTCGTCGGCGATGTCAACGCCGATGGGATCGCGGACATCGTGATCGGCGCACCGAACGCCGACGTGGGCGCCACGGTGGATGCCGGGTCCGTGAGAATCGTGTTTGGTGGTGTGGGACTACAATCGAATTCCGCCGCGCGCGTGACGCTTACGCTCACGGGAACGGATCCCTCGGCGTTCGTAGGCAAGACCGTCGCGCGCGCCGGCGACCTGAATGGCGACGGTATCGCCGACATCGCGATCGGAGCACCCGACGAGGACGTCAACGGCGCCGACTCCGGAGCCGCGTACATAGTCTTCGGTAGCGCGCTGCTCGACGAGGCGGCCCCGGGACCTCTCAGTCTGGGCAATCTCGCCTCATGCTCGACCCCACCGCTGTGCGGCATCGTGCTCCGTGGCGCCGCCCCCGGGGATCGCGCCGGGACCTCAGTGAGCTACGCGGGGGATCTCAACGGCGACGGCAAGAACGACCTGATCGTCGGCGCCCCAGGAGCGAGCCCACTCGGGCGAGCTCAGGCCGGAATCGTCTACCTGATCTATGGGCCGCTGTCCGCGGGGACGTACGACCTCTCCGCCGTTGGGACGACCGCGCTGCCCGGTGTTGTCTTCCATGGGGAGGCATCCGGCGACCGTGCCGGAGAAGCGCTCTCGTGGTGGGAGGACGATTTCGGCATCGACGACCTTCTGATCGGAGCGCCGGGCGCCACGCCCAACGACGAATTCGGACTGCCGCTGCAGCACGCCGGCTATGTCTATGCGATACACGGCGGAACGGCGAATCTCGTGCCGGGGCCGACGGCGGGAGTGATTGACCTGTCGCGCGCAGCGAACAACCAGATCAATCAGTTGAACGGAGTCGTCTTCGTCGGGTCGCGAGTCGAGCAGAACATCGGGCGCTCGGTGACCGGCGCCGCGGACATCAACGGCGACGGTATTCCCGACATCGCGTTCGGTGCGCGGCACGAGGCCTGGGTGGTCCCAGGCGACGGGCCCAAGACCGTCTCCGGAACGTCGCAACCGAAGCGGCCTCAGGTCTTGAGCCCCACGGCGCTCGGACGGGCGCCGGGGAGCAACGATGCCGTTCTGCAGTTCGGGGCGTTTGTCTATACGGAGGGATCGGAGGGAGATCTCGGTGGTCTCAATGTCGGCGGCGCGGGCGACGTCAATCACGACGGCTACGACGACCTCGTGATCGGGGCGCCGGAGGCGGACGTCTCGGGAAAGATCGACGCAGGCAAGGCGTACATCGTCTTCGGCTCGCCGTCGCCGGCCGCGTCCGAGATCCACCTCTCGGACGTGGGACATACCACGCCTGGAATCACACTATCGGGGCTCGAAGCGGGTGATGCACTCGGCACGTCGGTCGGTGGCGGCGGCGGAGACGTGAATGGAGACTTCATTTCGGACGCGATTGTGGGGGCGCCTTACGCCGACTCGCGGCCGGCGACACCGCAGAACGCGGGAGAAACGTACGTGATCTCGCCGCTGGCGCCGGCCGAAGTCACTCTCCTCGGACTCCGGAAGGTCGCCGGGACGACCGAGCTCGACTGGGCCAGGGCTGCGCGCGCGCTGGCCTACGACGTCTACCGCGGCGTGATGAGCTCCACGTTGATCGGAAGCGCCTTGCATACGTCCACAATGGTGCCGCTCGCGTGCCGGATCGCCGGAGATGCCGACGCAGACGGCCGGCCGGACACGACCGACCCCGACGTGCCGCCTCCGGGCGAGGGTTATGTGTACCTCGTCACGGGTACGAATGAGAACGGCGAGGGAATCGTCGGTCCGCTGGGAGACGTGCCACGTCGCGTTCACGACGGACATTGCCCTTGAGCGACGGTCACACCCCGGAATGGAACAAGACGCGCACCGCCGGAGTCCCGGGTCCAAGCGAACGGGCATCCGCGGAGCCACCGCGGTTCATCGCCGGTTTCAGGACCATCAGGGAGATCGGCGCCGGCGGAATGGGAACCGTGTTCGAGGCATTCGACGAACGCATGCGCCGGCACGTGGCCCTCAAAGTTCTCGGACGCGGCGCAGGAGCATCCGACAAAGCGGCGCTTCGGTTCGCGCACGAGGCGTGGATTGAAGGCCGTCTCGACCATCCAAATCTCATCAAGGTATTCGACCGCGGCGAGACCGAAGACGTTTCTTGGTACACGATGGAACTCGTCGACGGCGGCTCGCTCCACGACGTTGTGCGCAACCTCCGAACGGTCGGTCGGGACGAAAGGCTTAGGCTGTCGTTCGAGGGTCGGGACTATGTGGGGTGGGCAGTCCGGCAGGTCGGCATCGCTGCCCGGGCGCTCCATCATGCTCATCTGCAGGGCGTCGTGCACCGCGATGTGAAGCCCGCCAATCTTCTGCTCAGCCTCGCGCACAGGACCCTCAAGGTGGCCGACTTCGGCCTCGCCCTATCTCCTGAAAACGTGCGATTGACGACGGCCGGAACTCTTATCGGGACGATCGCGTACATGGCGCCCGAGCAGATTCTGGCGCGACGGGGCGAGATCGGCCCGGCGACGGATGTGTACGCTCTTGGCGTCACGCTGTTCGAGCTTGTGACGCTCGAACTCCCCTACGTGGGGGAGACGCAGCAGATCTACCAGAATGCGGTGCTGACGAGTCAGGCCCGGCGCGCGCGGGCGCTTAACCAAAGAGTCGGGCGCGATCTCGAGATCGTGATTCGGAAAGCGCTCGAGAAAAGTCCGCGCGATCGTTATCCGACCGCTCAAGCGCTCGCCGAGGATCTCGACAACGTCGTCCACCTTCGCCCGATCGTGGCAAAGCCGCCCTCACCGGCGAGACGCATGCTGCAATGGGGACGACGCCGGCCGGCGCACGCGGCACTTCTCGCCACGCTCGCCATCGCGACGCCGACGGTCGCGCTGCTCGGCCAACGTGCATGGTCTCAACAGCGGCTACTGGGCCAAGCGCGAGTCAACGATCTGTGGCAGCAAGTCAGATTCCTGCACCAGCGCGGGCGGTGGGCCGAGGTGATGACGACGGCCGCCGCACTTCTGGAGCTCGATCCCACGCACGCGCGCGCGCTCCGGAGCTCGGCGATCGCGCGAATGGAGCTCGCCGGCTCGACGATGGACCCGAGGGAGCGGGAGCGCCTCCACGAGGGCGCTCTCGCCGACCTGGATCGCCTCATCGCGCTGAATCCCGCAGTCTCGTGGCCCCACGCCCTCAAGGCCGAGGCGCTGAAGCGCTTCGGCCGGATAGACCAAGCCGCAGCCGAGCAAGCCGCCGCTGTCCTCCTACGGCCCGCGCAGCCGTCCCCCGACGAGCTCCGCTTCGATGCGTGGAGTGCCATCGCTGGTGCGGACTTCGCACGAGCCGTCGATCTCCTGTCCGAGGTCGTCACCGCGCAACCCACGAGCGCGGAGGCGTTCGCGGATCGCGCGGACGCATACGACGCACTCGGCCAGGCAGCTCGGGCCGAAACGGACTGGCGAGTCGCACTTGGGCTCGCACCGGACAATCCCTACTTCAACATCGGGCTCGGCCGTCTTCTGGGCCGCGACGCTTCACGCCTAGAGGAAGCCGAACGCGTCGCGCGCCGCGCGGTCGAGCTCGCGCCGAAGGACTATCAGACTTGGGAGCTCCTCGCAGACGTGCTCATAAATCGAGGAAAGAAAGCCGAAGCCGCGAGCCGAGGGGACGAGGCCGTCTCGCACTTGCGGGACGCAGAATCCGCGGCTCGCTCAGAGCTTGCGCTCGCGCCCACGGCGCCTTGGGGACGCGCGAACCTCGGCTCGGCACTCATCGAGCGCAGCCGACTCGCCCCCGGCGATGCGCCGCGCCTTCTTGCCGAGGCCATCCGGAAGCTCGAGGAAGCACTCGCGACCTGGCCCTCGCCTCCTGCGGGCGAAACGCGCGACGCGTACGTGGGGACCGCATCCAATCTCTGCGACGCGCTCCTCGAGACGCGTCAATTGCCGCGCGCGCTTGACGTGTGCACCCGCGTCACGCTCGTACAGCCTGACAGCGCCGTTGCTTACTACAACCTGGCAGGGGCCCGGACGCTGTCGGGTGACCTGGACGGAGGGATCGCGGCGCTCGAGCGAGATGTCGCACTCGGCGACGGTGATGCCGAGTACCTGAAGAAGGATCCCTGGTTCGAGCGCCTGCGTCGCGATCCACGCTTCGAGAAGCTCCTCGCGACGATGCGTGCGGCTTCTCCGAGCTAGGCGCTTCGCTCCTTCGGCCGTGCATCGCGCGAGCGGTCGAGAGGACTCCCCGGCCAACCCGCCCGCGGGCGTCAGTCGTTCTCGGCGGGTTCGCGCGTGGGAGACGGCCATTCGCGCGGCGACGCAACACGACTTCCGCACGGGATGCGTATGTTCCCGCGATCTTCGCTCGCGAACCCGGCACGCCTCGGATGGGGGGAGTGCTCGAACGCGCCTCTTTCGGTCCGCCGCCGCTCAGTTCCGCTTCGCCGTCGTGGCCGGAGCGGCGGCGCCCTGGGTCCGGAACCGCTCGGCATCGTCGTGGCGGCCGAGCGCGTCGTACTCTTCCGCGAGATCGATCCGCGCGGTCTGCAGCCAGGCCACGCCGGGGTCGGATTGCTTGCTCACGATCGTGTATCCCGCGAGGCTCTCCCGCTCGGCCTCGGCGAAGAGCTTCAGGCGCAGGAGAGACCGGCCGAGCTTGATGCGGGCGATCCCGGTGTTCAGGTGGCCGGGTGAGAGCGTCGCCTCGTAGATCGCGATCGCCTCGCGGTACAGCTTCTCGGCTTCCCGGTCCTGCTTCCGAGCCTGGTACACGCTCGCGAGGTTCGAGAGGGCGATTCCGATCAGGTAGTGACCGGCCGGGTAGGTCTTGCGATAGATGTCCGCCATCCTCCGGAACGAGGCCTCCGCTTCGTCGAACCGGTCCGTGTGCAGCGCCACCGCCCCGAGGTCGTTGACGACCGAGGCGACCCGCGGGTGGTCCGGCCCCAGGACTCGTTCCTGGATGGAGAGAGCCTCCTTAAGGAGCGTCGTGGCCTCGTCGTACCGCTTCTGGTAGACGAGGGCGCGCCCGAGCATCGTGAGATTGGACGCGGTCTTCGGGTGCCCGTCGCCGTACCAGGCCCTCGTGATCTCGAGCGCCTGCCGGTAGAACCGCTCCGCTTCGACGTAGCGTCCCTGTTCGTTCTGGATGGCTCCCAGGTCGATGAGGTCGTCGGCCACGAGGGGGTGCTTGTCCCCGTAGAGCGACCGGTTCATCGCGAGCACCCGCGCGGTCAGGGACTCGGCTTCGGCCCAATGCCCCCGGTAGAAGTGCGCGTTCGCCAGCTCGTGGAGATCGGCGGCCAACTCGGGCGTCGCGCGGCGGTCCCTTTCGTGGAGGCGCACCGCTTCCTCCAGGATCCGCGTCGCCTCGGCATACGATCCACGCTCGACCAACGCATGCCCCAGCGCCGAGGTCGCGGAGGCGACCGCGGGGTGTCCGGGGGGAAGAGCCCGCGTGGCCTTGTCGAGGCCGGCTCGGATAAGCCGCTCGCCCTCCTCGTACTTCGCCTGATCGGAACGGAGCAGGCCGAGCGCGACCAGGCTTCCTGCCACGTCGGGATCGTCAGGCCCGAGGAGCGATCGGCGCTCGTCGAGCGCCATCCGCAGAAGCTCGTCGGCGCGCGAGAGGTTCCCCAATTTCTGGTAGATCCCGCCGAGCGTTTCGTACAGCTCCGCCTGAACCGCGGGCTCGGAATCGAGACTCCGCGCCTCCTGAACGCCCCGGTCCACGAGCGTGACCACCCGCAGGTCCTCGGACGGTCCGGCCGCCTCGTCTCCCCCCTCGAACAACCGGAGCATGAACTTCTGGATCCGCTGGGTGCGCGCGGCCTCGGCGAGGGCGGTGTTGCGCGCGGTCGTGAGGCGGACCGTGTAGAAGACGACGAGCGCCACGATCGTTCCCAGCACGAGCGACGCGCTGACGACGGCGACGCGGTTCCGGCGAACGAACTTCCCGAGCCGGTAGCCGACCGTATCCGGACGGGCTTCGAGCGGCTCGCTCGCCAGGTAGTTGTCGACGTCGCGGATCAGCGCATCGACCGTCGGGTACCGCCGCGCCTCGTCCTTGTGCATGGCCGTGAGGCAGAGCACGTCGAGATCCGGCCACGACGTCGTCCCCGACGACCGGCCCCGGGGTCCGAGGCGGCCCAGGCGCCGGACCACGGTCGAGGGGCGCTCCGGCTCGTGGTTGCAGACGATCGAAGCGGCTTCGGCGGGCGTGCAGTTCGCAAGGTCGAAGGGATGCGCTCCGGCGAGGAGCTCGTAGAGGATCACCCCGAGCCCATAGACGTCGGTGCGGATCCCGACCCGGTCGCCCCGGATCTGCTCCGGGGCCGCGTAGGCCGGCGTCATCATCCGAAACCCGGTCCTCGTCTGATCGATCGTCGCGTCCCGGGGATCGACGTGCTTGGCGATCCCGAAATCGAGGAGCTTGACCCTCCCGTCGCGCGTGACGAGGATGTTCGAGGGTTTCAGGTCCCGGTGGATCACCGCGTGTCCGTGGGCGTGCTGGACCGCCTCGCACACGCCGCGGAACAGCTCGAGGCGCCCCTCGATCGAGGTGTCGTGAGCGCGGCAGTACTCGGTGATCGGCACCCCTTCGACGTACTCCATGGCGAACCACGGCGTCCCCTCGGGCAGCGAGTCGGCGTCGTAGATCCTCGCGATCGCCGGATGGCTCAGCTGCGCGAGCGTCCGCTGCTCGGCGGCGAAGCGCTCGCGCCGTGCCGGAGACAGCCACGCGTCGCGCAGGATCTTGATCGCGACGACGCTCCCGAGATCGCTCCGCTCGGCGAGGTAGACGACTCCCATGCCGCCTTCCCCGAGAACCTCCTTGATCGTGTAGGGCCCCAGCGATTGCGCCGTGAACGCGTCGGGTCCGCCGAGCAGGTCGTCCGCCACGGCGGCCACGGGGCGTTCGAGGATCGAACCCCCGCGCGCATCGGCGTCCACCAGGGCTTCAACCTCCACGAGGAGCTCGAAGTCCCCTCCGCACTCACCGCGGAGGAACTCCGCCCGTTCCTCGGCCGGCAGGTCGCAGGCCGCGTGGAAGAGGGCCTGAATGCGTTCCCACCGTGCGCCTTCCATTCTGGCTAGATACGCCGAAACGGGTGCGCCGTCAGCCCGTTCGTCGCAGCGCGTTCGCGAGCCACGCCTTCGCGGCCCGCCACTCGCGCAGGACCGTCGCCTCCGAGACCTCCAAGAGCTGGGCGGTCTCGGTCACTTCGAGCCCGCCGAAATAGCGGCTCTCGACGATCGCGGCCTGGCGGGGGTTCAAGCGGCCGAGCTCCCTGAGCGCGGCGTCCAACGCCAAGAGCTGCTCCGATCCCGCCGCCGGCTGGTCCAACGCCTCGTCGAAGGTGACGGGAGCCATCCCGTCCCCCCGCCGGTGCGCGTTCCGCCTCCGGGCGGCCTCGACGAGCACCTGCCGCATGGCGCGCGCGGCGATCCGCTTGAAATGGAGGCGGGACAGCGACCCCAGGGGAGGCGAAGCGGCGAGCTTGAGGAAAGCTTCGTTCACGAGGGCGGTCGGATTGATCGTCGCACGGGAGTCGCCCCTGCGGACGCTCGCGGCGAGACGGCGCAGCTCCTCGTAGGCCAGACTGAACAGCTCGTCCACGGATCGGGGATCGCTCGATCCCGGATCTCCGTCATCGCGGCCGTGCGCCATGGCCGTACCCCGGTAGGCGAGTTCGCTCGTCCGAGGCTAACACCCCGACCGGCTCGCGGAACACGGAAAATGTTCGAGCGCGATGACGGTTTTCCCCCCGGCTCCGCGCAATGCAGGGTGAACGGGGTGGCGGGCGTGGCGCCCTTCGCCCCGACCCGATCGGGGAGGCCCGTCATGACGATCGAGAGAAGCCCGCTGCTCAAGCTGGACAAGTCGCAGGTCATCGGGTATCTGAAGTCCGCCGGCTCGCGCGACCCCGACGTGCTCCATACCCAGAAAGCGCACCTCCTCTCCTTGGCCAAGTTCCCCAAGCTCGCTGGCACCTACCTGATGGTGGTGGGCACCCTCTGCACGGTCCTGATCCTCCTTGCCTTCATCGGGATTCCGCTCCTGATCCTCGGCTGGTGGATGCGGAGCCGTGGCGTCCAGAACCTCAAGGTGGTCGAAAGCGGGTGGGCGGAATTCGTCGGAAGCGCCCCCGCCACGGCGTGATCCGGGTCGCCGTCCTTTCCACGAACCGAGATCGTGCGGATCAGGAGTTGAGTCATGGATAGATCGCGTCGCTCGTCCTCGTTCTCGAGCCTCTGGATCGTCGCCGCCGCCGTGACGGCGCTTTCGTCCGGCCCGCTCCGCGCCCAGCAGGCGTGCGAGCAGCTGCCCCGAGGGGTGGTGGGGTGGTGGTCCGGTGACGACACCGCCAGCGATCTGACCTTGAATGCGAACCACGGGCAGCTGATGAACGGCGCGACCTTCGGGCCGGGGGTCATCGGCGATGCCTTCGTCCTGGATGGCGTCAACGACCGCGTCGACGTGCCCGACGCCCCAAGCCTGCGATTGCAGACGTTCACGCTGGCGGCGTGGGTCCGGCTCGACACGATCGGTACCCAGAGCTGCTGCATCATCTGCAAGCAAGACGGGAGCGGCGATGCCGACTCCTTCAGCCTTTGGCTCAACGGGGGGGTCCTGCGCGGCGGGATGTTCGGCTTCGCCGAGGCGGTGGGGACCACGGCGCTTCCCGCGAACCAGTTCGTGTTCACCGCGGTGACCTATGACGGCTCGATCATCCGGCTCTATCAGGACGGCAAGCTGATCGCCCGCGCGGCGGGCCTCGCTTCGGCGATCCCGTACGATTCGAACCAGGTGCTCATCGGCGCCGACGACAACGGCGTGAATGCGTACACGGGCTTTCTGCACGGCACGATCGACGAGGCGCAGATCTTCGGGAGGGCCCTGTCCGATTGCGAGATCCGCACGCTCTATCGGGCGCGGCCACGCGGCAACTGCAAGGGGGACGCCGACGGCGATCTCTTTCCGGACTTCCAGGACAACTGTCCTTCGGTGTCGAACGCCGCCCAGCTGGACGCGGACGGCGACGGCGCCGGCGACATGTGCGACTGCGCTCCGGCGGACGCCGGCGTCAAGTCGAATCCCGGCGATCCCAACTTGCTGCGGTGCGAGTCCCGGGACGAAATCGACTGGTGCCGCGACCCAGCTATCACCGGATCGAGCACCGTCTACGACGTGATTCGCGGCAACCTGGACTCGCTGCCGGTCGGAACGGCCAATTCCGCGTGCCGCTCGCGCTGTCTCGCGCCGCCGCCGGGTCTTTCGGGCTGGTGGACGGGGGACGGGAACACGACCGATCTCGCCGCAGGCAACAACGGGACGCTTCTCAACGGCGCCACGTACGGCACGGGCCTGGTCCGCGGTGCCTTCGCGCTGGACGGGATCAATGACACCGTCCGCTCCGGGAACCTCACCCTCGGGAACACCTTCAGCGTCGCGGCGTGGGTCAACTCCGACGTCGTGAACCAGGGCGCCTACCACAGGATCGTCGAGACCTCGTACGCCACCGGCTTCGAGCTCGGCACGGACGGCACCGGAACGCAGTACAAGTTCATCGTCAAGAACGCCGCGGCGCCGTACGGCCTCGCCAACGGCGGAACGATCTCTCCGGGCGACTGGCAGTTCGTGGTAGGCACGTACGACGGCACGACCGGCACGTTGTACGTCGACGGCAAGGCGGTCGCGACCGACAGCTTTACGGCCCCCGGGACGGTCAGCCTCCCGGTCTACATCGGGGCCTACATCGGCGGAGGCGCCGGCTGGAACGGCCGGATCGACGAGGTGCAGGTCTACAACCGGACGCTCTCCGCGGCCGAGGTGCGCGCGCTGTACGAATCCGGGAGCAGCGGAGAGTGCAAGGCCGCCCTCGGCGGGACGGACGCCCTCTTGACGACGCCCTGGGCGGCGGATCTCGCCGTACCGGCTCCGGGACACGGCTTCTGGTACCTGTACCGCGGCAGGAACACCTGCGGCGTCGGCAGCTACGGGTTCGGGACCAGTGGGACCGAGAGGGTCAGTTCGGCCTGCGACTGAGCGGCGCGAGCGTCACGCCGGATCGCCCGGCGCCGGCCTCGGGTCACGTCGATTCCAAGGGAGCATCCTGGAATTGACGTGACGCGTGACGCGGCCCAGAGTGTCCGCATGGTCGACAGGGCGCTCCCGATCGAGACGGCGGTCGCGAGGCGCGGGAGTCGAGCGTGATGGAGGACCCGGAAGCGGTCTTCCGCGCGACCGGCCTCACCAAGGTCTACCGGATGGGCGACGTAACCGTCGAGGCGCTGGCCGGCGTCGATTTGGAACTGTACCGAGGCGAGATCGTCGTGATTCTCGGTCCGTCGGGGAGCGGCAAGTCCACGCTCCTCAACATCCTCGGCGGTCTCGATGCGCCGACGTCGGGGACGGTTCACTTCCTCGAGCACGATCTCGCCGAGAAGGATGACGAGGCGCTGACGCGCTACCGGCGCGAGCACGTCGGCTTCGTGTTCCAGTTCTTCAACCTCGTGCCGAGCCTCACGGCGCGCGAGAACGTCGAGCTCGTCACCGAGATCGCCGAAAAACCGATGGACGCCTCGCGAGCGCTGACGCTCGTCGGACTGGGCGGCCGGCTCGATCACTTTCCCGCGCAGATGTCGGGCGGCGAGCAGCAGCGCGTGGCGATCGCGCGCGCGATCGCCAAGCAGCCCGACGTCCTCCTCTGCGACGAGCCCACCGGCGCCCTGGACTTCGAGACCGGCAAGCTGGTGCTCCAGGTGCTCGATCGCGTCAACCGTGAGCTCGGCACGACGGTCGCCTTGATCACCCACAACGCCGGCATCGCGGCGATGGCGGACCGGGTCATCCGCATGCGCAGCGGCCGCATCGTGGACGTCACGCGCAACGCGGCGCGCAAGCCGCCCGCCGCCCTTGAGTGGTGAGCATGACCGCGCTCCAGCGGAAGCTCCTCCGCGATACGTGGCACCTGCGCGGCCCAATGATCGCCGTCGCCCTCGTTGCGGCCTCGGGGGTCGCGCTCTTCGTGACGTTGCGCAGCATGCACGGCTTCCTCGTCGATGCGCAGAGCCGGTACTACCGGGATCGGCGTTTCGCGCAGGTGTTCGCGCATCTCGCGCAGGCCCCCGACGGGATGACGGCGACCATCGCCGCGCTCCCCGGCGTCGCCGCCGTGGACACGCGCGTGGTCGCCGACGTTTTGCTGGACGTTCCCGGGCTTCTCGAGCCCGCGACGGGGCGGCTCGTCTCGGTGCCCGCCGTCCACGCGCGGATGCTCGACGATCCGGTCGTGCGGAGCGGGCGATGGCTCGAACCCGGTCGGCGCGACGATGTGCTCGCGAGCGCCGCCTTCTGCCGCGCCAACGGCCTCGAGCCCGGCGGCTCGTTCGGCGCGGTCATCCATGGGAGGTGGCGCACGCTGCGGATCGTGGGCACGGCGATCTCGCCGGAGTTCATCTACGAGATCCGCGGAGCGGGGGAGGTGTTCCCCGACAACCGCGCGTTCGGCGTGGTGTGGATGGAGCGCCGAGCGTTGGCCGCGGCGTTCGACATGGAGGGATCCTTCAACGACGTCGCGCTCACTCTGGCCCCCGGCGCCGTCGAGGGCGACGTCATCGCGAGGCTCGATCGTGTTCTCGCGCCGTACGGCGGCCTCGGGGCCTACGGCCGCGACGATCACGTGTCCCATCGCTTCGTCTCGGACGAGATTGCCGAGACCCAGGTGACGAGCATCCTGATCCCCTCGATCTTTCTCGGCGTCACCGCGTTCCTCCTGCATCTCGTTCTCTCCCGCCTCGTCGGCATGCAGCGCGAGCAGATCGCGGTGCTCAAAGCGTTCGGCTACGGCAACGCCGCGATCGCCGTGCACGTCCTCCAGCTGGCGCTCCTTCCCGTCGTGGCCGGGTCCGTCGCCGGAACCTTGGTCGGGCTGAGGCTCGCGCATGGCCTCGCCGGCGTGTACGCGCGGTTCTTCCAGTTCCCCGACGCGCGGTTCGTCCCCGACCCCATGATCGTCGCCGCGGCGATCTCGGTGGGCGCCGCGGCGGCGACGCTCGGCGGTTTGGGCGCGGTGCGGCGGGCTGTGGCGCTCACCCCGGCCGAGGCGATGCGCCCGGAAGCCCCGGCGCGCTTCGCGCCCGGCCTGATCGAGAAGACCGGCGTGCGTCGCCTGCTCACTCCCGCCGGCGGCATCGTGGTGCGCCACCTCGACCGGCAGCCGGTGAAGGCGCTGCTGTCGGTGCTGGGGATCGCGCTGGCCTTCGCGATCGTCATGACGGGCCGCTACAGCTACGACGCGATCGACCGCATCAAGGAGATCCAGTTCCGGCACGTCCAGCGCGAGGACCTCACCGTCACCTTCCGCGACCCCGAGGCGCGAGGCGCGCTCCACGAGCTGGGCCGCATGCCCGGCGTCGAGCGCGTCGAGCCTTTCCGTGCCGTGGCCGTGCGCCTTCGCAGCGCTGCGCAGGGGAGCCTCGTCGAGCGCACGAGCGTGCTCGGCCTCGAACCCTGCGCGCGGCTGCGCCGCATCGTAGACGAGGAGTTCCGCGCGCACGCGACTCCTCGCGACGGCCTCCTTCTGACCGACCGTCTCGCGCAGCTGCTTCGGGTGCGGCCGGGGGACACGCTCGTGATCGAAGTCCTCGAAGGCAAGCGGCCGGTGCGCGAGGTCAAGGTGGCCGGCCTCGTGAGCGAGTTGATCGGCACCGCGGCCTACATGGATCTGAAAGCGCTGGACCGGCTCCTCCGGGAGGGGGACACGTACTCCGGCGCCTTCCTCGCGATCGACCCCGGCTCGCGCGAGACCCTTTACGCGAGGCTCAAGCGGATACCCGGGGTAACCGGGGTCGTGGTGCGCGCCTCCTCGCTCAAGAGCTTCGAGAACACGATCGGCGAGAGCTTCCTGATCTCGACCGTCACCACGGTCCTCTTTGCCTGCGTGATCGCGGCCGGGATGATCTACAACGGCGCCCGCATCGCGCTGTCCGAGCGCGGGCGGGAGCTCGCGTCCCTGCGCGTTCTGGGGTTCCGGCGGCGCGAGATCGCGGCCATGGTCCTCGGCGAACAGGCGTTCCTGACCGTGCTCGCGATCCCGGTCGGAGCCGCGATAGGCTACGGGCTGTGCGCGCTGATCGTCTGGCGCTTCCAGTCGGAGTTGTTCCGCATACCCCTCGTGGTATCGGCCGCGACGCTCGCGTTCGCGGTGGCGGTCGTCACGCTATCGGCCGGCCTCTCCGCGCTGGTGGTACGCGGCCGCATCGATCGCCTCGACCTCGTCGCGGTCCTGAAGACCCGGGAGTGACGCCATGACCGCCTCCGTCCGCCGTCTCGCCTGGATCGCCGCCGGCACAGCGCTCGTGGCTGCGGCGGCGTGGATGCTCCGCCCGGCGCCGGTTCCCGTGGACGTAAGTCGCGCGTCGCGCGGCCCGATGCGCGTCACGCTCGACGAGGACGGCCAGACGCGCGTCCATCCCCGCTACGTTGTCGCGGCTCCGGTGGCGGGGCGGCTCGCCGCGCTGACGCTCAACGAAGGGGACCACGTCAACCGGGGCGACACGGTGGCGCGCCTGACGCCGTCTCCTCTCGACCCCCGCGGCCGCGAGCAAGCGGAAGCCAACCTCCGCGCCGCGCGCGCGGCGTACTCCGAAGCCGAGGCGCGACTGGGGCAGGCGCGAGGCGCCCACGATCTGGCCAAGCGCTCGCTCGAGCGCAGCGAGAACCTCGCCGCGGCGGGGCAGCTGGCCGCCGACGCGCTGGATCGCGCCCGCACCGAGGAGACGACCGCGCTTCAGGCCGTGGATGCCGCAGCGTTTCGCGTCGAGGCGACGCGATGCCAAGCGGAGAGCGCGCGCGCCGCGTTGATCGAGTCGGGGACGGGGGCGACGATTTCGATGTGCGCCCCCGCCGACGGCCGCGTCCTGCGCCTCTACGAGGACTCCGAGCGCGTTGTCCCGTCCGGCGCCCCGATCCTCGAGATCGGCGATCCCGCCCACCTCGAGATCGTGGTGGACGTGCTCTCGACCGATGCCGTCGGCATCCCCGCGCGAGCCGCGATACGGCTGGATGCCGGCAGCGGCCGGGTCTTCGACGGACGTGTGCGGATGATCGAGCCCGCGGCGTTCACGAAGATCTCGCCGCTCGGCGTCGAGGAGCAGCGGGTCAAGGTCATCGGCGAGTTCGCGGGCTCGGTCCCCGACCTCGGCGACGCCTTCCGCCTGGACGCGAGCATCGAGCTCTGGTCGTCGGCCGACGTGCTGAAGGTCTCCGCCGGCGCCGTCTTCCGGAGCATCGACGGCTGGGCGGTGTTCGTGGTGGATGGGGGCCACGCGCGCAGGCGCGCCGTGACGACCGGCCATCGTAATCCCGACGACGTCGAGATCGTGAGCGGCCTCGCCGCGGGGGAGACCGTCGTCATCCACCCGGGCGACTGGCTGGCCGACGGGGCGCGTGTGCGGACGGTTCGGTAGTCCGGTCGTCCCCGGCATCGCGTTCCGGGGAGGCCGCGGCCGCAAGTTCAAGTAGAATCCGCCGACCGGAAAAGGGGCGGGAAGGCCGATCGAGCCTTCCGCATACATCAAGGAGCGCGGCATGAAAGCGTACGGCGCGGAATTCTTCGGGACATTCTGGCTCGTCCTCGGCGGTTGCGGCAGCGCGGTCCTGGCTGCATCTCACCCGGACATGACCATCGGCATTCTAGGCGTGGCGTTAGCCTTCGGCCTGACGGTCCTGACCATGGCCTACGCCATCGGACACATTTCCGGTTGCCACCTCAATCCGGCGGTCTCCGTAGGGCTTTGGGCGGGCGGGCGATTCCCGGCGAACCGGATCGCGCCATACGTCGCTGCGCAGGTCCTGGGTGCGGTCGCGGCGGGCGGCGTGCTCTACATGATCGCCAGCGGGAGGGCCGGGTTCGACGTCGCGAACGGCTTCGCGGGGAACGGCTACGGCGCGCACTCGATGGGCGGCTATTCGCTGCTCGCCGGGCTCGTCTGCGAAATCGTCTTGACGATGATGTTCTTGCTCATCATTCTCGGGGCGACCGACAAGCGGGCCCCCCAGGGATTCGCGCCCCTGGCCATCGGCCTCGGGCTCACGTTGATCAACCTGATCAGCATCCCGGTCACCCAGTGTTCGGTGAATCCGGCCCGCAGCACGGGTGTTGCCGTCTTCATCGGCGGCTGGGCGATGGCCCAGCTCTGGCTGTTCTGGGTGGCGCCGATCGTCGGGGCAGTCCTCGGCGCCGCCGTCTATCGCTTCATCGGCGGCACCAAGGACTGATCGAAGACAGGGACCCTACCTCATCGCCGGAACCGCGCCGGACTTCTTGGCGATCGCCGCCCGGACGCCCGCGGCGTATTCCGTGTGGATCCTTTCGAAGTGCCCGAGCTGGCGCTCGACGATGAACTCCGGGACCCCGTGCATGGCGTCGGCGATGTTGGAGAACAGCCGGGACCGTTGGCCGTCGTCGAAAAGGCTGAACAGCGCCCGCGGCTGCGAGTAGTCGTCGTTCCCCTCGCGGTGGTTGTATCGGTCCGCATCGCCCGAGATCTTGAGCGGCGGCTCGGCGAAAGCGGGATTCTCGACCGGCCCGCTGAACGAGTTCGGTTCGTAGAAAGCGTCCGGGTTCGGCATGTTCGCGAAGAACCGCATCTGCCCGTCCTTGTGGTAGTGGTGCACCGGGCACTGCGGCGCGTTGACGGGCAGCGCCTCGTAATGCGTGCCGAGCCGGTGACGGTGGGCGTCGGCGTAGGAGAAGATCCGCGCCTGCAGCATCTTGTCCGGCGAGAAGCCGATCCCCGGAACGATGTTCGACGGTGAGAAGGCCGCCTGTTCGATCTCGGCGAAGTAGTTGTCCGCGTTCCGGTTCAGCTCCATCACCCCGACTTCGATCAGCGGATAATCGCCGTGCGGCCAGACTTTGGTGAGGTCGAACGGGTTGTAGCGGGTTTTCTCGGCGTCGGTCTCCGGCATGACCTGCACGCAGAACTTCCACTTCGGGAAGTCGCCCCTCTCGATCGCGCCGAAGAGATCTTCCTGCGTGGACTCGCGGGTCTTCCCGACGACGCGCTCGGCCTCGGCATTCGTCCAGTGCTCGTGGCCCTGCATGGTCTTGAAGTGGAACTTCACCCAGAACCGTTCGTTCTTTGCGTTGACGAAACTGTACGTATGGCTGCCGTAGCCGTTGATGTGCCGGACGTCGGTGGGCAGGCCGCGATCCGACATCAGGATCGTCACCTGATGGAGCGATTCGGGCGACAGCGACCAGAAGTCCCACATGGCCGTCGCCGAGCGAAGGTTGGTCCTGGGGTGACGCTTCTGGGTATGGATGAAGTCGGGAAACTTGTACGGGTCTCGGACGAAGAAGACCGGCGTGTTGTTCCCCACCATGTCCCAGTTGCCTTCCTCGGTGTAGAACTTCAGCGCGAACCCGCGGACGTCGCGCTCGGCGTCGGCCGCTCCGGCCTCGCCGGCGACCGTCGAGAAGCGCGCGATCATCGGCGTCTTCTTGCCGACCTTGGAGAAGACCGCGGCCTTGGTGTATTTCGTGATGTCTTGGGTCACGGTCAGGGTACCGAACGCGCCCCAGCCCTTCGCGTGGACCGGACGCTCGGCGATGCGCTCCCGGTTCTGGTGCGCCAACTTCTCGAGCAACTGGTAGTCCTGCATGAGGACGGGGCCGCGGGGTCCGGCGGTGGCGGCATTCTGGTTATCGGCGATCGGGGCGCCTGCGGAGGTGGTGAGCGTGGGTTTCTTTTCGGCCATGAGATCCTCCTTGCTTCGGCGGGTGGTGATTAGCCGAAGATTCTAGCTGAGCGGAAGAATCTCCGAAGGAGGGTTGGGGTCGAAGAATCGGGCTTCGCGTGCGCGAGACGGACCAGATCGATCCGGAATTCACGGGGTGGCCGGTCTCAGCGATGGTCGCGGCCGGACCGCTCGATCTCCTTGATGAGCCCCGGCAAGTGGAGCCGCGACTCGGGGCTGTCCGGATTCAGCGCGATCGCGCGCTTGAGTTCTTCGACCGCCTTGTCGTTCGCTCCGACCGCCTGGTACGCGAGGCCGAGCTCGACGCAAACGTCCGCGTCGCCGGCCATCAGGCGCCGGGCCAATTCGAGCTGCTCGATTGCGGCGTCGTTGCGGCCGAGCCGCCTGAGAACGCCGCCGTAGTTGAACCGCGCCGGTCCCGACTCGGGCGATTCCGCCAGGCACGCTTCGTACTCGCGCGCCGCCTCCTCGAGCTTCCCGGCCTCCGCGAGCGAGCCCGCCCGGCCGAAGTGCTGCTCCGCGGCGCCCGCGGCGACCCGCACGGCGTGCTGTTCCGCGAGCTCGAGGTCGAGCACGTTCTGCCGGAGCTTCTGCCGGTCGGGGGCGAGGTCCTGCGCCTCTCGAGCCGCCCGTAAGGCGTCCGGGAATTCGCCACGCAGGAGGTGGCACCACGCCAGCCCGAGCTTGACCTCGACGACACCGGCCAGGCCCCAGCGATCCGCCAGGGAGAAATGCCGGAATGCCTCGGCCATCGCGCGCGCGTTCCGATCCGAATACCGCTTGTCGCGGAACGCCCCGCTCAAGGCGTCGGCGCGCGAGATCTCGCTACGGTTCAGCTCGTAGCGCCCCCAGGCCCGATGCCATTGCGCGAAGGCGCTGTGCGACGTGAAGACCAGCCAGACCGCGGCCAGGACCGCGAACAGCCGGCCGGAGTGCCGGATCCGGCCCGACGCCTTGAGCTCCAGATTTTGCACCCGGACGCCGGGCTCGCGGATCAAGTGCCAGAGCTTCAGGACGACGTACGCGGTGATCCCCCCGAGTCCGACCGACAGCAGCAGGGGCGGGCCGTTGTAGAGATCCCTGAAGACGAGCGTCGCGGCGAGCGCGATCGCGGCGAGGGCGACCTCCTCCGGGAGCGGCAGGTCGTAGCGTCGCGCGCGGGGTTTCGCCGCGGACTTCTTGAAGAGGGCCGGCGGGGCGAAGGAATAGCTCAACGCCCCCTTCGGGCAGACGCTCACGCAGTCCATGCACTTCATGCAGCCAGGATCGACGACCATGCCGTGGAGCCGCACCTCCTCGTGCACCCGCACGTTCGAGGTGCACGTGGCCGTGCAGTGGCCGCATTGCTCGCAGCCGTCGCTCACCACGATCCGGCCCGGGGAGGCGTAGTCCAAAGCGCCGAAGAGGGCGCCGTACGGACAGCCGTAGGTGCAGAACCCCTTCGCGCCGAGGAAGTAGACCGCCGCGAATCCGCAGACCCCGAACGTGAGAATCGTGAACACCGGCCCCGGGAACGTCGCCCACAGGTCGGTCGTCAGGAGGTGGTTGCTGAATCCGGGGAAGGCGCGGTCCGGACGGCCGGAGGTCAGCCGGAGGAGGGTCGGCAGGCCGAACATGTAGAACGCCACCGCGAGTGGGGCGAAGGCGAGCAGGCGGGCGCGGAACGGCTTCGGGCGCACGCCGAGCTTCTTCATGAGCCAGGCGCAGAAGTCTTGAAGCGCCACGATGTGGCACCCCCAGCCGCAGAAGAAGCGGCCGAAAATCAAGGTTCCCGCGAGCGCTACGGCGAAGAAGATGAACCCGCAGTTCACGTACCCCAGCTCGAGCGTGTACATCGACTCGGAGGGCTCCACCGGAGAGAGCGTGCGCCCGACGGCCAGGAAATGGGTGACGTGGAGGGCGATGAGCGAGTGCACTCCGACGAGGACACCCGCGCGCCACTTGCTCCGCTTGGACTTGCGAACGACGGACAGCGCTCCCGTCCCCGCGACGGGCAGGAGGGGGAGATCGGTCCGGACCCCGACGTTGCAGGGGCTCGAACCGATCGCACGCGGGGATCGCGCCATGACGGTCTCGGATTCTAGACCCACGGCGCGAAAGATTCCTGATGCCGGATCGGCCGTTCTTGGCGTATGTTCGACCGAAAGGGGACCCGAAATGGCCTTGGCGCGTCGATTCGCACGGCACGATCTCTCCGTCGCCGTCCTCGCTTTCCTCTTCAACGCCGTCCTCGCCGTCTCGCCCGCCGCGGCGGTTTGCGGCGACGGGACCGTGGATGCGGGGGAAGACTGCGACGACGGCTCGCAGAATGGCTCGACCAACTCGTGCTGCACGGCGACGTGCACGTTCAGCGGCAAGACCCCGGACGTGATCGTCGGGGCGCTGACCACCCCCACCCGTTTCGGCAACGTCGGGGGGATCACGGCGTACGGGATCGGAACGACCTCGTGCAACCTCGGCTCGTGCTGGCTCAACTGGATCGGGAGCACGCCCGACCACCCGGTCATCGGCCAGAACATGTTCCGGCTGAAGAACGGGCGGTTCGAGCAGGTCGGGCAGGCCTGGCTCAAACACGGCTTTGCGGCGGACGCGGGAAGCCTCTGCGGTACCTGCGTCACCCCCCCCGACGGGACTCACCTGGGGGTCAACTGCTCCGACCCCTACAGCTCGAGCTTGAACGGCAGCCAGACCCGGATGGGGCCGAAGGACGACGTCAACCCGTCGACCGGTGTCTTTCCCTACCCGGATCCCAGGACCGACACGACCGGCGACGCCATCTTCAAGCGCCTGCAGGTGCACGATGTCGATCTCGACCCGGCCTTGAATCCTGCCGCGGCGTATTTCGTGGAGGGTCAGTACGTCACCCGCGACGACGCGGCCGCGGCCAACAACACGAACAACGCTTCGTATCGCGGCGTGTCGATCGGCGCCGCCCCGACCTACACCCTCACGTTCGCCGGCGCGACCCACGTCCAGCGAGCGGGGATCCAGGCCTGGAAGGCGGTGGACCCCACGGTGACGGAAACCAGCGTCCCCGCGCCGGAAGGGCTCTTCATCCTCTCCGCGAAGGCGACGTCCCTGGGCGGCGGCATTTACCATTACGAGTACGCGCTTCAGAATTTGACGAACCCAAGGGCCGGCCAGTCGTTCGCCGTGCCGATCCCGCCCGGCACCATCGTGACCAACGTGGGCTTCCACGACGTGGACTATCACAGCGGCGACCCGTACGACGGGACGGATTGGACTCCGGCGGTCGGCCTGACGTCCGTGAGGTGGGTGACCCAGACGTACGACGTGAACCCGAACGCGAACGCTCTGCGTTGGGGAACGCTCTACAACTTCCGGTTCGACGCCAACGTGGCGCCCGGAACGTCGTCCATCGTCATCGGGCTGTTCCACCCGGGTATCCCCGATTCATTCGCGGTGACGACCGTCGCGCCGATTCTCTGCGGGGCGGCTCCGAACGGCACCGCCTGCGACGACCTGAACGGATGCACCCGATCTGACACCTGCCAGGCCGGCGTGTGCGTCGGATCGAACCCCGTCGTCTGCGCGCCGAGCGACGCGTGCCACGACGCGGGGTCCTGCCTCGCGGCGACCGGCGCCTGCTCGTACCCCACGAAGCCCGACTGAACCGTCTGCGACGACGCCAACGCCTGCACGGTGAACGATGCCTGCGGGAGCGGCCTGTGCGCCGGGACCGCGGTTCCGTTGCCGGGAGACGTCGGCAACGGCGTCGGACTCTCGCAGAGCGCCGGAATCACCACGATCGCCTGGAACGCGGCGCCGGGCAGCACGTCCTCGGCGGTGCTGCGCGGGCTCGTGGGCGGGCTTCCGGTGGGGCCGGGCGGCGGGGACGAGGTGTGCCTCCCCACCCTCGCCGGCCAGACGTCCACGACGGACGCGGAGGTCCCCGCGACCTCCGCTGCCTTCTGGTACCTCGTCAAGGGCGAGAATTCCTGCGGGTCGGGGCCGTACGGCTTCCAGGAATCGAACGGCGTGCCGGCCGCGCCGCGTGTCAGCACGACCTGCCCGTAGAGGTCAGCGGCAGCCGGCGCTCAGCGCGATCCCCCGGTTCCCTCGACGCCCCCGGCGCGCGGGGGCTCCGACGCCGCCATGGGCGTGGGCTCCGGCTTGCTCCCCAGCCGCGACAGATACGGCATCAGCGGCGTCACCTGGAACGGCATCTTCTCGCGCGCGGACACGAGCGAGACGTGGCTTCCGGGCATCAGCTCGGCGCGCGCGGTCCACGGATCCACGCGGACGCGGCCACCGAGGGGAAGCGCCGCGATCTGCTTGACCGACGCCCGGTCCAGCTTCGGCGCGGCGTCGACGATCGCGGTCATCCGGAAGAGTTGGCTGTTGCCGAAGTGGGGGCTGATCAGGGACCGCAGGGCCGGAGCCTCGGCGCGCAGCTCCGCCAGGAAGAGACCGGCGCCCGAGAGCTTGTCCTTGTAGGGGGAGTTGCGCAGGAGGTCCACCGCCTTCGCGTCGGCCTCCGCTTCTTCCTCGGGGGTGCGGTTGAACTGGAACTGCCGGACCGCCTCGCGATCGCCGATCAGCACGCGGTCGGTGAAGGCGTAGCGCGTGTCCAGCTCGTGGCCGCTCAGGACGTGGCCCACCTCGTGGGCGACGATCATGGCAAGGCTCGCCTCGTCGGGAAGGACGTCGATCAGGCCGCGACTGAGCACGATCGTGCGGCCGACCGTGAACGACTCGAGCGGCGTGGTGAGCAGCACGCGGCAGCGCACCGGCGGGTCCAGCTCGAGGTTGTTGGTGACCTCGAGGTTCGTGACGACCGTCTCGAGGATCGCGTCCAGCTTCCCCTTGGGGGCGAGAAGCCCAGCGTTCTCGAGCCGCCGGACCACGTTGTCCTCGGCCTCGAGCTGCCATTGGCGCGCGCTCTCGACCGGAGAGGCCCGTCCCGGCGCGTCGCTCTCGTCGCGCGTGCTCGAGGAATCGATCAGCACCTTGGTGAACTCGTCGTTCGCGTCCGGCTGTTCGAGCCGG
>JBGQLU010000004.1:0-53573 GCA_041500265.1 Acidobacteriota bacterium | reverse complement strand
TGTTGGCGAAGCGGCCGTCGCGCCGGCGCGCGGTCGTCGTGAGGTAACGCGCCATCTTGGCGACGTAGGGGTGGTCGGGCGCCGCGTCGGCGAAGGTCAGGAGGGCGATCGCGGTCGTTCGCGCGTCGGAGGACCACGCCCAGTCCCAGGCGCTGGCCGCGCCCTCCTCGAAATGGAATCCTTGCGCCGTCTCCTTTCCGTGGTTGGCGAGCTCCCCGACGATCTGCTGCGCTTGCCGCCGATCGCCGCCGCCGATCGTGAGGGCGTCTGCCAGCATCGCGCGCGCGAAGAGCGGCAAGGCGTCACGGCCCTGGAACAGCTCCGGCGCGTACGACATGCGCGGCGCGCCGGCGCGCGCCAGCGCGAACAGCGCGAACGCGCGCTCGGTGGCGCTGGGCCGGGCGGGCCCGTAGCAACCGGGAATCTCCCGGCCGGGGAGCACCTGCTCCGAGAGGTACGTCTCGGCCCGTTCGAGCGCCGCGCCGTCGATCTCGTACCCGGCATCGCGGGCGGTCGCCAGCGCGAGCGTCACGTACGACGAGGCCCAGGGGTCCGAGCAGCGGCTGTCGGGCCAGAACCGGAACCCGCCATCCGGATTCTGGAGCGCCTGGATCGCCTTGATCGTGGCGCGCACGAGCTCGTCGGGATCGTCGAGCTTGTACGACGCGAGCGTGTCCTCGCCCAACCAGCTCAGGAACATGTCGTGTTGGAGCTTGGCTTGCTCCTTCTGCTGGACCGGCGCATCCGGCGCCACCACGTACGTCTTTTGAAGCTGCCGGAGCGCCACGAACGGCACGAGGCGGGAGGACAATTGCTCGGCGCAGCCGTACGGGTACTCGACGAGCTGTCGCATCGGCTCGGCGAGGCCGCCGAGCAGCGTCGACGACAACGTGATGCGCAGCCCTCCGACGTCGCTGCGAACCCCGCGGGGACCGGCCAGCGCCTCCTCGGCGCGAGTCTCGGTCTCGCCGTAGACGGCGACGGTCTCGAGCCCGACCGGCAGGCGGATGGGGATCTTCTGCTCGACGCCGTCGCTCTCGCCCGCGCCGCGCACCGTGAACCGCAGGACCGCCGTGCCTGGGGTCTCGGCGTGGAACGGGAAGCGGACTTCGACCGGCTTGCCGGGCGCGACCGCGACCGTTCGCGAGGGCTTGCCGTCGAGGAGCGCCCCCACGGCCTTGGCCGTGACCTCCACGAATCCCGCCGCCGCCGCGTTCTTGGCGTGCACCACGACGCCCGCGTCGAAACGGTCGCCGGTCCTTGCGAAACGCGGCAGGGCCGGGAGCGCGAGAAGGGGCTTCGACACGGTGATCATCTTTTCGCCCGCGCCGAAGCGGTCCGCGGCCGTCACCGCGACGGCCATGATGCGGTAGGTCGTCAGGTTGTCGGGCAGCACGAATTCGACGTGCGCGTGGCCCGCGTCGTCGGTGACGACCTCCGGCGCGAACAGCACGGTGGTCTTGAACTGGGTGCGCAGCAAGCCGCCGGCGTCCGCCCCGCCGCCGCCGCCGTTGTTGACCCCTTTCTCCGCGTAGAGCCGGCGCTCGATCAGCTTGATCAGGGGCTCCGCGTTTCGGACCGACAGGCCCCGCCGCGGGTGCACCAGCTCGATGAGGTCGGGCATCTTGTAGTTGGTGAGCCGCAGCACGCCTTCGTCGACGGCCCACGCGGTCACCTCCGATTTGACGCCGCGGCCTCGCGCGTCGGCCACCGTCAACTCGACGCTCACCGTGTCTCGCGGACGCTTTTCCTCGCCGTCCGGCTTCAGCGTGACGTCGAGCTTCTTGCTCTTCTTCTCGACGTTCAGCTCGCAATACCCGACGCGCGTCGCCGGCCGGCCGGGATCGTCGCCGCGCTCGACGCCGCGGTCGCCGCCGACGCGGCCGCGAACCAGGACGACGCTGACGAAGACGTTGGGGATGGAGTCCTCGCCCACGGGAACGTCGACCGTCGCCGCCGCGCCGGCGAGGTGCACGCGGCGCGCGGACATCACGCCTTCGCGCTCGACGGTCACGATCGCCTCGGCTTCGGGATACGGGCTCTTGACCAGGACGCGCGCGGTCTCGCCGACGTCGTAGGACGTCTTGTCCGGGACCAGGTCGATGCGATCGGTGTCGTCGCGCTTCCAGGACACCCATCCCCCGCCGATGACGTAGAAGCCGGACCGCGTCGTCTGCTTGCGTCCCGCTTGGTCGGTCACCGTCGCCGCCATGATGTGAAACCCGGGCTTCTCGGGCGTCAGCGCACACGTCGCCGAAGTCTGCGTCGACGTGACACGGCAGCTGCCGGCGGGCTCGTCGACGGCTTCCGTGTCCGTGTACCACGTGCCGGCCGCGCTGCGCTTCTTGATCCAGTTCCAGCTGCGGCGGGTCAGCTTCAGCTCGATCGACGTGCCGGCCTGCCTCCGGCCTTCGGGATCGACCGCGACCAGCTCGAACGTCGCCGGTTGTCCCGCCTCGGCGAAGCCCGTGTTCTGAAGGCGCAGGCCCGCGTACACCGAGGCGGGATGCACGGTCACCCGGGCGCGATTCGCGATCCGCTGACGGTTGACGTCGGTCGCCTCCGCTTCGAGCGTGTACGTCACGGTGCGGTCGCCGGGCGCCTCGGCGCGGCCCGCGGCGATCGTGTACGAGCCCTGGTCGTCCGCGTCGCCTTCGCCAGCGGCGAATTCGTCCGAGAGCGGCTGCGGGGGCTCGTCGTCCCACCACCAGGCGTTCACGCCGAACTCGAAGCCGGCATTCCCCGGCGGCGTGAACTCCGTCGTCGAGCGGGTCACGGTCCAGCGTACCGGCGCATGCGCCATCGCTCCGCCGAACAGGTACCGCGCGAGCACGGTCGCCCCGAGGGGCTCTCCGGCGATCAGGTGCGCCGAAGGGGTCGTCACGTCGACCCGGAACTGGGGCGCGCGATACTCCTCGATGCGGAAGCCGCCGGTCGCGGCGATGGAGCCGGCGGCGCCGTTCGATGCCGGGCCGCTCGCCTCCGCCGGGACGACCTGGATCTTGGCGGTCGCTCGAGTGAAGCCCAGCGCGACGTCGGCCGGCAGCTTGACGTCGAGCGCGAAAGTCCCGAACGGCGTGAGCGTGACGGTGCGCTTGTCGATCACGGCGCCCGTGGCGCTGTCGATCTGGACTTCGGCGGACGTGCCGGCACGCGGCGTCGCGATCGCCCCCATCCGCCGATAGCGAACGATCCCCTTGAGGTGGACTTCGTCGCCGGGGCGATAGATGCCGCGCTCGGCGAAGATCAACGCGAGCCCGAGCGGCTTCCGGCCGTCCCATGCGTCCGGCAAGGAAAAAGCCCAGGGATCGAGGCCGCCGGTCCACAGCGACGCGGTGATGCCGGTGTCGTTTCCCTTGGTCGCCACCGCGAGGAGGAACGGGGCACCGTATTCCTCCTCGATGCCGAGCTCGGCCACGCCGGGGAGCTTCACGAGTCCGTCGGCGTCGCTGATGCCGTTCTCCCACACCGTCTTGCCGGTCCGATCGAGCAGCGCGACGCGGGCGCCGGGCACCGGCGATCCGCCGGCCAGGCTCGTCACCCAAGCGAGCCCGCTCGTGGCGCCGAGCTTCGCGTGAAGCGCGAGATCGGTGATCTGGGCGATGACGCGCCGGCGGCGCGCGTCGTCACGACCGGCCGCCGGTGTCTCGACGGCGACGATCCCTTGCCGCGCACCCTTGCCGAGCCGGCTTCGCAGATCGAGCGGGCTCCACCGCGGGACGTTGTGGTGCGACGCGATCGTGACGGCCCAGGTCTTGGGCTCGCGTCCGAACACCTCGCTCAGCGACCGGTTCGGGTTGTGCCCATCGCCGAGGTAACGGGCCACCTCGGCCGGGGTCAGCGTGAAATAGCTCACGGCGATCGTGTCGACGTTGGTGGTGTGGACGGGAAGCGCGCCGTCCCCCGAGTCCTCGATGAGAGCGTCCTCGTCGCCGAGATCGATCGACGGCGGCAGGTCGTCTGTCCGGAACGTGCCGTGGAACGGCGCGGCGGCCTGCCCGAACACGTCGGTGACCCCGGCCGCGAGCGTCACGGTGTACGTGGTCCCCGGCTTGAAGTTCGCCGGGACGGCCGCGTACCCGAACTCGTTGTTGTACGTCGCGCTCTCGACGCGGCTCCAATCGATCTCGACCGGCGGGTCGATCGTCAGCCGGTCCTTGAGCGACGTCGGGTCGGGCTCGTTGGTGGCCTTGATGATGAGGGGACCGTACGCGCACGTCGGCTTGTCCCACGGCGACGGGAAGCAGGCCTGCAGACTCCGCACGGCGAAGGGGCCGCGCACGCTGAAATGGACCTCGCGCTTGGTCGGTAGCGTCAAGGGGCCGAGCTCCCCGGCCAGGTCGCCGTCGACGACGAGCGACACGGCGGAGCCCGCGGGCAGCGTCTCGGTCGGCCGAACCTCGTAGACCGTGCGCAGGTCGGGGTGCGACTGCTGCCACTCGTAGTCGGTCTGCCGCCCTCGCCTCGCGTCGGCCTCCTTGCGCTCCTCCACGCCGACGTCGATGCGCTTGGTGACCTCCAGGCCGATGCGCCTGCCGGCCGCGCTGATCGCGGCGTGCCGCGGGAGGTCGCGGATGGGCTGTGAGAAGGAGAGGCGGAAGGTCTGGTCCGGCGTCACCCACGGGTACCCTTCGCCCGGCTCGGTCGAATCGAGGGCCGGACGAGAGGTCGCGAACGCGTATCGGAAGGGCGACTCTTGACGGCTGCCGTCGATCGCGGTGAGGTCGGCCGAGACCGTGACGGTGAACGCCGTCGCCGGCGGGAGCGGCTCCGCGGGAACGAATTCGACCGCGGCGGAGCCGAGCCATCGCCAGTCGCCCTTCGGACGCGGCTCGATTCTCGCCGGCTCGGGGAATTGGAGCTGGTCGCCGACGGTCGCCAGCGGCGCGACCGGCTTGCTGAAGGTGATGGCGATCTGCGCGTCCGGCGGGACCTCGCCCTGCGGCCGGCCGGCGACGACCCGCAAGCCGGTGGCGCTTCCGCCGGAGGCTCCCAGCACAGGAACGATGCGAGGAGCCGGGGGAATGGGTTCCCGCGCCGGGTTCGATGCCGCGGATCCGAGCGAAGAGTAGGGGAGAGCGACGACGGCCGCGAGCGCGAGCGCGAACACCGCGATCGACGAAGCCGACCTCGTTCGGGACGGGCGCATGATCGACCTCCGACGGGCGCGACGGAGCCGTTCGATACGCCAGTCTAGCGCGACGACGATCGATGCGCGCGTCGACCGCCTGCCTACGGAGACTAACGGGGAGTCTTCTCGTTCTCGGGGCCAACGCCCCCGGCGTTTCGACGACCCTACAATATCCGTACCCCTCCTGACGTCTACAAGCATGGATGAACGATGCGGCGAGCCTGAACCCGATGGCACCGGAACAAGACCAGCGAATCTCGGACGTGGTCAACCGGGAGCAGTCCCGGCTGCGCAACTTCATTCGCCGGCGCGTGCCCGACCCGCGCGACGCCGAGGACGTCCTCCAGGAGGTCTTCTACGAGCTGGTGGAAGCGAATCGTCTGCTGATGCCGATCGAGCACGTCACCGGCTGGCTGTTTCGCGTGGCGCGCAATCGCATCACGGATCTGTTCCGAACGAGAAAGCCGGAGGGCGAGGGCGACGAGCCGCTGGGGTTGGAAGACCTGCTGCCGTCGCCCGACGCCGGGCCTGAAGCCCTCTACGCCCGCCAGGCGCTTCTCGACGAGCTCCTCTGGGCGATCGACGAGCTGCCCAGGGAGCAGCGCGAGGTGTTCGTCGGGCACGAGCTGGACGGGCTCAGCTTCAAGGACATGGCCGCCGAGACCGGCGTGAGCGTGAACACGCTGCTCTCTCGCAAACGCTACGCCGTGCGGCATCTGCGCGAGCGGCTACAAAGCACTTACGACGAGCTCGAGAAAGGGTGAGGAGCTGAACATGAGAGGGAAATGGATCTTTATCGGGCCGCTGGCGATTCTGGGGATGGTGCTCTTCGTCTTCATCGGCGGCGAAAGCGTGAAGCTGCTCTGGAATTGGCTGCCGACGACGCTCTTCGGCTGGCCGCGGATCACCTTCTGGCAGGCGCTCGGACTTCTGGCACTCTGCCGGATCCTCTTCGGCGGCGTCGGAGGGCGAGTTCTCCATAACGCGAGCCGTCGGAGTCAGGAAGAGCGGGAACGCTTCCGGCAACGCGTGCGCGAACGGTTCGGCTTCGACACGTCGGCCACCGAGAGCAAGGCGCCATGATCGCCTCCGTTCGATTGACAGAAAGAAGACAAATCAGATAGGGTCGGTCCCATCGCGTCTGGCGGCCCGCGCCAGGACGGTAGTCAATAGCGGAGGGACGCCGAAAGACTCTCGCGTCCATTGACCTCGAGGGGGACACGCCATGAAGAGGATCATCTGCGTCACGGCCATGATGTTCGTCGGCAGCCTCGCGTTCGCGGGGCCGAACCCGCAGCCGGTCACCAAGGAAGACTTCGCGAAGGTCTGCCCACTCGACCTTGCGGGCGCCTCGGCCGCGTCGTCGCCGACCGCCGACGGCGTGGCCGTCACGTTCAGCACGACGGTGGCGTCGTGGCTTCCCGAGCTCAAGACCCGCGTCGAAAAGCTGTCGGACCTTCTGAATCGCGCGATGACCCAGTCGCTCACGGGCGCCAATCGTCCCGCGGTGCCGTTCGTGTCGACGTTCGAGGCCACGAAAGACGGCGCGCGTCTCGTCTTGAAGCCCAAGCCGGGAGGCGATCTCGAGAAGCTCCAGGTGAACATCGCGGGCAAGATCGGCTCCATGAACGCCCAAAAGACCTGCAGCCTGCTGGCCAACATCAACTGACGCCGGTCGTCGAGTTCTCCGGGACTCGAAGACGTTGGGCTATGATCCGCGCGCTCCCGGAGGCGCCGCGGTGCTCGTTCGATTGGCGATGGCGTTCGGTCTCCTCGCCGCCTGTGTGGCGATTCACGCCACGATCCTGACGGCGGCGTTCCGCCGCATCGCTCCGCTCCCCGAGATCGAGGGAGTGCCCCGCTGGTCCGCCATCTGGCGAATGATCCGCACCGCCTCGTGGCTCGTCGGGGCCCACCTCCTGGAGATCATCGTGTGGGGTCTGTTCTACGCGGGTCTCAAGGTCTTTCCCGACGTCGAGTCGTCCCTGTATTTCAGCGCGGTCACCTACACCACGGTGGGGTACGGGGATCTCGTTCCGCCGCAGGCGTGGCGGCTGCTCGCGGGGGTCGAGGGATTGACAGGGATCCTGATGTGCGGCTGGTCGACCGGCTTCTTCTTCGCGATCGTCAGCCGGCTCCACATGCCCGGGGAACGATGACGTTCCTCTCCCGATAACACGCGGAGGATCGCTGATGCGTTGGCTTTCGATCGGTCTCGTCGTGCTCGCGGCCGCGGGCTCGCGGGAGGCGCCTACGCGCGCTCCGCTCCCTCCCGCGCTTCGCGCGTTCGTGAAGGTGGACGCGGCGACGGTCGCGCTGCGGCACGTGCGGGTGATCGACGGCACGGGCGCTCCCGCTCGCGAGAGCCAGACGCTCGTCATCGCCGACGGGAAGATCGCGGCGATGGGCGGCGACGCGACGACCTCAGTGCCCGATGGCGCGACCGTGCTCGACCTGACGGGCTACAGCGTCATCCCTGGCATCGTCGGCATGCACGAGCACATGTACTACCCGACGCCGAACGGCTCGCCCGCGATGTACGGTGAGCACGCCACGAGCTTCCCGCGGCTCTACCTCGCCGGAGGGGTCACGACGATGCGTACGACGGGGAGCGTCGAGCCCTACACCGATCTCGAGCTCAAGCGGGCGATCGACGACGGGACGATGCTCGGGCCGAAGATGCGCATCACCGGCCCGTATCTCGAGGGCGAAGGCGCCTACACGCCGCAGATGCGGCAGCTTCGCGACGCGGAGGACGCGCGGCGTACGGCGGAGTACTGGGTGGCCGAAGGAGTGACGTCGTTCAAGGCGTACATGCACCTCACCCCCGATGAGCTCACGGCACTCGTGAAGGCGGCGCACGCGCACGGCCTGACGGTCACGGGGCATCTCTGCGCGATCGGCTTCCGCGAGGCCGCGGCGATCGGCATCGACGACCTCGAGCACGGCCTCGCCGTCGACACCGAGTTCTTCTCGGGGAAGAAGCCCGGCGTCTGCCCGGACGCGAAGGCCGCCGCGCGCGAAATGGCGGACAAGCTCGACGTCTCCGGCGCCCCCGTGCAGGAGATGATCCGCGATCTCGTCGCGCGCAAGGTCGCGGTCACCTCCACGCTGCCGGTCTTCGAGACGTTCGTGCCCGGCCGTGCGCCCCTCGCCGCGCGCGTGCTCGATGCCATGACGGAGACCTCGAAGGCGTCGTACCTTCGCACGCGCTCGACGATCTCGGACGACGCAGCCAACTCGCCTTGGCCCGCGCTCCTCAAGAAGGAATTTCAGTTCGAGCACGACTTCGCGAAGGCCGGCGGCTTGCTGCTCGCGGGGCTCGATCCGACCGGGTACGGCGGCGTGATCCCCGGCTTCGGCGATCAGCGCGAGATCGAGCTTCTCGTCGAGGCCGGCTTCACTCCCGTCGAGGCCATTCACATCGCGACGTCGAACGGCGCGCAGTTCCTCGGAGAGCTCGGGCAGATCGGCACGTTGGCCCCCGGCAAAGCGGCGGACATCGTCGTCATTCACGGCGACCCGTCGACGACGATCGCCGACATCGAGAAGGTCGAGACCGTGTTCAAGGACGGGATCGGCTACGATTCCGCGAAGCTCATCGAATCGGTGCGGGGGCTCGTCGGCCTTCGATAGCACCGACAGGGTGCTATTCTCCGCGCCATGAAGAACTTCCTTGTCCTCGTTCCCCTCGTTGTTCTGTTCCAATCCGCTCAATCCGCGCAACCGGCGCCCGCACCGGCGGCCGAACGGCTGACCGCCGACACGCCGAAGACGACGGCGCTCGGCAACACGTTCATCGCGCCCGCCGGATGGGCGATCTCGGTCCGCGGCGCCGCGACGATTCTGGAGCCGCCCGAGGGCGATTCGCACATCGTGCTGTTCGACGTGAATGGCCAAGGACGGCGACGCGGCGCTCGCGGCGGCGTGGGCCGCGTACAAGCCCGACATGACCTGGCCGCTCAAGGTCGCGAACGACGCGCCCGACAAGGACGGTTGGTCGAAGCAGCGCGGGTACTCGTACCTGACGTCCCCGAACGAGAAGCGCGACGTCGGCGCCTCCGTCGCCTTCGCGAACGACACGTGGACGGTCACGCTCTACGACATGCTGTCGGCAGTCGGCGAGAAGCGGCTGGCCCAGGTGACGCTGATCTTCGAGAAGCTGCTGCCGAAGGGGTACGCGCGCGAGACCTTCGCGGGCAAGAAACCACGCCAACTCGACCCCGAACGGATCGCGGCGTTGTCCAAGTTCGTCGAGGACGGCCGCAAGGCCACGGGCGTGCCCGGTGTCGCCGTCGGCATCATCCAGGACGGGAAGATCGTGTTCGCCGGCGGTTTCGGCGTTCGCGAGCTCGGCGGCAACGCCAAAGTCGATGCCGACACGATGTTCATGATCGCCTCGAATACCAAGGCGCTGACCACGTTGCTGCTCGCGAAGCTCGTCGATCAAGGCAAGGTGACCTGGGAAACCCCGGTCACTAGCCTCCTGCCCACGTTCAAGCTCGGCAACGCCGACACGACGAGCCGGGTCCTCGTCGAGCACCTGATCTGCGCGTGCACGGGACTGCCGCGACAGGACATGGAGTGGATCTTCCAGTACAAGGGGGTGACGCCTCAGGGCGCGCTCGCCACGCTCGCGACCGTGCAGCCGACGAGCAAGTTCGGCGAGATGTTCCAGTACTCGAACCTCCTCGCGGGTGCGGCGGGCTTCGTCGCGGGCCACGTGATGTACCCGGACCTCGAGCTGGGAGCCGCGTACGACAAGGCGATGCAGGCCCAGGTGTTCGACCCGCTCGGTATGAAGTCGACGACCTTCGACTACAAGCGGGCGATCGCCGGCGATCACGCCGGCGCCCACGCGCCCGACATCGACGGCAAGCCCTCGAAGGCGCTGTTCGACCTCGACTACTCGATCATCCCGTTGCGCCCCGCGGGCGCGGCCTGGAGCAACGTCAACGACATGCTGAAGTACGTGGCGATGGAGCTTCGGGAAGGAACGCTGCCGGACGGGACGCGTTACATCGCGAAGGGGCCGTTGCTCGAGCGGCGCGCGCCGAAGGTTCCGATCGGCAAGGACGCGACGTACGGCATGGGGCTGATGGTGGACAGGACGTACGGCGTGCCGGTCGTCCACCACGGGGGCGATCTGATCGGCTATCACAGCGACATGATGTGGCTCCCCGAGCAGAACGTCGGCGCCGTCGTCCTCACGAACGCGGATCTGGGCTGGCTGATTCGCGGCGGCTTCCAGCGCAAGCTGCTCGAGGTGCTCTTCGACGGCCATCCGGAAGCGGACGCCGAGCTGGCCGCCTCGGGCAAGTCGTACTTCGAGCAGCTCGCCGCCGATCGGAAGCTCCTCGTCGTTCCCGCCGATGCCGGGGATGCCGGCAAGCTCGCGGCGCACTATGCGAACGGTCCTCTGGGCGAGATCGCCGTGAGTCACCCGGGAAAGGTGACGGTGTTCGATTTCGGCGAGTGGAAAAGCGAGGTCGCCTCGCGTCACAACCCGGACGGGTCGGTGTCGTTCATTACGACGGCCACCGGGATCGCCGGGCTCGAGTTCGTCGTCGGCTCGGTGGCGAAGCGCACGCTCATCTTGCGGGACGCCCAGCACGAGTACGTGTTCGACGAGAAGTAACCGACCTCCCGAGCTCGCCACTCCGCCGCGGGTGTAGACTTCGGCCGTTGCCCCGGCACGGGCACCGAGCAAGGAGAGGTCACCGCATGAGCAAGTCCACTGGGAATCTCGATCGATCCGTGCGCGAACACATCGAACATCTCGTGAAGGAAGAGCACCGGCTCCACGGGGAGAAATCCCTGACCGATCCCGATCATCAGCGGCTCGAGGCGATTCGGACCGAGCTGGACCAGTGCTGGGACCTCCTCCGTCAACGCCGCGCTCTCAGGGAATTCGGCGACGATCCCGATCAGGCCCGCGTCCGCCCGGCGGACGTCGTCGAGAAGTACGAACAGTGAGAGGCGAGGCGGAGACGGACGCATGACGTGGATCGATGTGATGGAGGACGCCGCGCTGTCGGAGGGGGGCACAGCGCCGGTCTACCCCCTGGGCGTCCATGTGGTCGTCGCCCGAGTGAATGGCGCGGTCTATGCGGTCTCGGGCAAGTGCGCCCACATGGGGTGTCCGCTGTCCGGCGGTGGGCTTGACGGCCACACGCTCACCTGCTCGTGCCATGACTGGCGCTTCGACATCCGGACGGGCCGGTTTCTCGATGCCCCCGAGCTGGGTCTCGCCGTCTATCCCACCAAGTCCGACGCGGGCAAGCTGTTCGTCGGCATCGGCTGAGAGGAGGGTGCGATGAAGAAGGTGTCGATGTACACGCTGTCCACCTGCCCGTGGTGTCGGAAGACGAAGAAGTTCTTCACCGACCGCCACATCCCGTTCGAGTTCACGGATTACGACCTCTCCGACGAAGCCACGCAGGACCGGATCGTGCGCGAGATGGAGGCCGAGGGGGCCAACGGTTTCCCGTTCGTCCGGATCGGCGATCAGGTCGTCGAAGGGTGGCAGCCGCAGCGCTACGCGGAGCTTTTGGGAATCCCGAGCGACCGTCCATGAACCCCGAATCGAGGAAGAAGGCTCTGCGCCACTTCTACGGGAAGGTCGTCCAGCCGTTGGGCTTCAAGTTCACGCCGGACGCCGACCTGGCCGAATTCCTTCTCGATCAGGAAGTGAAGCTCGAGGAAAAGCACGGCGTCCCGTTTTGCCCCTGCCAGCCGATCCGGCGCGACCGCGCGAAAGACATGCAGATCGTCTGCCCGTGCATTCCGTTCCACCGAAAGCATTTCGATGCCATGAAGCGCTGTTGGTGCGGGCTGTTCGTCCACGAAGACGTCACGGATCCGG
This sequence comes from Acidobacteriota bacterium, assembly GCA_041500265.1. Taxonomy (GTDB): domain Bacteria; phylum Acidobacteriota; class Polarisedimenticolia; order Polarisedimenticolales; family DASRJG01; genus DASRJG01. The sequence goes on along the minus strand of JBGQLU010000004.1, from coordinate 41,577 downwards.
ACAGCTTGCCGCAGATTCCCGCCAAGGAGCTGGGCCTTGAGTGACGAGTTCGTCCGGGCGATCCGGACCGCCGAGGTCGCGCCGGGAGGGATGAAAGCCGTCGAGCTGAACGGCCGCGAGGTGGTCGTCTGCAACTGTGACGGGACGTTTCTCGCAATCGATCGGCGCTGCGGGCACATGAATTCGCCTCTGGAAATGGGTACGCTCGACGGTTCGATCGTCACGTGCGCCATGCACTGCGCCCAGTTCGACGTCACCACGGGGGAGGCGCTCTCGGGCCCGGTTCCCGCGTACCTGGGGAACGAGACGCCTCCGCCGCGGACGGGGGCGTTTCTGGGACGCGTCGCCGGGCTGATGGAGCACATCCGCACGGAACCCATCGGCACCCACCGGGTGAAAGTCGAATCGGACTGGGTGCTCGTCGCGCTTTCGCGCTAACACCTCGGGACCGACCGCGTCCCCAGAACCCCTTGCCAATCCCCCCAAGTTGGGGGATTCTGACCCTTCGACGGTATGACTCCGATTGGGGAGAACTCCCCGCGGCCCGGCCGAAGGAGATCCCATGGCAGAAGCCAACGTGCCCCCGATGCCGATGCCGGTGGTGAGGCCCTCCCCGGGGACCTTCAAGGAACGGTACGCGGAGGGGAAGGCCCTGCGGGAGGCCTGCCCGCGAGACGCTCACGCGGTCTGGAAACGCCCCGCCGGTCGCCCGGATCCGGTCGAATTGGTTCTGCAGTCGGAGAAGGGACGCTTGCCGGACCTGTTGCCCCTCCGCCACGGGCGCATGGTCCGCTCCGCGTTCACCTTCTACCGGGGTGCGGCTAATACGATGGCTACGGACCTCGCCTCCACTCCGACGACCGGGGTCCGCGTCCAGATTTGTGGAGACGCCCACCTTTGCAACTTCGGCGGATTCGCGACGCCGGAGCGCAAGGTCATCTTCTCCATCAACGATCTCGACGAGACCCTTCCGGCCCCGTGGGAGTGGGACGTCAAGCGTCTCGCGGCGAGCTTCGTGGTGGCGTGCCGGGACAACGGGCTCAGCAACGCTGCCGCCAATGACGCAGTCATGACCTGCGTCCGCAGCTACCGCGAGTCCATGACCGAGTTCAGCCAGATGAAGACGCTGGAGCTTTGGTACGTCGCGCTGGGGGCGGACGATCTGGTGGCGGACATCAAGGACCCGGCGCTCCGCCGGAAGGCCCTGAAGCGGCTCCAGAAGGAGCGGGCGCGCAGCGTCGCCGAGGACATCTTCCCGAAGCTCGTGGAGCGCAAGGGAGAGCTTCCCTTCATCAAAGATCAGCTCCCGACGATCTTCCACGCCGAAGGCCACCCCCCGGGCGAGATCCAGCAGATCGTGCGGGACGCGCTCGCCGAGTACCGCGATACCTTGCCGCACTCCACCCAATCCCTGCTGGACCGCTTCGAGCTCCGGGACGCCGCCATCAAAGTCGTGGGGATCGGGAGCGTCGGCACTGCCTGCTGGGTGCTTCTCTTCACGGCAGGTGAAGGGGATCCGCTGTTCCTCCAGGTCAAGGAGGCGCGCACCTCGGTGCTGGAGCCGTTCGCCGGAGCGAGCGTGTTCCAGAACCACGGCCAGCGCGTCGTGAACGGTTACCGGCTCATGCAGCCGGCCAGCGACATGTTCCTCGGGTGGAGCAGGGGCCCCAAGCGCGATTTCTTCGTCCGCCAGCTGCGGGACATCAAGATCAGCATCCGCGTGGAGACGTTCGGCGCCTCGGAGATGAAGCTCTACGCCACGTGGTGCGGCAGGGCGTTAGCACTCTCCCACGCGCGCTCCGGCCGCTCGATCACGCTCAGCGGGTACATGGGCAAGAGCGACGCCTTCGATCGGGCCTTGGCGGCGTTCGCCGTGGCCTACGCGGACCAGAACGAAAAGGACCACGCAGCGCTCGATCGCGCCGTTCGACGGGGCAAGGTCAAGGCGGTCTTCGAGGAGTCGAAGTGAGCTGAGGGCACGCCCGAGCGAGCACCGGCTCGTCCATTTCCCTTGGCCGATGCCATCCCCACGACGCGGCCAACCGCAGAAAACGAACGGGGGAAGAGGAGGGTTGGAAATGACGTGTTGGCGCCTGGCCCTGATCGCTCTTTCGTGTTCGTGCGCATCCATCGCCGTCGGCCAGCAGCCGCCGATGCCGCCGGAAGAGTTGCCCAGCGGTTCCGAGGTGCAGACCCGCGGCCCCGTGCACGAGGCCTTCGACGAGCCGGTGACCATTCAAGCGCAGGCGGGCGTCGTGGCGCCGATCCAGCCGCCGCCCAACATCCAGGAAGTCCCGCCTGCGGACAGGCCGGAAGGTGACGGCTATGTCTGGGTCCCTGGTTACTGGGCTTGGGACGCCGATCGGAACGACTTCATCTGGGTCAGCGCGTGCTGGCGCGTCGCGCCGCCGAACATGTACTGGGTCCCCGGCTACTGGACACCCGTGACCGGCGGCTGGGAGTGGGTTCCCGGCTTCTGGGCGCCCGTGAGCCCCGAGGGCATCAACTATCTGCCGGCACCACCGGCGTCCGTGGACATCGAGCCGCCGGGTCCGCCGCCGTACAGCGATCGCGTGTGGGTGCCGGGCTGCTGGTACTGGTATCAGGACCAGTACGTCCGCCGGGCCGGCTACTGGCTCCGGGCGCAGCCGGGCTGGGTCTGGGTGCCCTCCCACTACCAATGGAGTCCGCGGGGCTACGTCTTCCTGCAGGGGCACTGGGACTACGCGATGGACCGGCGCGGCGTGCTGTTCGCGCCGGTTTACTTCCCGTCGTCCGTGTACGGTCGCGTCGGGTTCTCCTTCACGCCCAACATCGCCATCGATTTAGGGCTCCTGGTCGTGAACCTGTTCGCCTATCCGCGGTACAGCCACTACTACTTCGGTGACTATTACGACGACGCCTACGTCCGGATCGGCATCTTCCCGCGGTTCGACTGCGAGCGCCGGCACACCTGGTACGACCCGTCCTATCAATACGACCGATGGCACGACGGCCGGACCGACCCGCAGTGGGAGGAACACCGACGGCAGGACTACGACCGGCGTCGCGCCGACGCCGCCCTTCGCCCGCCGCGGACGTACCGCGAGATGGAAACGCGCGCTCTCAAGCTACCCGTGCAGCAGAGGAGGGCCGTTCAAGTGGCCGGGCCGATGAAGACGATCGTCCGGCAGCAGGCCACTCCGACGAAGTTCGATCCGATCGACTCCGACCAGAGACGGCAGCTCGCCAAGAACGGGCCCGAGGTGAGCAAGTTCCGGGATCAGCGAGCCAAGTGGGAAGTTCCCTCCGGCGCGCCTCCCGCCGAAAGGAAAGTCCCCGTCGATAGGCCGCCGGATACTCGGGGACCCGCGACCGAGCACGCGCCTCCGATCGTCGCCCCGCGCGGCGTTTCTCCGACGCGACCCGAGCGAGTGGCGATCCCCCAACCGCCGATCGTCGGCAAACCGAACGTCCAGGCCGGCAAGGTCCAGAAGGCCCCGCAGCCGCCTTCCGGGGAAAAGAAGCGTGAGGCGGCGCAGTCGAAGGGCAACCCGAAGGGGCAAAAAGACAAACGGAACGAATAGTCGTCGACACACAGGAGGATGAGATGAGTATTCTCGATGGTCTCGGTGATCTGCTGAAACAGGTCACGAGCGGTACCGCGCCCGCCGCCGACGTGCACGCGGCGTACGATCAAGTCGCGGGCGCCGTGCCGGCGGGAACGCTCGCGGACGGCCTGTCCCACGCGTTCAAATCCGACCAGACGCCCGCGTTCGAGCAGATGGTGTCCGGCCTCTTCAACCAGTCCAGCCCCGATCAGAAGGTGGCCTTCCTCAACCACTTGCTCGGAGTGCTCGGTCCGGCAGGGTTTGCTCAGGCCCTCAGTGTCGCGGGCGTGGGAGGCGGGCCGCAGGCGGCGCCGTCCGGCGGAGGGGTGACGCCTCAACTTGCCCAACAGATCTCCCCCGAGACCATGCAGGTCTTAGCACAGCAGGCAGCGGCGAAAGACCCGACGATCATCGACAAGGCGGCGAGCTTCTACGCGCAGCACCCGACGCTGGTGAAATCGATCGGCGTCGGCGCCTTGGCCCTGCTCATGTCCAGGATCTCGGCAACAAGAAGGAGGTAGGGCGTGGGCATCATCTCTTGGCTCATCGTCGGTCTGATCGCGGGCTGGCTGACGGGGAAGATCATGGGCGGCCCCGGCAAGGGCGTGCTCATGGACATCGTCGTCGGCCTCGTGGGGGCGCTGGTGGGCGGTTTCCTCATGGGCCTCGTCGGCTTCAGTCCGGAGGGAGGCCTGATCTACACGATCATCGTCGCGGTCCTCGGAGCCGTGGTCCTGACGTGGATCTTCCGCAAGATGACGGCGGGGAGGATCTGAGGCTCCGCCCTCTCGCCCTGTTAAGCTTGGCCCGTGGACATCCTCATCGTGCACGATCCGCGCGAGCCGGCCAAGAAGTGCTCGCTCACGCCGCTCCGCGGCATGGCGGGCCTGCGATTCGTTTCCCTACAACGCGACGCGCGGGTGGACGTCGGGCGGCGGATCTGGCTCGATCCCGAAGGGGAGGAGCTCGGCCCGGCGGATCGCGGCATCGGGCTGTTGCTCATCGACTGCACGTGGCGGCGGCTGCCGGCGCTGTCGAAGCGGATCGACGGCGAGCTCTTGCGCCGCCGCCTCCCGAAGCTCGTCACGGCGTACCCGCGCCGCAGCAAGCTGACCCCCGACCCGGAGCACGGCCTGGCTTCCGTCGAAGCGCTCTTCGCCGCGACCGCCCTGCTCGGCGCTCCCCGCCCGGAGCTCCTGGCGCGGTACCGTTGGGCCGACGCGTTCCTCGCGGCCAATCCGAGCCTTCCGCGCATGGGGCCGGGGGCTTGAGCTTCGCAACAAGGGGATTGCGGACAACACCGTACCGTTTCTTTCCCCGGCCGAGGCGCAGAATGCAGCGGCCGGGAGGTCGATCATCGTGAAGAACGCCGAGACCCATCGGACCCACCGCGTCGGATGGCTCCGTGCCGCGGTTCTCGGGGCCAACGACGGCATCGTGTCCACCGCCAGCTTGATCGTGGGCGTGGCGGCCGCCGAAGCCAGCCGCCACAGCGTGCTGGTCGCCGGGGCCGCCGGCCTCGTGGCGGGCGCGATGTCGATGGCCGCCGGCGAATACGTCTCGGTCAGCTCCCAGTCCGACACCGAAGGCGCCGACCTCGCGCGAGAGCGGGAGGAGCTGTCGACCGACCGCGAATTCGAACAGGCCGAGCTCGCCGCGATCTACGTCGGTCGCGGTCTCGACGCCGAGTTGGCCAAGCAGGTCGCCACCCAGTTGATGGCCAAGGACGCGCTAGGCGCCCACGCCCGGGACGAGTTGGGCATCTCCGACACTCTGAGCGCGCGGCCCGTTCAGGCGGCTTTCGCGTCGGCGGGCTCGTTCACCGTCGGTGCCGTCCTGCCGCTCCTCCTCGTTTTCGCCGTCCCGCCCTCGTGGATCGTCCGGGTCGTTTCGGGCAGCTCGCTCCTCCTTCTCGCCGCGCTGGGCGCCCTGGCCGCCCGCGCCGGCGGAGCCCCCGTCGGAAAATCGATCGTGCGCGTGACGTTCTGGGGCGCACTCGCCATGGGGCTCACGGCCGGGGTCGGCGCGTTGTTCGGCGCGAAACCCTGAAGATCGCTCGTCCGGGTGGAGTTCCTGGCGGGGATTCCCATCTACAATGGTCCTTTTCCGGGGACGGGTAACCAGTGAAGACGCGAATCGTCGTTCTGGGGGCGGGCTTCGGAGGTCTCGAGCTCACCACGATGGTCTCGGAGGCGTTCGGCGACGGCGTCGAGGTCACGCTGATCGACAAGAACGACGCCTTCGTCTTCGGCTACTCGAAGCTCGACGTGATGTTCGGCCGCACCACCCCCGCGTCGGTGCGCCTCCCGTATCGCGACATCGCCAAGGCCGGCGTGAGGTTCCGTCAGGAAACGATCGGCGCGATCGACCCGGAGGCACGACGCGTGACCACCGACCGGGGGGTCCACGAGGCCGACGTCCTGGTCGTGGCCCTCGGCGCCGACTATGACTACGCGGCGACGCCCGGGCTCGTCGAAGGCCAAAATGAGTTCTATTCCGTCGCGGGCGCCGACAGGCTCCGCGACGTGCTGCCCACGTTCCGGAAGGGACGGGCGATCGTCGGGGTCTGCGCGGCGCCGTTCAAGTGCCCGCCGGCGCCGAGCGAGGCGGTGTTGTTACTGCACGACTTCCTCTCCACCGCCGGCGTCCGCGACGCCTGCGAGATCAGCCTGGTCCTTCCGTTCGGAATCCCGATCCCCCCGTCGCCGGCGACCTCCCGCGCGCTGATCGCCGCGTTCGCCGAGCGCGGCATCACGTTCGTGCCCGGCCGGCGCGTGAAGACGATCGACGCCGCTCGCGGCGTCATCGTGCTCGACGACGGAACGGAGATGCCTTGCGACCTCTTCCTGGGTGTCCCGAAGCATCGCGCCCCGGAGGTGGTCGCCGCGAGCGGCATGACCGTCGAGGGGTGGGTCCCCGTGAACCCGAAAACGCTCGAGACGCGGTACCCCGGCGTCTACGCGATCGGCGACGTGGCGAACATGGGAACGCCGAGAGCCGGCGTGTTCGCGGAGGGGGCGGCGCGCATCGTCGCGGCCAATTTGATCGAGAGCCTGCGCCACGGCGAGCCGACCGGAGCCTATTCGGGCACCGGCTCCTGCTACGTGGAATTCGGCGCGGGACGAGTCGGACGCGTGGACGTGGATTTCTTTTCGGGGCCGTTGCCGACCGGGACGTTCCAGGAGCCCTCCTCCGCCCTCGTCGCCGAAAAGCAGCATTTCGGCTCGAGCCGCCGCGCCCGGTGGTTCGGCCGCTGACGAAGCCGCGGCCGGCTGCCATCCCATCGGCAATCTCCCCAGCAGCCGGAGCCCTCGGCGCCGGCGGGAGCGCCAACGCTTCGCGGATGATTCGGACGCAAGCTCAACGAGCTCAATCGTTTAGGTTCCATCGCGTCACCCGGCGGCGGCCTGGCACGAGGCTTGTAATCCTCCCTTGTCTCGGACGGACGGAATCGTCCTTTCATACGTCGAACGACGACGAAGGAGCTGAGCCCATGATCACGATCAAGAAAGTGTTGCCGATAGTCGCCGCGATGGGAATCGCGCTCACGGCCGCGGCCGGTCCGACGGTCAGCCGGATCGACGGGAGCCGATCGCTCCAACTGACGGAAACCGCCGTGCTCTCGGGAGTCAAAGTGCCTCCCGGGTCGTATACCCTGCGTTGGGCCCACGAGACCGGAACGGAAAGCGTCCGGATCGAGATCGTCCACGGGAAGAAGGTGGTGGCCACGGGAGAAGGGCATTGGGTCGAGTCCGCGCAGCCCTCGCCCTACGAGTCGCTCCTGTACGTCACCCGGGGCGGAGCGAACGAGCTGACCGGGATCTGCTTCCGGCGGAGCGCCGACTTGATCCGCATCGGCACGGATACGACTCGAGCCGCCGCCTCGAAGGCGAGCGACACGGTTCAAAACTGAGCTTGCGGTAATCCCCCCGGCGCCGATCCGGGGGGATACAATCGGCGGAAACGTTCAGGCGCAAAGATCTTGGAGGATCGCGATGGCCGGAATCGTAGTCAAGACGAACGACGGTAAGAGTGTGTCGCTTTCAGCCGAGGCGCTCGATGCGCTTCGAGGCGGGCTCCGGGGCGCTCTTTGCCTCCCCGGCGAGGCGGGGTACGACGAGGCGAGGACGATCTGGAACGCGATGATCGACAAGCGTCCCGCGGCGATCGTGCGGGCAGCCGGGGCGAGCGACGTCCTGCAGACGGTCCGGCTGGCGGCGCAGCACCGGCTGGTCCTGTCGATCCGGGGCGGCGGGCACAACATCGCGGGTAACGCCGTGTGCGACGGTGGGTTGATGCTCGACCTGTCGCGGATGACCTCCGTGCGCGTCGATCCCAAGGCGCGAACGGCCCGCGTCGAGCCCGGCGCCAGGCTGGCCGATCTCGACAAGGAGACCCAGGCCTTCGGTCTCGCGACTCCGGTGGGGATCAACTCGACGACCGGAGTCGCCGGGCTGACGCTCGGCGGGGGATTCGGCTGGCTCAGCCGGAAGTTCGGGCTGACGGTCGACAACCTCCTCTCCGCCGACGTCGTGACCGCGGCGGGGGAGCTGGTGCGCGCGAGCGAAGCGGATCACCCGGATCTGTTTTGGGCGATCCGAGGCGGCGGCGGGAATTTCGGGGTCGTGACGTCGTTCGAGCTCCGGCTCCATCCCGTCGGCCCGATGGTCACGGCCGGGCTCATCGTCCATCCCTTCGCGGCCGCGAAGGAGGTTCTCAACGAGTACCGACGTCTCGTGGCGAAGGCGCCGGACGAGCTGTGCTGCTGGGTCGTGATGCGGAAGGCGCCGCCCCTGCCGTTCCTTCCACCGGAGGTGCACGGCACCGAGGTCGTCGTGCTCGCCCTCTGCTACGCCGGCGATCCCGCCGCCGGAGAGAAAGCGGTGGCGCCGTTCAAGGCGATCGGGAAGCCGATCGCCGACGTCGTCGGGCCGGCCCCGTTCGCGGGGTGGCAGACGGCCTTCGATCCGCTGCTCACCCCCGGCGAGCGGAACTACTGGAAGTCGCACGACTTCGTCGAGCTCTCCGACGGGCTGATTGACGTGCTCCTGGGCGCGGTGCGGCGGCTTCCCTCGCCGCAGTGCGAGATCTTCATCGGCAACCTGGGTGGCGCGATCAACCGCGTTCCCGTCGAGGCGACCGCCTATCCGCACCGAAACGTCCAGTTCGTGATGAACGTGCACACGCGATGGAGCAGCCCGTCGGAGGATGCGCCGTGCATCGCGTGGGCGCGGGCGCTCTTCGACGCGGCGGCGCCCTTCGCAACCGGCGGCGTCTACGTGAACTTCATGCCCGACGACGAAACCCAGCGTGTCCGCGCCGGCGCCTACGGCCCGAACTTCGATCGGCTCGCCAAGATCAAGGCGAAGTACGATCCGACGAACCTCTTCCGCATGAACCAGAACATAGCGCCGGCCGCGACCGCCTGACGCCGCGTCCTCCGGGACGCGAGGGAGTCCGTCATGTCGAGGCTCTTGGACGGCAAGGTCGCGATCGTGACCGGAGGCGGGTCGGGCATCGGCCGCGCGATCGCGTATCTCTTCGCGGCCGAAGGCGCGAAGGTCGTGGTCACCGACATCGACGAGGCCGGCGGGGGCGAGACCGTCGCGCGGGTCGCCGAGCGCGACGGCCATGCCGTCTTCCTCCGGGCCGATGCGTCGAAGCCACGAGAGAGCGAGGCGACCGTGACTCGCGCCGTCGAGGAGTTCGGCGCTCTGCACGTCGCCGTGAACAACGCCGGCATCGGCGGCCCGACGGCGCCGGTGGGCGAGTATCCGATCGAGGGATGGGACCGCGTGATCGCCGTGAACCTCTCCGGAGTGTTCTACGGCATGCGCTACCAGATCCCCGCGATGTTGGCGGCGGGCGGCGGATCGATCGTGAACATCGGATCGATCCTCTCCCAGGTCGGGTTCCGCAACGCGCCGGCCTACGTCGCGGCGAAGCACGGCGTCGTCGGGCTCACGCAGAACGCGGCGCTCGAGTACGGTCCTCGGGGGATCCGCGTGAACGCGGTCGGTCCGGGCTTCATCAGGACACCGATGATCGAAAAGCACATGACGCCGGACGCGATCAAGACGATCGCCGGAATGCACGCGCTGGGCCGCATCGGCGAATCCGCCGAGGTCGCCGAGCTGGTGCTCTGGCTCAGCTCCGAGAAAGCGTCGTTCGTGACCGGCGGGTACTACGCGATCGACGGGGGCTATCTCTCCCAGTGAGGGAGGGAAGGGTCACCCTCCGAGGGGGGGCCGGCAGGTCGCCTTGCGCCGCTCGCGGCCGGGAACAATATTGTGCGGCCGAGCCTCGTCTCGGGCGGAAGAGGGAGAAGACATGCGCGCAGCCGGCCGAATCGTTCGCCAAGTCGCCTCTACGTGCGTCCTCCTCGCGGGCGTCGCAGCCGCCGCGGTGTCGCCCTGCGGCGCGGCCTCCGTGCCGGCCTGGCTCGATGCCGGTATCTCGAAGTACAACGCGGCGAATCCGGGCGCCGAGATCCGGTTCGTGGACATCAAGGACTCGTTCGTCTGGTACGACATGCCGAGGACCGAGGCGATCAGCGCCGCGCAGATCCGCGAGCGGGTGAACTCGATCGTCCTCGCGAATCGCTACGAGCCGATGGATGACGAGGAGATCGTCACTACCGGCAAGCCGCCCGTCCAGTCCGGACGCAGCATGCCGAAGAAGTGCTGGAGCCGCTCGTTCGTCCTCACGATCCAGGCTCAAAGCAACACGAAGGAAGTCGGCGGCGATCCGAGCGGGATCAGGCAGCGCATGCTGACGAGCCTCGTGTGCGAGGACACCGGCACCTGGTGGGCCGCCTTCCGCGTCGTCGACTAGGCGTCCGGCGGCGACGCCGGGCGATCTCACTCGGCGGGCTTGATCCTCTGGAAACGCGCGTCGCTCAGGGGCGGATTGACCTCGATCGAATCCACCACCACCCGCATCCGCTGGGGCCGCCCGACGGCTGCGACTTCGACGGTGCGCGGGAAGAGAACCCCGGCCGTCTTCTTGTGGTCCCCGAAGGTCGTTTCGAGCTGGACCCGCCGTCCGCGAAATTCCCGCGTCGATTCGATCTTGAGCTGGTAGTGGGTCTTCACGTCGATGTAGTCGTATCGAACACCGCCGCTCTTGAGATCGACCCTCAGCTTGAACGCGTCGCGTTCCCCCACGGCCGCGTGACCCTCGAGCGTCACCTTGTGACCTTTCGCCTTCCAGTCGACGAGCGGTCCTTCGATGTCGGCCTGTTCCATCGCGTCGGTCAAGGCCGCTTCGGACATGGGGTGGACGCCCATGTCGCCGCTGAACGGGGTCACCTGCCACCCCTGGCGTCCGTCGGAGACGTAGGCGGCCGTGATTCCCTGCACGGTGAATTCGAACCGGACCTTGTCGGGGCGCTTCAGCTCGCGCATGACGATCGCCTCGCGCCCGGCGTCGGCGAACGCGTGCCCCTTCTGGCGCAACGTCTGGACGGAACGGATCTTCTGGAGGCCGCCGCGGGCGGCGATGTAATCCGCCACGATCGCGTCGACCGTCGGGTCGGGTGAGGTCGTTGCGGCGGACGCGGCAGCCACGCCGACAAGAACGAGAAGACCAAGACCCATTCTCATCGCGCGGCGTCTCATTCGTCGTCGTCCCAAATGCTGTGCGGCCACGGGGTCCAGGTCGAGCCGGCGTTCACGAGATCGCCCTGCGGCCAGGAGTTCACGCCGTACCCGAATCCGCCCCAGTACACGTTGCTGTTGTTACGCGATTCCGCGTTCTTCGCCTTCTCTTCCGCCTTGGCGGCGCGCGCGTCGGCGTCCCGCGCCGCGGACTCCGCGTCCGCCGCGCGATTCTCGGCGTCGCGGCGCGACCGGTCGATTGCCGCCCGGGATTCGGCGAGCTGCGCCTCGGCGGCCGTCATCCACTCGCCGTCGTATTGCACGTACCCCTTGGCGCGATAGCTCTCTTCCTGCGACACCCACTTGCCGTCGAGCTGCATGCGCCCGAACGCCGCGTTCGCCTCGGGGTCGTTCGGGGCGACCGCGAGCACTTTCTTGTAGCTCAGCTGCGCCTGCGCGGACAGACTCTCCGACGCGGCCCATTGAGCGAGCTTCTTCCACCCGGCGACGTCGGAGGGCGCCAGCTTCTTGGCGCGATCGTCGAACTCGTCGAGGGCGCAGCGCGCCTTCACGATCTTTTCGACCCGGTCCATGGGGACGCCGATGATCCCCCCTCCCACGTCCACGCGAACCGTGGTCGCGTTCTGGTCCACGATCCTGCCCGTGATCGACCCGGCGTCCTTCAGGAACACCTGATCGGCGAATAGCGCCGTGGGCAGGAGGAGCAACAAAAGCGGGACCTTCCTCAAGAGCGTGTCTCCCGATCTCGCCGGGTCGCACCCGGCCGCGCATTGTAGCAGAGCGGCGACGTCCGCCATGTTAGTCTCCGCCGCATGTCGGCCGAGGGCCACTGTCCGACCTGCTCCAGCATCCTGTCTCCCGGCCAGCGCTTTTGCGGGTCCTGCGGAGCACCGGTTCTGCCGTCGTCGGCGCTGCCGACGATGCACCTCACGCCGGCCGCCGAGCCTGCGTCGCGCACCGAGTCACGGTTCCTTCCGGGCACGATTCTCGCCGGCCGCTACCGCATCGTCGGGCTGCTGGGAAAAGGGGGGATGGGCGAGGTCTACCGGGCCGACGACCTGAAGCTCGGCCAACCGGTCGCGCTCAAGTTCCTGCCGCCGGGGTTCGATTCGAATCCGAATCGTCTCCAGCGCTTCCTCGACGAGGTGCGTACCGCGAGACAGGTCTCCCACACCAACGTGTGCCGGATCTACGACGCCGGCGAGGCCGACGGACAGCACTTCCTGTCGATGGAATACGTCGACGGCGAGGACCTGGCCTCTCTCCTGCGCCGGATCGGGCACCTCCCGAAGGAAAAGGCGATCCAGATCGCACGGCAGCTCTGCGCGGGCCTCGCGGCCTCGCACGAGATCGGGGTACTCCACCGCGACCTGAAGCCGGCCAACATCATGATCGACGGCCGCGGCCGGGCGCGCATCACCGACTTCGGCCTCGCCGGCTTCGCGGAAACGATCGGCGGCGCGGAAATCCTCTCCGGCACGCCGGCCTACATGGCGCCGGAGCAGCTCGCCGGCCGCGAGGTTTCGGTCCGAAGCGATCTCTACTCGCTCGGCCTGGTGCTCTACGAGCTGTTCACCGGTAAGCCCGCCTTCGCCGCGGCGTCGGTGGACCAGCAGCGGAGGCTGCGATCGGAATCGACGCCGTCGTCACCCTCGAGCTTCATGGAGGGGTTCGACCCGATGGTGGAGCGGGTCATCCTCCGCTGCCTCGACCCCGATCCCGCGCGCCGCCCCTCCTCGGCGCTCTCGGTCGCCGCCGCGCTCCCCGGCGGAGATCCGCTGGCCGCCGCCCTCGCGGCCGGGGAGACGCCGTCGCCGGAGATGGTGGCCGAGGCGGGAGAGAAGGGCGCTGTGTCGCCCGCGTTGGCCTGGGGTGCGCTCGGTCTGTTCGTCGCGATCGTCGTTGCTTGCATCGCGCTGGCGCCGCGGACCTCGCTGCTGGGCATGGTTCCGCTGGAGAAGCCCCCCGAGTTCCTGGAGGGGCGAGCGCGGGAAATCCTGGCAAAGGCGGGGCACGACCGGAAGCCGGCCGACAGCCTCTACGCGTTCACCGAGAATCGCCCGTATCTCGAAGCCGTGCTTCACGAGGAGAACGCGGGCTCGACGCGGTGGGCGGTGCTCCAATCGGCTCCGCCCGGCGGGGTCAACTTCTGGTATCGCGAGAGTCCGGCCGCCATCGTGCCGTTGAACGGCGCGAACTTCGGAGACTGGATGCTGGATCCTCCGTTCTCGACTCCAGGGATGGCGCGGGTCGGTCTCGATCCCGACGGTCGACTGATCTCTCTGCTCGTCGTTCCGGGAGAACGCACCGAGGCGGGAACGAATCCGCCGGAGCCGGACTGGGCTCCGCTCCTCGACGCCACCGGCGTCGATGCAAAGACGTTGCAAGCGGTGGCACCCGAGTGGGCTCCGCCGGTGTTCGCGGATCGCCGCGCGGCGTGGACGGGATCTTGGCCGGGGAAGCCGGACGTGCCCCTGCGAATCGAGGCCGCTGCGATCGGGGGCCGGCCGGTGTCGTTGCAGCTCGTCTTGCCGTGGACCCGGCCCGCGGAGGAGCCGGGACCGGCGAAGGGGTTCTGGCGGAAGGCCTCGAAGCTCGTGAACACGTTCGCGTTCGTCGTAGTCGCCATCGTGGCCGCGTTCGTCGCCTGGCGAAACGTTCGACAGGGGCGGGGGGATCGCCGCGGCGCGCTCCGCCTCGCCCTTTACCTGGGAGCGCTGCGCATGCTCTGGTACCTGGACGCGCACCATGTGGCCTCCCCCGACGAGGTCAAATCGTGGATCTTCTACCTCGCGTTCGCCATGCTGGAGGTTGGGATGGTGTACGTCTTCTACCTCGCCATCGAGCCGTACGCCCGGCGACTGTGGCCACGGATGCTCGTCTCCTGGGTGCGCGTGCTGGAGGGACGGTTTCGCGATCCGCTCGTCGGTCGGGATCTGCTGATCGGGAGTGTGGCCGGCGCCGCGGTGGCCCTGAGCGCGCACCTTCAGGTCTGGGTTCCCCAGCTGTTCGGTGGAAGCCCGTCGCTCCCGCTCTCGGACGAGTGGGGATTCGAGTGGCTCCGCGGAACCGTTCCGGCCTTCGTAACCATCGTCGGCACCCACACGGCGAGGCTCTTCGAGATCATCTTCCCGCTGACCTTCCTTCTGCTCTTCCGGCTCATCTTGCGTCGCACGGTCCCGGCGTGGATCGCTGTCGCCTTGGTAGGATTCGTCCTATTCAAGCCGGAGACGGGCAGCACGGCGGCCTACGTCGTCACCTACGCCGTCTGGATGACGATCTGCTGGCTCGTCCTCTTCAGGGCCGGTCTGCTCGCCTTCGCGGCAATGTTCCTCGTGAGCGGTCTGCTCGAGTGGTTGCCCCTGATCCCGAACCCTCCCGGCTGGTACCTGGGGACGACGCTCCTTTCGCTTGCTGCCATCGCCGCCCCGGCGCTCTGGGGTTTCTGGACCTCACAGGCGGGGCGCCCACTGTTCCGCGACGAGCTCCTCGAGCCGGCGGCGAGGCGCTGAGCCCAGCCGATTGCGCCCGTCCCGCGCCTAACCCCCGGCATTCCCGATCACGATCCTCGCGTTGCCGATGAGATCCATCCCTTGCGCCGGCGTCAAGATTTCCGCGCGCACGAATGCCTGCGCCTGGTTGATGAAGGCGTTCATCTGATTGATCGCCGCGTTCGGGCGCCCGCGGTCGAGACTGCCGCGAGCGGCGTCGAGCTTCGAGGCCAGTGCGTTGCCACGGCCCGGGCTGAGCACGCCGCTCGCGACGAGGTCGTGCACGTCGCCGAGCAACAGGTCGATCTGCTCTTGCGGCGAACGCGGAGCCACGAAGACGGCGGTCGTGCGCCCCGGAACGGAGAACGCGCCGGCGGCCCTGTCGAACTTCGCCGTGCGCACGACGGGGTCGGCGGAGGAGGCCAGGATCGGGTGGAGCCGGATCTTCCAGCCGGCGAGAGCAGGATTCGCGAAGGTTTGCGCGTCGTCGTTCGCGTTGAAGAGCGTGACGACGAGCTTGACGCGGAAGTCGTGATCCCCGTGCGGGTCGTCGAGGCTCATCACGACGAGACCGGGGAGTTGGCTCGGCCCCGTGTTCCAGAAGGCGAGGCGGCCCGAGACCTCGGCGCCCGTGTGCAGGCGGAAGAGCGGCGTGCTCTTCCGGATCGCGAGCATCTCGCGGAAGTGCTCGTTCGCGCCGCGAATCTGGCCCTCCGACGCCGTCAGGTCCGGATCGGCCAGCAGGGGAGCCAGCACCGGCCAGTTGGCTTGGTTGTCCCGCGCGGGAGGAAGGCCCACACCCCAGGTGTTGGAGTGGTAGGTGAAATCGAGCGCGTTGAACCAGTCGCCGGAGTTGTAGCTGTTCCCGTCCCCCGACTTGCTGCGGAGGATGTCGTCGCCCGCGTGGAAGAACGGGACGCCCTGGGCGAGCGCCACGAGATCCACCCCGAGGTTGTGCATCCGGATCCGGTCATCGAGGCTTGCGCTGCTCGGTGCTTTCACCTGCACCGTGTCGAAGAGCCCCTGGTTGTCGTGCGCCGACACGTAGTTGATGACCTCTTGCGGGTCGAGCGTGTAGCCGGAGGGCTGGCCGTTGTAGTCCACCTGCGAGGACGGCACGAGGTTTCCGTAGCGGTCCACGAACTGGTAGTCCTTCAGCGAGCCGGCCAGGCCGCTGCGAATCCAATCCGAAAGGAGCAGCAGGCGCGACTGCTGGTCGGCGGGGCTTCCCTGGTTCGTCTCGTTCGGGTCGTAGAAGAGCCCGTCGATGAACCCTTGATCCCGGATCGGGCTGAAAGGGCCGCCGCCGCGCGCGCCGTCCCGCATCCGGTCGTTGAACGTGCCGATGCCGGTCCCGGCCATGTTCGCCTGCACGGCGTTGACGCCCCGCGCATTGTTCGCGACCTCGCCGAAGTTCCACCCCTCGCCGTACACGTAGACGGCCTTGCCGTCCACACCGGCTTCCGAGGGCGTCAACGCGTCCAGCGCCGAGCGCACCGCGAGCATGTTCGACTTCATGTGGTGGCCCATCAGGTCGAACCGGAAGCCGTCCACCTTGTACGCCTTCGCCCACGTGGTGACGGAGTCCACCATCAGCTTCTCCATCATCGCGTGCTCAGTGGCCGTGTTCTGGCAACACGTACTCGTCTCGATGTTCCCGTCGAGATTGAGGCGGTGGTAGTAGCCGGGCACGACGCGATCCAGGACCGATCGCGCGTCCTGTCCCGCGGCGGTCGTGTGGTTGTAGACGACGTCCATCACGACGCGAAGCCCCGACCGGTTCAACGCCTGCACCATCTCGCGGAACTCCCGGATGCGCGCAGGACCCTCGGGGTCGGTGGCGTAGCTTCCTTCGGGAACCGTGTAGTGCCAGGGGTCGTAGCCCCAGTTGAACCCGTCCTGGTCCGCGACCGCGGTGACCGCCGCCTGCTGCCGATCGGAGTCGGGGGGGAAGCCCGACAGATCGCCGGGCGTGAGCCAGTGCGACTTCACCTCGTCCACCGTGGCGAAATCGAACGCGGGGAGCAGGTGGACGTGGGTGAGCCCCGCGCGGCCGAGTGCCGCGAGGTGCCTCATTCCGTTCGAGCCCATGACCGTGAACGCCTTGAAGGTGCCGCGCCACGGCGCCGGAACCGTCGTGTCGTTCACGCTGAAGTCCCGGACGTGCAACTCGTAGAGCGCGATGTCCTCGGGCGCCGCCAGCCTCGGCTTGGGATAGGTCGTCCAGCCGGCGGGCATCCAGGCGGGGTCGTCGAGGTCCACGAGCTGGCTGCGCGCGCTGTTGGTCGAGAGGCTGATCGAGTACGGGTCGGTGACGAGGTTGTGCTCGACCTTGCCGGTGGAGCGGACGTACACCTCGACGTCGTAGAGGTAGTACTTCCCGTTCCACCCGGGAGTGCCGGTCGCGGTCCACACGCCGGTCGCCGGATCGCCCGTCATCGGGACCGCGGTCGCGGTCGTGGACGGAGCGCCGTCGTCGAAGAGATCCAGGGTGACGCTGCGCGCCGTCGGGGCCCATACCGCAAGCGTCGGCGCGCCGGAGACGAACCGCGGACCGAGCGGTCCGCGGAACGTGTAGAGATCGTCGAGCACGCCGGGGATCTGGAGGGAGGTCGCGTCCATCAGCGTGCCGTTCGCATCCGTGACGGAGACGGCGATCTGACCCCTCAGGATCGCGGGTGCTTTCGCCAGGTCCTCGGGCGCTATGTGGAACGCCGAGAAGTCCGCGAGGTACGGGAACTTCTCCTTCAGCACGGCGCTCAGGCCCGAGGCGTCGTAGGTCAGCGTGATCGAGTCGCCCCCCTCGACGCCGTTGGTCGTGAGGTTCAGCCCGCCGTCCGCGGCGAAGTGGAGTTTGGTGACGGCTCCCGCGGCCGAGGGCCCGGGGTTCCACGCGAGCGTGTCGCGCGTGAGCCAGTGGGCCCGCGCGAGGGCGAGGTTCCCCTTCGGCGCGCCCTGGGCGCTGATCGTCAAGACATGGGTCGAGGAGTCGTACCGGAAGAACATGTTGGCGCAAGCCTGCGGCACCGCGAACGCGATATTCGCGCCGCCGGGCGCGCCGCCAGCCCCGTAGTTCTCGTCCCAGCTCTCGTTGATCGCGACCTTCGCCTCGAAGTTGCCTGCCGGAAGCGCGCGCGTCTCGAACGTGTAGATGCCGTCGCCGTCCGGATCTTCGAGCCACGACCGCAGGCAGTCGGGCTGCCAGTCACCGGGGCAGCCCAGCTCGCTCTGGAACGAGCCCGGCACCGTGGCGATCACCGCGTTCTTGTTGCTCGTGACCCAATGGCTCGCGTTGTCGTAGTAGAACTTCACGGCCGCGTCGGAGCCGAGCGACAGCGTGAGGTTCGCCCCGTTGAGCTGCGCGTTGGCGCCGTAGTTCTCGTCCCAGCTGTCGTTCAAGGCCGCCTTGTACTCGTAGTTCCCCGCCGGGATGTTGAAGGTGCCCTGCCACACGCCGTCGCCGGGATCGAAGCCCAGGTGAGTCGCGGCGCAGTCCGGCTGCCAGTCGCCGGAGCATCCCAACTCGCTCTGGAAGCTGCCGGGGATGGTCACCGAGGCCGGTTGCGGCAGCGGGCCGCCCGAGGGGCCGATCGTGAGGACGTGCGTCGTGGCGTCGTAGCGGAACTCGACCCCGCTGCAGTCGGAGGCCACCGTGAACGGGATGTTGGCGCCGCCCGGGGCGCCGTCCGCGCCGTAGTTCTCGTCCCAGCTTTCATTGATGGCGACCTTCGCCTCGTAGCTCCCGGCCGGAAGCGCGCTCGTCGTGAACGTGTAGACGCCGTCGCCGTCGGGGTCTTGCAGCCATGACCTCAGGCAGTCGGGCTGCCAGTCGCCCGAGCACCCCAGCTCGCTCTGGAACGAGCCCGCCGCCGTGGCGATCACCGCGTTCTTATTGCTCGTGACCCAGTGGGTCTCGTGGCTGTAGTAGAACTTCACGGCAGCGACGGCGCCGAGCGAGAGTGTGATGTTGCCCCCGCCGGGCGCGGCGTTCGCGCCGTAGTTCTCGGTCCAGCCGTTGTTGAGCGCGGCCTTGTACTCCCAGGCGCCGGCCGGGACGTTGAACGTCCCTTGCCAGACGCCGTCCCCCGGGTCGAAGACGAGGTGGGTGCTCGCGCAGTCGGGCTGCCAGTCGGCAGGGCAGCCCAGCTCGCTCTGCAAGCTACCCGCGATCGTGACGCTGGTCGGGTCGGGCGTATTCGCCGAGACCGCTCCCGCGGCGATCAGCGCGAGGGCCAACGACGCGACGACGAAGGCTCCCCGCATCGCGGCGGAACGCAGAGGGAAGCGGAAGGGATGGGGATTCATGGCCGTCTCCTTGTGCCCAGAATCATGGCGAGCGCCCGCCCGTCGGACCCTTGACTCTGAAGCAGCTACCCCCGGGACGTCTCCGGCGTCAAGGGTGGACCAGAACCCATTCGGAGTCGTTTGGTCGAGCATTCGGCGGAAGCGCCCAGTTGGTGCATGCGCCACTTTTCCGCCGAGCTCACTGGGCCATCGTCGTCACGCTCTCGCTCGACTCCGCCAACGCCTGCAGCGGGTCCCCGGACGTCATGCGCTCTCCGCGAGATGGGCGTCGAGGCGCTCGAAGGTGCCGCCCCAGCCCTCGTTCATGCCGGCCATGCTGTCGCGGAACATCTTGATCTCGGCCTCGGTGGCATCGAGGGGCGCCCAGTACACGGTGACGAGCGTCCTCGGCCCGAAGTCCTGGAAGAGAATCGTGGACAGCGTCTGCTTCGGCCACGTCGGCGCCAAGGGGTGGACGCCCAGTCCGCCGTCCCTGTCGGAGAACGACTGCACGAAGAGCAGCTTCGCGGGCCGGTCGATCTCGCGGAAGGACCACTTCCCCCACATCTCGACGCCATTTCCCTTGATCCCGTAGTGGTACGTGCCGCCGGGGCGGAAATCGAGCTTCGCGTGGATCGTCTCGAATCCCTTCGGACCGAACCACTTCCCGAGCTCAGCGGGATCGGTCCATGCTTTCCAGACGCGCTCGCGCGTCGCGTTCATCAACCGAGAGATGACGAATTCACCGCCGACGTGCGCGGCGAGACGGGCCAGGGTCTGCTTTCCGCCCTCGATCGCCCCGTATTCCTCGACGGCGTGCTCGCGCATCGCGGCCGTGTCGAAGACGAGCCGCAGGGTCAGCTCGGTCCTTCCGTCACGGTCCGTAAACGTGACCGTCGAGCGCATGTGGAGGCCCGGCCCGCCTTCCTTGCCGCCTCCGTTGGTGTAGACGATCCGCTCGTGCTCCACGATCTCCTCGAACCGCGCGGTGTTCGGGTAACGGGTACCGTCGGGGCCGATCATCGTGTGCCTCCAGACGCCGCCCGGCTTGAACTCGCGATGGTCCGCGTCGGTCGTGAAGCCGTGCGGTCCCCACCACCGGACGACCTCCGCCGGGTCGGTCCAGGCCCGCCAGACGCGCGCGATCGGGGCGTCGATGAGGCGGGCGATGACGATCTCGCGATCGGACTCGCCTTCGATCTGATTGGCCGTGCTCATGTCAGGGGTTCTCCTTGAGGTAGCGCTCGAGGGCATCGAAGCGGTCGTTCCAGAGCTGCCGGTGGTGCTCGATCCAGCTCTCCGCCGCCTTCATCCGCTTCTGTTCCAGCCGGCAACGGTGCTCGCGCCCGTGCTTCGTCCGCGAGAGCAGGCCCGCCTCCTCCAGGATCCGCATGTGCTTGCTGATCGCCGGGGCGGAGACCTTGAAGGGCTTGGCGAGCTCCGCGACCGTGGCTTCCCCGGACGACAGGCGCGCGAGGATCCCGCGCCGGATCGGGTGGGCGAGGGCGCCGAAGGCGAGGTCGAGGTCGTGCTGGTTATAGTTAACCATACGGTTAAGTATACGGCGACTCCCGGAGCCCGTCAACTCCTCGGACGCTCAGGGACGCGGGGAACGGCCGCCTGAAAGCTCCGCCCGGACCCACGCTCGAATGAAGGTCCACGACCGGTAGGCGCTCGTCCGTGAGATCCCCAGGACCTCCGCCGCCTCCTCCACCGAAAGCCCCGCGAAATAGCGGAGCTTCAGGAGCTGCCCCGCGATCGGGTCGAGCCCGCAGAGCCGATCCAGGATCTCGTCCAGAACAATGAGGTCCTCCGCGGGCGCCGCGACGGCCTCCGCGTTCAAGATGTCGACGCGCCTGAGATCCCCTCCGCGCTTTTCGGCTTTCTTGCTGCGCGCCTGCTCGATGAGGATCCGGCGCATCGCTTCGGCCGCGGCGCCGAAGAAATGCGCTCGACTGTTCCAGTGTCTTACCTTCTCGGCGTCCACGAGCCGGAGGTACGCCTCGTGAACCAGCGCCGTCGGCTGCAAGGTCTGGCCGGGCCTCTCCCGCGCGATCCTCGCCGCGGCGAGCTTGCGCAGCTCGTCATAGACCAGGGGCAGCAGTTTGTCCGCCGCGTGCGGGTCCCCCTGTTCGAGCGCGGAGAGGATCTGCGTCACATCGTTCATCGCCGGACGTTTACCCTTTCACGGACTTCATGAGCGCATCGGCCTCGGCTCGGAACCGCTTCAGCTCCGCGCTCTTGGGCTGATTCTTGTCCATCCAGTCCGTGGCCTTCCGGTACCAGTCCACCGCGTCGTCGCGCTTGCCCAGCCGCCAGTTCGCCATCGCCAAGAAGTAGTAATCGCGACTGGTCCCGCCCTTCCGCAGGTCCATGGACTTGTCGAGGCTCGCGATCGCCTCCTTCCAACGACCCTCGCGGTACCGGACGATCCCGAGCGTGTTCCATGCGTCCCCGTCGTCCGGATTCTGCGCCAGCGCTTCGTTCGCCAACGCCGCGGCCTGGGCAGGATCCCAGAATCGCGGGTCCGCGAACGTAACCCGCAGCCAGGCGAGGTTCTTGGTCAACTCGAGCGTCGTCCGGTGCTTCGGCCCCAGCGCGCGGCGAAAACCCGCCAGCACCTGGTCGTAGAGCTTCCGCGCCTCGTCGAACCGGCCGTCGTCGAGATCGAGATCGGCGAGCCGGTTCATCGTCCTCAGCGTGTCGGGATGCTCGGCGCCGAGCGCGCGCCGCTGGCTCGTCAGAGTCTCCTCGTACAGCGCCCGGGCTTCTGCCCGATGCCCTTGCTGGTTGAGCGTCACGGCGAGGCCTTGCATCGTTCGAAGCGTATCCGTGTGGTCCGCGCCCAGCACGCGGCGCTGGACCGGCAAGATCTGCTCGTACAGGGCGCGCGCTTCGGGAAGCTGCCCGGCCGTGAGATCGAGGTCGGCGATGTTGAACAGGCCGACGAGCGTGCTCGGATGCTCCGGCCCCAACGTGCGCCGTTTCACGTCAACGGTCTCCTCGTAGAGCTTCCTCGCGTCGTCGAGATGGCCCTGCTGCTTCAAGACCGTGGCCAGGTTGTTCTCCGCGATCATGGTGGTCATGTGCTCGGGGCCGAGCGTCCGCCGCATGGCAGCCACCAGCTCCTCGTTGAGCTTCCGCGCTTCGTCGTACATCCCGAGGCCCGAATAGGCCCTTGCGAGAATCATGGTCGGGTTGAACAACGGCCTTTCATCGGACCCGAGGACGCGCCTCGCGACCGGGAGAGTCGCTTCCAGAAGCTGCCTCGCGTCCTGATACCGGCCCTGTGCCATCAGGACGTTGCCCAGGTTGTTGATCGTCTTCAGCGTGTCGGGGTCTTCGGGTCCGATCGTCGCGCGCTGGATCTCGAGGTTTTGCTCATGGAGCCTCCGGGCCTCGTCGAGGCGGCCCTGGCGGAACCGCAGGACCGCCAGGTCCATCCGAGCGCCCACGGTGTCGCGGTGAACCGGGCCGCTGACGCGCTCGTCGTTCGCGAGGGCGCGCACGAGGTGTTTCTCGGCGGAAGCGTAATCGCCCAGGGATAGAAACGCGATCCCCATGACCTTGTCGAGTCCCGCCTCGACCAGCGGCCGGTCCTTGAACCGCTCTTCGACATGCGCCGAAGCGCGATCGAGAACCGTGCGCAGCGTGAGGTCCTTGTCCGACGGCGTTGTGGGGCTCGAGGCCCCCAGGAGATCGTTCTGGAGAAAAGCGGCGATCTGCTCTGCGACGTCGGCCTGCTCCTTGGCCAGGGCCTCGGCCTTCGAGGCGCGAACGGCGAGCCACGCGGCTACCGCGGCTCCCGCGAGCACGAGGACGAGAAACGCGGCGGCGGTCGTGAGCAGCCGGCGATACTTGGAGGCGAGCTTGCGCAGCCTGTAGTACGTCGATGGCGGACACGCATCGACCGGCTCATCGGCGAGGAAGTGCCGGAGGTCGCGCGCCAGTCCGTCGGCGGTGTCGTAGCGGCGGCCCCGGTCTTTCTCCAGGCATTTCATCACGATCCAGTCGAGCTCACCCCGCACGAGGCCGCTCAACCGCCTCGGCTCGAGGCTTCGCCTGGCCGCGATCGCCTGGAGCTCTCCGGTCGTCTCGAGCCTCGTGCTCGGCGTGGGAGGCTCCTCCTCGCGGATCAGCCGCAGGATCTCGAGGTTCGCCGAGCGTTGGATCCTCTCTCGTTGGATCGGAGTCGTCCCGGTGAGCAGCTCGTAGATGAGGACGCCGAGGCCGTAGATGTCGCTGCGGGTATCGACGTCGAGCTGGTTCAGCTCGGCCTGCTCTGGGCTCATGTACTCGAGCGTGCCGATGATCGCACCGAAGCCGGTGAACAACGTCTTGTCCGTCAGCGGCGTCCGGATCGCCTTCGCCACTCCGAAGTCGATCACCTTCGGAACCGGCTTTCCGTCGTAGAGCGCGATCAGAACGTTCGACGGCTTCACGTCGCGGTGGATGATCCCCTTCTGATGGGCGTGCTGGATCGCCTGGCAGACGGGAATACACAGCTCCAGTCTCTCCTCGAGCGTCAGTCGCTGATCGTCGCAGTACCTGGTGATCGCGACGCCCTTGATCAGCTCCATCACGAAATAGGGTTGGCCCGAGTCCGTGGTCCCCGCGTCGAGCACGCGGGCGATGTTCGGATGGTCCATGAGCGCCAACGCCTGGCGCTCCGCCTCGAAGCGCGCGATCACCTGCTGGGAGTCCATCCCCGGTTTGATGATCTTGAGGGCCACCATGCGCTGGATCGGCTGGGTTTGCTCCGCCATGTAGACGGTGCCCATCCCTCCATCGCCGATCTTTTCGACGAGCTTGTACGGCCCGATCACCTTTCCCGCGAGATTGAAGGGCGGCTCGGCGGCCCCGGCCGGCGCCGCGGCGCGGCTCGCGTCGGCGCCGGCGTCCCGCCCTTCGAGGTGCGCGCGCAACAGGAGCTCGAGCTGGTCCCGCAGCGCCTGGTCTCCACCGCAGGCCTGGTCGAGGAAACGAGGCCAGCCCTCCGGAGCATGCTGCTCCACGGCCTCCAGAAAGACCTCCCGCAGCCTCTGGAAGTCCACGCTCATGAGATCGCACCCCGCCTTTCGGCGTCCCTCGAATCAGTGCGCAAACCTAGGACGGAAAGTACCACCGGGCCGCGGCTCCCGTCTCACGCGAGGCCACGGGCGGGGGACAGAGGATCGACTCCGTCCCTTTTGTCGGGGCGAAACTTGCCGGTTGTGGCTCCTGCTTCGGGATTCTCGCCCGTTTCCTGCGCACTGTTGGATGAAGGGCACGATCGCGTCTCGATCACCGATGGAGCGCAGGCCCTCGTCGCGGAGGATCTCGACATGAAATACCGCACAGCATCCATCCTGGCTAGCGGAGCCCTCCTGGCCGTCGTCGCATCGGCGACGGTGGCGTCTGCCGCCTCGACCTCGACGTCCTCGGGGATCGATCCGATCGGTCGGGAGCGCCGGCTCGCGGCTCAGAAGGCGATCGAGGCCGTCTACTGGCGGCACCGTATTTGGCCGGAGCAGAACCCCGGGACCAAGCCCGCGCTCGAGGCCGTTCTCGGAGACGCGCAGATCGCGGTGCGGGTCGATGAATCGCTCCGAAAATCGAATGCGCTGGAGGTGTTCTGGCACCGCCCCATCACGAGCGAGCAGCTCGATGCCGAAGTCCGGCGGATGGCTCGCGAGAGCCGCGATCCGGAGATGTTGCGTGAGCTGTTCGCCGCGTTGAACGACGACCCACTCCTCATCGTCGAGTGTCTCGCGCGGCCTGCGCTCGCCGACACGCTGGCCCGGCGCTGGTACGACGCCGACGGCCGGTTCGGCGCGGTCCCCGGAAGCCTCTCGAAGATGTCGTTCGACGCGTGGTGGCAACAGACTGCCCCGACGATCTCTCCTTCGCTCGTTGCGGCGCCGGGGTCCACGAAAGGGAACGCCGCGCCGGAGATCACGGCGCCTCCCTGTTCGCCGGACTCGTGGTCGGCCACGCGCTTCCTTCCGGATGCGCGCGCCGGGCAGGTCGCCGTTTGGACCGGCTCCGAGATGCTGATGTGGGGCGCCATCACGTATGGCGACGGCAGCATCCCGGGCGGGCGCTACGATCCGGCGACCGACACTTGGCGGCCGGTCTCGTCGATCGGCCATCCCGACGCCCGGACGGGAATGAGAGCCGTCTGGACCGGCACCGAGATGATCGCGTGGGGGGGCACCGGCGGGCATTCCGGCTGCTGCGTTCAGCTGGAGTCGGGCGGCCGCTACGACCCGCAAACCGATTCGTGGCGGCCGACGTCGATCGGCCCGGGAGTCCCCGCGTCCCGCAGCGGCCATTCCGCGGTCTGGACCGGCTCCGAGATGATCGTGTGGGGAGGTGACGTCAACGGGTTCGGCGGCGTGAACGACGGAGCCCGGTACAACCCGGTCACCGACGCTTGGACCCCGACCTCGACGTCCGGCGCTCCGTCGCCTCGCACGGGACACGACGCCGTGTGGGCGGGCTCGCGGATGATCGTCTGGGGCGGGGGAGTCACGACGGGAGGGCGGTACGACCCGGCGACCGATAGTTGGGTCCCGACCTCCGTGAGCAACGCCCCCGAGGCGCGCACGAAAGGCACGGCGGTTTCGACGGGAACGAAGATGATCGTTTGGGGCGGGTGCGGCGTATCGGGCGGCTGCTTCACTCCGCTCAAGACCGGCGCCACGTACGATCCCGCGGCAGACAGGTGGACGGCGACATCGCTCGGCGGGGCCCCGGCCGAGAGGTACGAGCTGACATCGGTCTGGACCGGTTCGAGGATGATCGTCTGGGGCGGCTGCGCCAATGCGCAGTGCTCCACGCAATTCAACGACGGTGGACGCTACGACCCGGCCGGCGATGGCTGGGCTCCCGTGGATACAACGGCCGGTCCAAGCCAGCGCGCGGGTCATTCCGCCGTCTGGACCGGCACGGAGATGATCGTGTGGGGCGGCTGCCACGGCGGGGAGTGCCAGCTCGTCCTCAACACCGGCGGACGCTACGACCCCGCCACCAACTCGTGGGTCCCCACCAGCACCGAGAATGCCGCCGACTCACGAGTCGGACACTCGGCCGTCTGGACCGGAGCCGAGATGATCGTCTGGGGAGGTCACAACAACATCGGCCAGACCTCCTCGGGGAAGCGCTACGACCCCGCCACCGATCACTGGACGATGACCAACATCCTGACGGCGGCCCTGGCCCGCGAGAACCAAACGGCGGTGTGGACGGGTACGGAGATGATCGTCTGGGGCGGCAACGTCCAGGGGATGGGGCCGCACAACGGCGGTGGCCGCTACAACCCGACCACGGACGCCTGGGTGGACGTCGGGTTTGCGGGGGCTCCCGATCCGCGGCAATACCATTCCGCGGTCTGGACCGGCACGCGGATGATCGTCTGGGGCGGGATGGCCGACTACTTCGGCAACGTGCCGCTGAACTCCGGCGGCCGTTACGACCCGTCCACGGACACGTGGCAAGCGACCTCCCTGAGCGGAGCTCCCTCGGCGCGCTGGTTCTATCCCGCCGTGTGGTCGGGCAACGAGATGATCGTCTGGGGTGGGCGGCTGCAGAGCGGCTCTCCCGACGACACCGGAGGCCGGTACAACCCGGCGACCGACACGTGGAGCGCAATCGGCACGGCGGGAGCGCCGTCGGCGCGCGAAGCGCACGCGGCGGTCTGGGACGGCTCCGGCATGATCGTCTGGGGGGGCCAGGACGCGGTCAACGTGCTCGGCGACGGCGCGCGCTATGTCCCCGCGACCAACGCGTGGACCCGGATCGCGGCTCTCGGCGCTCCTGAAGCCCGCGGCCAGCACAGGTTCGTCTGGACGGGAGATCGGATGCTGGTGTGGGGGGGATGCGCGAACCGCGCCTGCGACACGACGCGGTTCACGGGAGGCCAGTACCTGCCGGCCACCGATTCGTGGACGGCGATCGGCACCGGAGCGTTCACTCCGTTCGATCGCTACGGCCACACCGCCGTCTGGTCCGGAAGCCGGATGATCGTCTGGGGCGGCGAGGACGCCGGGGGTACGTGGACCAACACGGGCTCGGTGTACTGCCCGGGGGCCGGGGGGGCGCCCACGTTCACGGCCCCGTCCCCCTCAGGTCTCGCGGCAACACCGGTCTCGTCCTCTAGAATCGACCTGAGCTGGGTCGACAACTCCGCCAACGAGTCGTCGTTCAAGATCGAACGCTGCCGCGGAACGCTCGCGGCGGACTGCACCTGGAACCCGTACAACTTCTACTGGATCGGCAGCGTCCCGGCGGGCTCCACCGCGTACAGCGACGTCACCCGCGCGCCGGGCGTCGCCTACACCTACCGCGTGCGCGCTTCGAACGCCGGCGGCAACTCCGGCTTCACCAACATGGTCGAGGCGACGATCGACGTTCCCCCCGCCGCGCCTTCGGGCCTCACGGGCACCGCCGCGTCGTCGACTCGAGTCAACCTGTCCTGGGCGGACAATTCATCGAACGAGCAAGGGTTCAAGGTGGAGCGTTGCATGGGGACGGCGGCATTTTGCAGCGCAAACCCGTCATTCTACGGCCCCATCGGACAGAGCTCGGCGTCGGTGCCCAGCTACGCGGATCCGTACGCTCGCCCCAACACCACCTACTCGTACCGCGTCCGTGCCTTCAACACGGGCGGCGACTCCGGATACGCCAACCCTGCGTCGGTCGCGACGCCCGGGAGCGGTCCGAGCACTCCGGGCGAGCCGTCCGAGATCGAGATGGGGGACGCCGGGCTGCGGGTCACCGGCTACAACAAATCGACGGGAAGGCTCACGTTGACCTACGCACCGGCCTGCGCCGTGACCGACCACGCGGCGTACAGCGGCCCGCTCGCGCAGATCTCCCTCCTGAACTGGGACGTCGCCGCCTGCCACCTGGGCACGACGGGCACCGCGACCTTCGATCCGGGATCGGGAAGCCGCTACTTCGTCGTCGTCGGCCAGAGCGCATCCGCCGAGGGGTCGTACGGCCGCAAGGGTGACGGAACGGAACGTCCCGAAGCGATCGGCATCGGCACCTGCGACAAGCCGCAGATCATGACGAGTCCCTGTCCCTAGGCCGGCTCGATGTTCTGGTTCATCCGAAAGAGGTTGTCCGGGTCGTACGCGCGCTTCACCCGGGTGAGGCGATCGTAGTTCCGGCCGTAGGCGGACCGCACCCGATCGCCCTCGTCGGCGGTCATGAAGTTGACGTAAGCGCCGCCGGTGGCGAACGGCGCCGCGGCCGCAAAGAACGCGCGCGCCCAGGCGATGCCGCGTTCGTCGTCGGCCGGGTCGTCCCAGCGACCGTGGACGTTCATGACGAATTGGGCGTCGCGGTGGGCGTAGGCCGCGGCGTCCGGCGCCGGCCGCGCGGTCGCGCCGCCGATCGAGGCGAGGAAGATCTCGGACTGTCCCGACGGCAACGTCCCCGCGAACTCGATCATGGTGTCCAGCAGCCCGTCCTCGAGCTTCGAGAGGTTGTGGGACTTCCAGTAATTGCGTGCGCCCGCCGTCAGCAGGGGATCGAAGGTCTGTTGCCAGGCGCCGTAGGCGTGGACGCCGACGTGTTGCCCTACCGGCGTGCCGAAGGTGCGCAGCGGCTTGATGAGACGCTCACCCTCCTTCGGATCCCCCGCATAGACCACGGCAAGCGCGATGATCCCCGTGCCGTGGACGCTCGGTAAAAGGAAGGGCAGGGGCGGAGCCTTGCGCAGCAAGGCCCACACCGCGAGCTCGTCCGGAGCGTTCGCGACGAACTCGCGGTACTGCCGAAGCACCGACTTCGCCTGGGAGATCGGGTAGACGATGAGTCCGCTCAGCACCCCAGGGCCGACGGGGTGGAGCCGGAACTCGAAGCGGGTGACGACGCCGAAGTTGCCGCTCCCCCCCTTGAGCGCCCAAAAGAGGTCGGGATGCTCGCTCGCGCTCGCGCGCACGACCTCGCCCGCCGCGGTCACGACCTCGGCGGATTCGAGGTTGTCGACCGTCATGCCGTGCTTACGGCTGAGCCACCCGAACCCGCCGCCGAGCGTCAGTCCGGCGATGCCGGTGGTGGAATTGATCCCCAGCGGTGTTGCGAGGCCGTGGGCCTGGGTGGCGGCATCCAGGTCCGCGAGGGTCGCCCCGCCTTCGATCGTGGCGCGGCGCCGCGCGGGATCGACGCTGGCGGCCTTCATCCGCGACAGGTCGATCACGCACCCGCCCTCGCACATCGCGCTGCCCGCGATGTTGTGCCCGCCGCCGCGGACCGCGAGCATGAGGCCGTTCTCCCTCGCGAAGTTCACCGCGCGCACGACGTCCGAGGTCGTGGCGCAGCGCGCGATGACGGCGGGGCGCTTGTCGATCATGGCGTTCCAGATCCTACGTGCGCTCTCGTAAGCCTCGTCGCCCGGAAGGAGGATGTCTCCCTCGAAGCCGCGCTTCAATTCCTCGACCGTACCGATTTGCATGATCGTCATGGCGTTCTCCTCATCCTGTGCTGAAAGGGATCGTCGTGCCCCGCGCCGGCGCGGTCACGATCTGGTGATCACGACCTCGAGGTACTCCGCCGGCAGGACGAGCGATCCGCGGCTGCTGCGGTTCGCTTTCTGCGCGAGCGTCGTGAGCGCCGCGTGGAACGCGAGCTGGCGCGATCCGTCGAGGGCCGCGAACGCCTTGTGCGTGGGGCCGTAGTACGTCCGGAAGTAGTCGACCCAGTGCTCCGGAGACGCGTAGCGGAACACGCACATCTTCCGCTCGGTCCGGATGTCCGAGGCCCCGGGTCCGAACAGCTCGACCACGCGCGGCTCGCTTCCCCACGCCATCGGCGAGCTCAATCCGGCCGGAGGGGGCACGAACGATCCGACGACCTTGAACATGTCGCCGATGAACCCCTCGGGAGTCCAGCTCGCCAGGCCGATTCGGCCGCCGGGCTTCACGACCCGCAGCAGCTCCGCCGCGGCGCGCTTTTGATCCGGCGCGAACATCACGCCGAACGTGGACAACGCCACGTCGAACGCGCCGTCGCCGAACGGAAGCGCTTCCGCGTCCGCCGGCTGGAACGAGATCGGCAGGCGGTCGGCCTCCGCGCGGCGCCGCCCTTGCTCGAGAAGCTCCGGGACGTAGTCGGTCGAGGTGACCTCCGCGAACCGGCGGGCGGCGGCGAGCGACGCGTTGCCGTTCCCCGCGGCCACGTCCAGCACGGTGTCGCACGCCTCGACGTCCGCGGCCTCGCAGAGCGACTCGCCGACGAGCTGGAGGCGGACGCCGATCTGGCCGAAGTCTCCGGAGGCCCAGGTCGCCTGCTGCTTGGCCTTGATGGCGGTCAGGTCGGGGGCGATGGTGATCGTTTCCATGATCTTGCTCCTTCTCTTCCGACGGGCGGTCCATCGCTCGACGAGAGGTGCGCGCGAGGCCGTGTCGATGCGGGAACAAGATGGCCGAAGAGCGGCATTGACGTATGGCCGCGCGTCGGAAACACTTGACCGATCGTCCGGAGGCCGGGAATGAGTCGAGATACCCTGTCCGACGTGCTGCGCGCGGTCCGGCTGCGGGGCGCGGTCTTCTACTACATCGACGGAAGCTCCCCCTGGGTGGCCGAGGCGCCTCCCGCGCGGGAGATCATCCCGGGGATCATGCCCGGCGCCGAGCACATGATCGAGTTCCACGGCGTCGTCGAGGGATCTTGCTGGGCCGCGATCGTCGGCGAGACCCCCCTGCGGCTCGAGGCGGGGGACGTCGTGCTCTTCCCGCAGGGGGACCCTCACGTGATGTCGAGCGCCCCCGGGATGAGACAACCCGGGGCGAACAAGGAGGTCTTTTTCGCGCCGCGCCCGCCGCAGCTCCCCTACGCGCTGAGCTTGCGCGACGCCGAGGTCACGACCGCGCGCCTGGACGGCGGGGGCTGCGACCGCGCGACCATCGTGTGCGGCTTCCTGGGGCTGGACGCGCGCCCCTTCAATCCGATCCTCGCGGCGCTCCCGCGGGTCCTGCACGTCTCGGGCTCGACGCTCGGCGCGGATTCGTGGGTCTCGTCGTTCCTGCGCGCGGCGGTGGTCGAGTCGAACCAGCGGCGGCCCGGCGGCGAGGCCGTTCTCGAGCGGATGAGCGAGATGCTCTTCGTGGAGGTGCTGCGCCGCTACGTCGATGCCCTGCCCGCCGGGCAGACCGGATGGCTCGCAGGCATGCGCGACCCCGCGATCGGTCGCGTGCTGGCGCTCCTTCACGAAAAGCCGGACGCGCCGTGGTCGCTCGAGCGGCTCGCCGACGACGCGGCGATGTCGCGCTCGACGCTGCACGAGCGCTTCGTGCACTTCATCGGCCAGCCGCCGATGCAGTACCTGGCGCAGTGGCGGATGCAGGTGGCCGCGAAGCTCCTGCGCGACACGAAGTCGAAGCTGATCGAGGTCGCGCTCGGCGTCGGGTACGAAAGCGAAGCCGCGTTCTCTCGCGCGTTCAAGCGCGCCGTGGGCGTCTCCCCGGGAGCGTGGAGGGCGGGGGAGAGGTCCGGCGACGGCGTCGGAGCCTAAGTCAGCGCCTCGCGACCAGGGCCCAGAACTGCTTCTCGTTGAGGAGGGTGATCTTGTGGCCCTTCTCGCGAAGGCGCTTGATCTCCATCAGCTTGAGGCCGCCTTCCCGGCCGGCGGCCTGGAGCGGATTGGGACGTCCACGCACGACGACGCTCGTCAGGGCCGACGCTCCGCCGTGGACGATCGCCCCGGCGCGCTTCGCCGCTCGGGCGGCTTCGCTCCGAGGCTTGGTCAAGATCCCGGTGAAGGCGAGATGAATCCCTCGAAGCGACCGGAGCGCGCCAGCGCGCAGCCGCGCGGGCGCCCGGCGGAGCGCCTCGATCAGCTCGCCGGCGCTCTCGTAGCGTTTGCGGCGCTCGCCGATGCACCGGTGCACGATCTCCTTCAGGTGGTCGCTGCACGACAGATGGCGTACCTCGGACGTGCGGATGCGCGCCCTCGCGTCCCCCTTCACGAGCATCGCCAGGAGCTGGCCGACCTGATAGACGTCGTCCCGGGCCTGCCACTTGGGAACGAGCCCCGCCACGACCTCGCTCGGCGCCATGGCCGGATTGAGCGTGCGGGTGCGCTGACCGCGGCGGTCGCTCATCGAGCGCACGATGCCGAAGTCGCCCAGCTTCAAGCGGCGGCCGTCGCACACGAACACGTTCATCGGCGTGAGGTCGCGGTGGAGCAGCTCGCCGCGATGGAGCTTGCCGAGCACCTCCAGGACCCCCGCGATCTCGCGCCTCGCGGTGCGCTCGGCCCAGGCCTTCCCCGACTGCCGCAGGAACGTGCTCAGGTCGCCGTGGCGGGCGTACTCGAGGGCGAGGCAGTACAGAGGGCGCCCCTCGGGCGGCATCAAGGCGAATCGATCGAACACCCGGATCGCGCGGGGATGGCCGTCCAGGAGCTGGCCGAAGTACGCCTCGCGCAGCCACGCGTCCATGTACGGGCTGACCTTGATGCAGACGGCCTCGGGGATCCCCGGCGAGGGCGAGAGCCTCTTCGACAGGTAGACCTGTCCATATCCGCCGAATCCGAGCAGTCGCCCGACCCGATACCGGACGCCGGTCTCGGGGCTCTGCACGATCTGATCGGGCGCCAGCAACGGTAGGCCGGCCGTTCTGGCGGGGCTCCGGGTACGGGTCGTCGCCTGCGAAAGCCGCTTCGCATCGCGGCCCCGCGTCATCTCTTCTTCGCCCCCGCGAACATCGCCGCGAACGGGCGCCCGTCGAATGCGGATTCGACGTGGTAGATCTTGCCGTCCTTGACCTGATGCCACTCGGCCACGAGCGTGACCGCCTCGGCCGGCGCCGAGGTCTCCAGCTCGAAGAACACCGCGACGTCGTTCCCCTCGGCGATCACCGCCTTGATGTCCAGCCGTTTCGTGATCCCCATGAGGCCGGTCAGCGCGGCGAGGTACGCCCCCGCGCTGGGGTACGTCTCGAACAGCCCCACGAACACGAGGTCGTCCTTCAGGTACTTTCGAGCCTCCGCGAAGTCGCGCCGGACCACGGCGCGGTAGAACGATCGGAGTACCTCGGCTGAGCGTTCCATCGGGACCGAGCCTACGCGGGCCGACGGCGGTGGGCAAGAGGGTTGCGGCCGGGAATCCCCACGATCGAGTCGTGGCGATCCCCGGC
Organism: Acidobacteriota bacterium; assembly: GCA_041500265.1. Lineage (GTDB taxonomy): Bacteria > Acidobacteriota > Polarisedimenticolia > Polarisedimenticolales > DASRJG01 > DASRJG01. Next base: position 8,466 of record JBGQLU010000004.1, on the reverse strand, counting down.
CGGTGGAACGAGCGCTCCTACGGACACGCCCCCGAGGACGGCGTGCGCTCGGCGCCCGATGAGGTCTGGCCGTACGAGCACGTCGCCGTCCCGTTGCAGAACTTGTAGAGGTAGAAGAGAACCTGCCCGGGGGCCGGGGCCGTGGGATCGAGATTGAAGGCGAACGCAAAGTCCGACTTGAAGCTGGACAGGCACGTCACCGGTCCGAGGTTGCCGGATCCGCCGGGGCCGAGGTTCGTCCGGTCTCCCCGGATCGCATCGTCGAGGATCGTCGAGGGATCGTCCGGCGCCTCGGGCGCCGAGTCGTGCGAGCGACCCTCGTCGATCACGCGAACGTGGTCCACCCCCTCGAACCTGCACGCGCCGGAGATCATCAGGCCGCTCACGCGGAACTCCACCGAGGCCCCGACGGGAGCGAGGTTCTGCACCAGCTGTCGATCCCACCGCACGCGCAGCTTGTTGCCGTTCAGCTGCCGGTCGAAATCCGGAAGCTGGACCCCGCCCGCCACCGAGAGGTAGATCGGTGCCGCCGGATCGATGCCCGTCAACGAGTATCCCGAGCGCATCGTCAGGCTCGCCATCACGTAGTTGCCGTGCGATTCGAGGTTGATCGTGCGCGGCTCGAACCGGACGGTGGTCGTCAGCGGTTCGCAGGCGTCGCCGCACGTTCCGCCGGTCGAGTCGAGCTGGTTGGCGTTCGGGTCATACGGACAGTTGTCGCACCCGTCCCCGACGCCGTCCCCGTCGCCATCCGTCTGCGTGGGGTTCCCGAACGACGCGCAGTTGTCGAGCGGGCAGGTGTTGGCGGCGTAGCCGGGGTCTCCGAAGCCGTCGCCGTCGGTGTCGGTGCACGGATCGCACGCGTCGCCGATGCCGTCGAGATCGGCGTCGCTCTGGCTCGGGTTGGGCACCGTCGGACAGTTGTCCGCAGGAGCGCACGACGCTCCCTGGCCCGGATTCGGGGCGCCGTCGCCGTCGGAGTCGACACAGGAGGTGTCGCACGCGTCGCCGATACCGTCCTGGTCCGAGTCGGCCTGGCTCGGGTTCGCGTTGAACGGGCAGTTGTCGCAGACGTCGCCGACGCCGTCTCCGTCCACGTCTTCCTGGCCCGGGTTGGGATCGTCCGGGCAGTTGTCCTTCACGTCCGGGATTTGGTCGTGATCGCGGTCGTCCATGAACGCGACCCAGTGGCAGTCGAGCGGGATGCGGATGCGGATCCACCTGTGGCCGTTGTGCTCCGTGTCCGGTGGATTCGGTCCCCAAGGATCGATCGGGCCCGGGTGGGGGTCCCAGACCGTTCCATTCCAGAAGTAGAAGTGGAGCGGAACGTTGGAATCGACTCCGTCGCCTCCCGGCTCCCACAAGGGGATTTCGAGCGTCGCCCCGGGGGCGTCGTACGGTGAGCCGTCGGGGCCCGTGGTAGCGCCGCCGACCGGTGTCATCCCCGGCGGCCAATCGACGGGGCCGCCGGGCATGCCGCCCGGGCCCGGGATGCCGTGAACGGTCGGGTCGGGCCGGCCCGGTGGCAACACTCCCGGCGGGACCCTGCACACCGTGCCGGTGTCGAGGTCGTGCTTGACGCAGCCGGTCGTGCAGTCGTCGGTCGGAGGGGGTTGCGGGATGAAGATCGTTCCGCCGGGACCGCCCGTACCCCCACCCCCACCCGGATCCCCCGGGTCGCCGGGGCCGGGCGGCCGCGGGCCCGGGTCTCCGATGATCACGTCCTTGTGGTGGTCGCCGTCGAAATCGCCGTTGTCGCAACCCGACGTGCCGCAGCGGCCTCCCGGCAGCCTGCACTTCTTCTTCCTGCCCGGCGCATCGTGTCCGATGTGGCAGCAGCAGTAGCCGAGACGGCAGGTCCCCGCGTTGAAGGTCTGGCCGTCGATGATCCAGATACCGCCGGCGTCGGAGATGCCGTCGGGATCCGCTCCCGGCGCTCCGATCATGATGTCGTCGAGGCCGTCCTGGCTGTAGTCGCCGATCGGGGCGACGAACCAGCCGAATTGATCGCCGGCTGCCTCGCCTTCCCAAACGGTGCCGGCGAGATTGCCGGCCACCGAGCAGTCGCCGATGTTGACGTCGTAGAAGACACCCCACGCGATGGTGTCCGAGACCTGATAGACCCGGCCCGCATTCGTGAGGCCCGGGGGAGAGTCCATCGGCGCGCCGATCAGGAGATCCGGAATTCCGTCGGCCTGGTTGTCGCCTCCCGGGGCCACCGAGAAACCGAACCAGCCGTCGGCCTGGGTGCCGCGGAAGGCCGTTCCCGCGACGGAGAAGCCGATCGCCGACGCTTCGACCCGCGTGGCGCTCAGCGCGCCGCCCTGCACGACGTACAGCGCGCCCGCGTCATGCGCCGTGCCCCCGCCCGGCTGGATCGGATCGGCGTAGGGCGCGCCGATCGCCAGGTCCTCGCCGCTGTCGCCCACGATGTCGCCGATGAAGGCGAGGGAGGATCCGAATCCGTCGTCCTGGGCTTCTCCCGAATAGACGATCCCCGGGACCTGGTTGCCGAGCCCGTTCGCCACGCGGTCGAGCGTGACCGCGCCCGACAGGCTGGTGTTGTCGAACACGAGGTACGCGCGCCCGGCATGCAAGCGGCCAGGCGGGTTGGCCCCCGGAGCGCCGATCAGAAGATCGGTTCCCGAGCCCGCGTTGACGCGGCCTCCGCAGGCCACAGCGAAGCCCGCGCGATCGCCCGGAGTTTCACCTTCGAAGACGACGCCGGGGACGCCTCCGGGCTGCCCGACCGTCGCGAGGTCGACGGTGTCGATCAGCGCGTCATCGGCGATGTTCGGATAGTGCACGAGGTCGGTCGGGTCGAAGAAGATGACGTAGACCTTCCCCTTGCCGGTGGGGACGTTGGTGTCCCGATCGAGCTGCTCGGCGCCGATGATGATGTCGAGCCGCCCGTCGCCGTTGAAGTCGCACAGGCCCGCCACGGAGACGCCGGTGCGGTCCCACGCCGACACGCCCTCGAACACGATGTCCGGCGTGTTGCGCTCGGCCTCGATCGTGCTGCCGAAGTAGACGATCGCCGCGCCGGCCTCGGTGAATCCGTGCGCCTGGTATCCGGGCGCGCCCGAGACGATGTCGTCGATGCCGTCGCCGTTGAGGTCGCCGGCCATCGCGACCGCGGAACCCGCTCGCGCGGAGGTCGACACCGCCGGGTTGTCGAGGGGCACCGGCGTCACCTCCTCGCCGAGCTCGACGGGGCCAGTCAGGAACGTGCTCGAGAAGGCAGGGACAGCGGTGCCGTTCAGATCGGTTACGCCGTTCAGATCCACGGTGTAGATCGTGTTCCCGAGAAGGGCGTTCGTAGGATCGAGGGTGGCCTTCGTTCCCGTGCCGCTCACGCGAACGTCCGCGGCGACCGGCGCGCCGTTGCCGTCCAGGAGGCGGAAGGTCGAGGTGGTCACGGTCGCCGGGTTGACGACCCCGGTGAAAGCGACCGTAACGCTCGCCGCCCACGGCACGTCGACCTCGTTGTCGTACGGGTGGACCGACGCGACCGTCGGAGCGGGCGGAGTGTAGGGCGCGGCGTCGAACGGGATGAAGTCGACGCCCGTGCTGGCCTGCGAGCCGTTCCCCGAGCCCGCGCCGGAGGGGCCGTTCGAAGCACCCCACCAGTTGTACTCGGCGACGATGGTCTTGGTCGCCGGCGTGTCGTTCAGCGCGCCCCACGAGCTCCCGACGAGCTGGCTGTGCGTGATGACCGGAGCGGCGTTGCTGGCGTAGATCGCGGTCACGCACTGAGTGACGTTCACGTCCGTGAGCGTCGATCCGGTCGCGCCGTTGAAGAACCAAAGGGCGTTCTGGCAGCGGTTCACGTCGACGTCCGCTCCCGCGTCGAGGACGCCGTTGACGCTCACCGCCGTCGTCACGTCCTCGATCATCACATGACGCAGCGTCGCGCGTCCCGTGTTCTCGATGCACAGCCCTTGCCAGCGCGAAGCGGCGTTGGGATCCTTCTCCAAGAGGATCGGCTCGGGCACGCCGCTCCCCGTGCCGTCGGCGATCAGCTCGCCGGGGGCGCCCGTGGCCCCGCCCGCGCACAGCCCCGCTCCGGCGGGGAATTCGAGGCGCAGGCCGGGATCGAGACGCAGCGTCGAGCGGTTGTCCGCGCCGGTGCTGCCCTGCACGCGACCGCCCGAAAGGAAGCGCAGCGTTCCCGGCGCGCGTTTCCACTCGGCGTCGGCGGCGAGCGTGCCGCCCAGCACCTCGACGATCGGGGAAGCGACGCCGGGGAGGAACGTGTTGCTCGACGAGAGCGAGTCGATCGCGCTCATTGCAACGCGCGAGGTCCTCTGACCCCAGGTCGCGAACGTGTTGCCCGTGAACGTGGCGACCGGTGTCGCGTTGTTGAAGAACACGCTGTCGATCGAGGAGTTGTTGCGGACGCTGACCGTGCCGCCCGTCAGGCTCAGGTCGTGCGTCGCGTTGGTGTCAAGGCGGCTGTTCTGCACGGTGACCGTGCCGGTGTCCACGCGCACCGCGTACTGCCCCGACTGCCGGATGGTCACGTCGTCGATCAGGATGGGCGCCGCCGGGACCGCGGTGGCGTAGACGCCGCCGTAGGCTCCGCCGCCGCGGCCGGCCCACAGGATCTCCGCCTTGCGGATCGTCGAGGCCTTCGCGAGCGGGTAGAAGCCGAGCCCGTACCAGTCGCCTCGGGCCGGTGTCGTGGCGCCGCTCGTGAAGCGGATGATCGCGGGGGCTCCGGGGCCGCTCGTGCCGTCGGCGACGAGCGCGCCGGCGGCGCTGTTGCCGAAGTACAACTGGCCGCCGACGTCGAAGCGCAACTCGAGCCCCGGCTCGAGCGTCAGCGTGGTCACGGCGTCGCCACCATCGGTCCCCGCCACCTCGATCGAGCCCTTGATCGCGTAGATCGACCCGAGCTCCTTCGACCAGGTCTGGTCGCGCACCACGGTGCCACCGAGCACCTCGGTGATCGCTCCGGGCGCGGGCGTTACGGTGTTGTTCGCCGCGAGCTCCCCGACGACGTCGGGCTCGAGACGGGGAAGCTTGGGCCCTGCGCCCCAGTTGGTCGCGGTGTTCCCGCTCCACGTCACGTTCGGCGTCGTGGAGGCATAGAACACGCTCTGGAACGACGAGCCGGTGACGGCCCCCGACCCCCCCGAGAGGTTCATGTCCCAATCGGCGTTGCCCGTGAACGTCGCGTTCGTCAGGTTCAAGGTTCCGGCGGCCCACACGGCGCCATAGCGGTTTCCCGTCAGGGACACCCCCGTCGCGTTCGTCGTGCCTCCGTCCGCGCGCAACCCGTCGAGCACGGAGGCCGCGGCCGACCCGCCGGTGATCGTGACGTTGCCGGTGAACACCCGGAAACCGTAGTTCTTCGACCCCTCGATGGCGACGTTGTTCAAGGCGATCGGATACGTCGCGCTGTTGTTGACCGACACGGCGGCGGAATTCGCTCCGGTCAGGCCGGCGTAGCGCAACCGCACGCCGGTCACCGTCGAGGTGCGAGCGCTCCCATAGAAGTAGAGCCCGTACCAATCGCCGGCGGATGGCGTCGCGGCGTTCGACGTCATGAGGATCTCGCCGGACGCCCCGTTCGCGACGAGCGCGCCGACCGCGGTCGAGCCGACGTAGAGGTAAAACGACGGATCGAATCGAAGCTCGGTTGCGGGAGTGATCGTCAGCGTCGCCACGCCGCCCACGCCGTTCGTGCCGGCGACCTCGACGCTTCCCTTGACGGCCAGCGTTCCGAGCGTCGGACGCCACGTCGTGTCCTTGTTGACCGTGCCGCCCGCGATCTCGGTGACCGGGCTCGCGATCGACGAGATCGTGTTGCTCGTGGTGTCGGACAGCGATGAGACGTCATTCGGGCTCAGGCGGGAGATCTTGGCGCCCCAATTGGTCACCGTGTTGCCGGTCCAGGTGAACGACGGCGACCCGTCGCTGTAGAAGACGCTCTGGAACGACGAGCCGGCGATCGAGCCGGTGCCCCCCGAGAACCAGAAGTCGTAGTTGGCTGTGTGAGGCTGCACGGTGCTCGACGTCACGGTCAGCGTCCCGGCGGTCGCCGCGATCCCGTAGCGGTCGTTGTCGTGCACGTTGGCGCTGGTGACGAGAGCGGTGCCTCCGGCGATGCGCAGGCCGTCCAGCGTGTTGTGGGTCAGCTCCACGGCCGAGATCGCGGCCGTCCCGCCGCAGACCTGGATGCCGTGGTTCAACGAGTCGGTGACGAGCACCTGATCGATCGTGATCGTTTGGCCGGGGACGCACATGGAAATTCCGCCGGCGTTCGCGATCGTGCGTCCGGCCCAGCGGACCTCGGCCTTGCGAATCGTCGAGCTGCGCGCGCTCGAATAGAAGAAGAGCCCGTTCCACTGTCCGCGCGCCGGATTCGCGTCCGACGTCGTGAAGAGGATCGTCGAGGGGGCGTTCGGTCCGACCGTTCCGTCGGCGACGAGGGCGCCGGGGGCCGTGCTGCCCACGTAGAGGTAGGTCGCCGGCGCGAATCGGACGACCGAGCCCGGGTCGATCGTGAGCGTCGGATTCGACGCCGCGGCGACCTGGACGCTGGCCGTGACGTTGATCGTGCCGACGGTCGTCTTCCAGGTTTGGGACGTCGTCACGTCGCCGCCGATGACGTTGACCGACGGCGACGGCGCGGTGTTGACGAAGGTCGAGGCGGAGATCGCCCCGAGGACGTTCGGATCGACGTCCGAGACCCGCGTGCCCCAGCCGTCGAAGGTGTTCCCCGACCAGGTGAGCGGGGAGGTGGAGACGGTGTAGCTCACGCCCTCGAGCGTGCTGCCGGTGATCGATCCCGAGATCGCGCCTGAAATTTGCACGTCGTGGGTCGTGTTCGCGCTGAACGTCGTGCTCGACAGGTTCAGCGTGCCGGTGCTGCCGACCATCCCGTAGGGAGCGCCCGACAGTGTGGAGCCCGACATCGTCAGGGTGCCGCCGCTGACGATCGCCCCGCGGGCGTTCGCGCCCTGGATCTTCACGTTGGTCGCGGAGACGGCGCCCGTCGCGACCCTCAGTCCGTTCCTTTCGGAGTCGTTGATCTGCACGTCGTTCAGGGTGATCGTCTGCCCGGCGGGGCCGCCGACGTAGATCGTCCCGTACGCGTCGTGTGCCGTGTTCCCGCCGTGCTGGACGACGACCTTGCGCAGCGTGGAGGCTCGCGCGCTCGGGTAGAACCAGATGCCGAACCAACCGTTGCGCGTCCCCGTGGACGACGTGAACGTGATCGTCGCCGGGGCGCCCGGCCCGACGGTCCCGTCCGCGACGAGGGCGCCGGCGGCAGAGTTTCCGACGTAGAGGTAATTCGAGGGCTCGACCGTGATCGTCGAGCCCGGATCGATCGTCAGTGTCGGCGCGGAAGCACCGGCGACCTCGACGTTCCCCGTGATGTCGATCTTGCCGACGGAGGTCTTCCAGGTCTGGCTCGCGCTGACCGTGCCGGAGATCACGTTGACCGACGGCGACGGCGCGGTGTTCACGAAGGTCGAGGCGCTGATGCCGCCCAGGGCGTCGGGATCGACGTCGGACACGCGCGTCGCCCAGCCGTCGAAGGTGTTCCCCGACCAGGTCAGCGGGGAGGTGGAGACGGTGTAGCTCACGCCCTCGAGCGTGCAGCCGGCGATTGAACCTCCGATCGCGCCCGTGATCTGCACGTCGTGGGTCGTGTTTCCGGTAAAGGTCGAGCTCGACAAGTTCAGCGTGCCGGTGCTGCCGACCATGCCGTAGGGCGCGCCCGACAGCGTGGAGCCCGACATCGTCAGCGTGCCGCCGCTGACGATCGCCCCGCGGGCGTTCGCGCCCTGGATCTTCACGTTGGTCGCGGAGACGACGCCGGTGGTGACCCTGAGGCCGTTCCTTTCGGAATCGTTGATCTGCACGTCGTTCAGGGTGATCATCTGCCCGGCGGGGCTGCCGACGTAGATCGTCGCGTCGGCGTCCTGGCTGGTGTTGCCGCCGTGCTGGACGACGACCTTGCGCAGGGTCGAGGCGCGCGCGCTGGCGTAGAACCAGATGCCGAACCAACCGTTGCGGGTCCCCGTGGACGACGTGAAGGTGATCGTCGCCGGGGCGCCCGGCCCGACGGTGCCGTCGGCGACGAGGGCGCCGGCGGCAGAGTTCCCGACGTAGAGGTAGTTCGAAGCCTCGACCGTGATCGTCGAGCCCGGATCGATCGTCAGGGTCGGTACGGAGGCGCCGGCAACCTCGACGTTCCCCGTGATGGCGATCGTGCCGACGGTCGTCTTCCAGGACTGGCTCGCGCTGACCGTGCCGGAGATCACGTTGACCGACGGCGACGGCGCGGTGTTCACAAACGTCGAGGCGCTGATGCCGCCCAGGGCGTTCGGAGCGACATCCGAGACGCGGGTGCCCCAGCCGTCGAAGGTGTTCCCCGACCAGGTCAGCGGGGAGGTGGAGACGGTGTAGCTCACGCCCTCGAGCGTGCAGCCGGTGATCGATCCGGCGATC
>JBGQLU010000003.1:0-59082 GCA_041500265.1 Acidobacteriota bacterium | reverse complement strand
GTGGGTCATCGTGGCCTTGATCCCGATGCTGGTCTTCGTCCTCCTCGCGATCCGGCGGCATTACGAGGGTGTCGCCAGACAGCTCTCGCTCGCCGACGTGAAAGTGACGGAGCGGCGCCACAACGTCGTGATCGTTCCGATCGGCGGCGTGCACCGCGCCGTCGTGCAGGCGCTCGAGTACGCGCGCACTCTCTCCGACGACGTCCGGGCGGTCTACGTGGACGTCGATCCTCGGGCCACCGCCGAGATCCGCGAGCTGTGGGGACGCTGGGGGCAGGGCATTCGCCTCGAGATCCTGGCCTCGCCGTACCGCTCCGTCATGCAGCCGCTCCTCGAGTACGTCGCGATCACCGACGACGAGCGCCCCGACGACTTCGTCACCGTGCTCCTTCCCGAGTTCGTGCCGGCCCGGTGGTGGCACCACCTGCTTCACAACCAGCGCGCGCTCCTCATCAAGGGGGCGCTGCTGTTCCGACACCGGGTGGTCGTGACCAGCGTGCCGTACCACCTGCGCGACTGAACCCCCCACGGAAGCCCGGAGGGGGGCCTCGCACTCCCCGGGATTTGACGGAAGATTGACGTCACGGAGAGCCTTCTTGACGCCGTCTTGATACCGAAGCTGCTCCAATGGTCGGGGCTGCGGCACGACGCGGCGGAGACCCGACGGTGCGAGACGACGAAGAGCGGATGTTCTACCTGGCGCTCGGGCCGGTCCTGGCGATCTTCGTCGGCGGGGCCTTGATGCCCCTGCGTGAGGCCGTGGCCGTCCCCACGCTCGCGTTTCCGTTCATCATCGTGACCATCGTCGCCGCCGAGTTCGGCGGGTATCCGGCCGCGTTCGCCACCGCGCTCGCCTCCGCCCTCAGCCAGGATTTCTTCCTCACGCGGCCGTACATGACGCTCGAGATCGGGGACAAGCACGACCTCACGGCGTTTCTGGGATTCGCGGCTTGCGGCGTCGTGGCGGCGGCCCTCGGTGCCCGTCGGACGCGGCGGGCCTCCCCGCGCGCGAGCTGATCCTCAGGCGGCTCCTCGAGTCCGCCAGACGCAGTTATGGGTGGACCGTGTCCCCGCCTCATATGTGCGGCGTTTCCTGATCGCACGATCGTGTGAGGCCGGGACGGGAGTAGAATCAGCCGACTGGAGGAGGCGCCATGTTGCTCGAACTGATCTTCGTCTTCGATCTCTTCACGACTCCCACGGTCCAGATCATCGACGACGACCCCGAGCCGTTTCTCAAGATCGTGTCGGCGGACTGAGAAGAAACGGGATGCTCTCCCGTTCCAGTGGCCGGAGCCGCGCGGGAACGCGACGGGGAAGCTGCCGGCGGTTGAAACGGTGTGACGGGACGCGGCGCCGGCGGCGCACGGGCCGTGCTACGCTCGCCGCTTCGTGCGACGCCACCTCTCGCAAGCGTAGGTCATCATGGCGATCAAGCTTTCCCCCGAAGCCGCCAAGCAGCTCCAGGCCTCCATCAAGCGCTACTTCGCCGAGAACCTGGAACAGGACGTCGGCGACCTCAAGGCTGGCATGTTGCTCGAGTACTGCCTGAGGGAGATCGGCCCCACCATCTACAACCAGGCCATCGCCGACGCGCAGGCGTACTTCCAGGGTCGCGTGACCGATCTGGACGGCGTCTGCTACGAGCGGGAGTTCGCCTACTGGACGTCGACCCCCGGCAGCGGCGCCGCCATGCCGCCGAAATGAACGGCCGGCCAGACGCTCACTCTCCCGGCCGCACGTTGACGGCGAAACTCCCGGGCACCGGCGCGAAATCGGCGTAGGCGAATTCCCCTTCGGGCATGTGCCAGACGGCTCGGCCTCTCGTCCAGAGACGATGGCCGCCCGTCTCCTGCCAACCCTCGATCGGCGTCGTCCACCGGGTGCGCACGAGCTTGGTCGCGTCGTTCGGGTCGGCGGCGAAGCGGTCGGTCGTGCTGAAGTCGGTCGGGGCGCCGCGCTGGTCGATGGAGACGCGCGCGGTGACCGTTCGCCCGCGATCGGTGAGGGCGACGTCGAACGAGCGCGCGTCCACCGTGGACCAGCGGACCTCGGGGACGAGCAGCATCGAGGGGGCGATCATGATCCCGTCGTTCAAGTACGTGACCAGCTCGCCGGTGTCGAACTCGACGCCGGTCCCGTCGCCGACGGTCACGAGGTCGAAGAGCCGGATCAGCATGCGCCCACGCCCGAGGACGTAGGTGTCGCGAGCGAGCACCGGCACGAGGCCGCGGAGTCGGATGCGGATGTGGAAGATGCGGGCGACGGCGAGGCCGCTGTTGTATTGCCAGGCCTCGCACGCCATCCACGCGTCGTTCCGGCTCCGGCGGAACCGCCCGGTGAGGGCGAGGCGGAACGACCAGACCCGCGGCGTCCCGACGACACCCATGAAGCCGAGGTAGCGGCGAACGGAATCGGGAAGCCCCGCGAGGTCCGCCTCGGTGATCTCGCCTTCCGGGCCGGGACCCGGCGGCAGACCCGCCGCCGCCACTTCTTTCATGAATCTCGCGCGCATGGTTTCTCTGTGCCCCGCCGGACGCCTAGGCCCTCTTCGGCCCGGCCACGAGGGCACGCCTACTCCCGTCCGGGGTCACGGGCAGGTGTGGCTCGAGGCATTGATTCCCGGATCGCGATCCGCGACTTGCGTCGGCGACCCGTCGTTCCACGTGCCGGCTCCGGCGCAGTTGTTCGCCCGGACCATGTACCATTGCACGCTCCCGGACGCGGGCGGGTTCGAAGGGTAGATCAGAGCCGTTCCCGGGTCGTTGTTGTCGAGGCACTCCTGGGTGTAGGCGGCGAAGTCGCCGTGGCTGTTCCTCAGGCCGTTGAGGCTTCCGCGCACGACGTCGTACGTCTGGGCTCCCGGAAGCGCCGTCCAGAACATCTTGTCGTGGTCGACGTGGAACGAGAGCATCGGGCCGGGGATCGCGCCGTTGTCGACGACGCCGTCGCAGTCGTTGTCCCGGCCGTCCCCGCATATCTCGACGGTTCCACAGACCAGGTAGCTCGCCGTCAACGTCGCGGCGGACGCGCCCGCCACGATGTCGTGGAGGCGGGCGCCGCCGTCCGACCAGGAGCTCCAGTACGACGGGAGGCCGGCCAACGTCTGCAAACCTGCCGCGGAGACGGAGTTCGTCGAGTTCACGATCAGAGTCTGCGAAAACGGCGCCGGCGCCGTGCGGAAGCCTACGGAGATGGTCGCGCCGGCTGGGCTCGAGGCGAACGTGGTGACGCTCGTCTTCGGGTCGATGTCCGCCGAATTGACGCCCGTGAGCCCGCCGAGATCGGTCACCGTGAGCCGGAACTCGAGATACGAGTAGTAATCGTGGTCCGGGGCGACGAACGTGCCTCCCGAGGTTCCGTCGTGCGATTCGATGAGGTGCTCGTGGCAGTCGGGAGTCCCGCTCGGACAGTGGTGCATGACGATGTCCCAGTGCATCGACGAGGCGGGCATCGCTCCGTCTTCGGTGTCTTGCCCCTTTCCGGAATAGACGATGGCATCGCCGACGGCCCAGGTGAGGGTGGGCGGCGGCGCCGTGACGGTCGCGAGGGGCGCGTGATTCCCGGGGCTCACGACGACGCCGTCGATCGACGAGGCGCCCTTGTCATCGGTCACCCGCAAGCGGGCGGTGATCTGTCCGGCGACCGTGTAGGTGTGGATCGGCCGGACCACGAACGCGTCGTTGAAGAGCCCGTCGCCGTCCAGGTCCCAGGCGTACGTGAGCGTCGCGCCCGGATCCGGATCGCTCGAGAGCGACCCATCGAACTGGACGGTCAGGGGGACACCGCCGCTTCGCGGGCTCGCATCGGCGACGGCGGTCGGCGGCGTGTTCCCCGAGGTGTAGGAGATGCGGTGGATCGCCCCCCCCTCGTGATCGACGTAGAAGACGTCCCCCCCAGGTCCGCGCTGAAGGTCCACCGGCTCGGACGCGCCGTTCTCGAAGACGTGCACGGTTGCCGGGTCCGGGAGTCCGTTGGCTCCCTTGGTCATGACCCACATGCAATTGCGAGAGTGGTCGGCGAAGAAGAGGGCATCCTCGTAGGATGACGGATACCCCCCCGCGGGATAGAAGACGAGCCCCGTAATCGACGAGTTCGCGTTACTGCAGGTCTCGTTCGGATCGATCTTCTGGTAGTGCTGATAGGCGAAGTACGGTGCTAAGACCGCCGACGGCCCCTGCCCGTAGAGTGTCTGGCAAAGGGTGAGGCCGGCGTTCTCGTAGCTCGGCTGGCGCGGGGCGCCTTCGTAGCAGGGCCAGCCGAAGTTGGCCGCCGACGGTCCCGGGATTGCGGTAAGGCGGTTGATCTCTTCCCAGGTGTCCCATCCCACGTCGCCGAGCCAGACCTCGGCTGTCCCCGGCCGGAACGTCCATCGGAACGGGTTCCGGAAGCCGAATGCGACGGTGCGATCCGAGTTGGGGTTTCCCGGCCATCCGACCCCCGTCACCGGGTCGACGCGCAGCATCGACCCGTCCCACGACAGCGAGTCCGACGTCGTTCGATAGTCCTGCGAGCGTAGTGCCCCGCCTTCGCCCGAAGGAGCCGTTTGAGTTCCGCCGCGTCCGGTGGGCGGATCTCCGCACGGGTTCGAGGGCACCGGAGGGGGCGCTCCGAGGGTCCCGCCTTTCTGCCCGTAGTCCACGAGACGGAAGCTGGCTCCTTCCCCCGCGCTTACGTAAAGCGCGCCCTCCGGTCCGAAGTCGATCGCGCCCAACGAGTGGGACGGGAACTGCTGGCACCAGTTGTTCCCGAGGAGGACTTGTTCCGGGCCGTTCTGCGTGTCGTCCGGGTTGATCTTCAGGCGCGATACGCGCCCCGTGACCACACAGCCGTCGTCGTTCGGGCCCGGCGGCGTCGGGCACTGATCGCCCCAACGGGGCGGGGGGATCTGCGGGGTGGCCGGGTCGAAGTCGTACGTATAAGAAACGTACACATAAGGCTGGGACGGAAAGTTCGGATCGATCGCCAGTCCCAGGAGTCCCCGATCCCAGTAGTCCATCACCTCGACGCGAAGATCGGCGAAGACGGTCGGGGTCGGATCCTGCAGGGAGTCGAAGACTTTGATCAGGCCGCTCTTCTCCGCGACGAAGATCCGGCCGTCCGGCGCGAAGCGGACGGCCATCGGCAGCGTGAGACCGCTGAGGACGACGGAATCCTGGAACCCCGGAGGCAGTGCCTGGCCCGACGCGGGGAGCGCGACGAATGTGAGGACCGACAGGACGCAAGCGACCAGGGTTGGGCGCATGCTGCAGAAATACCGTGATGTCACAAACCGCGCAATGGTGTCGTCATTTTCTGGACGTTCGGCATACGAGACATTCGCGGTGCGTTTTGCGAATGGGTTTCGACACGGAGTAGGGCGGGGGAGAGAGGAACAAGGTAGATTCATTCGATAGCACGCATTCATGAGAGAGGGAGGGGCCAGCCGACCGATGCGCCCAGCGCCGTTCATAGACGCGCGGGCGGAGGTAACTTCGGATCGCGCCGCCGAGCCGCCGGAACGACGGCGCCACCGCCGGCAACCGCTCGAGGTGCCTCTGTCCTTCCGGCCGAATTGGAGCCTCCCGCGGGGCGAGAGCGGCACCGGGATCGCAACCGACCTGGGCGAAGACGGCGTGAAGCTGCGCACGAGCCGGCCGGTGGACGTCGGTCGATGGGTACGGCTCGCCTGGTCTCCGAGCCTTGCCGTCCGCAATGCGATGCCCCGGAAGCTGCGCGCTCTCGACAGCGTGATGGCGCGCGTCGTGCGGGCCGTCCCTCCCGACTCGAATTCCCCGGATCACCCCTACGCCTACGGGGCCGTCCTCGCGACCGACCGCGGTTCCAAGGCGCTGGCGCTGTTCGACGTCGCGCTTCCGTGGATCGGCCTGGCGCTGATCGCCGCGACCGCGATCGATGTCGTGTGGCTGCGCGGGAACAATCTCTACTATTTCTGGTATCACCCGATCGTCAACCTTTACAGCCTCCTGATCTCCGGCTACATCCTCTCGCGCATCGCGCTGGCTTGCTTGTACACCCCCCCACGCGACGAAGGCCTGCGCCCCAAGATCACGGTCGCGATCTCTTGCAAGAACGAAGAACGAGCGATCCGGGAGACGCTCGAGTGCATCTACCGCTCCGACTATCCCCCGGAGCTGATGCAGGTGATCGTGGTCGACGACGGCTCGACCGACGGCACCTGGGCCGAGATGGAGAGAACTCGCGAGAGGCACCCGGATCTGGAGCTGGTGCGGTTCGAGACGAACCGAGGCAAGCGCCACGGGATGGCCGCCGCGGCGCGGCGGGCGACCGGCGACATCCTGATCTACGTCGATTCCGACAGCTTCGTCCGCCGGGACGCCTTCGCACGCATCGTTCAGGGATTCGCGAACCCGGAGGTCGGCGCGGTCTGCGGGCACGGTACGGTCGCCAACGCCGGGGACAACCTCCTTACGAAGATGCAGGAGGTTCGCTATTACGTCGCGTTCCGCATCGTGAAGTCCGCGGAGTCCCTCTTCGACACGGTCACCTGCTGCTCCGGCTGTCTCGCCGCGTATCGGCGGGCCTACGTCATGGAGGTCCTCGACGCGTGGCTCGAGCAGGAGTTCTTGGGTACGCCGGCGACGTTCGGGGACGATCGCAGCCTGACGAATTTCATGCTTCGCAGGCGACGGGTCCTCTACGACGCCAGCGCGATCTGCGCGACGATCGTGCCGTCCACGCTCGGGCAGTTCTTCCGGCAGCAGCTCCGCTGGAAGAAGTCGTGGATCCGGGAGAGCCTTCTGGCCTCGACCTTCATGTGGAAGCGCCACCCGCTCGCCGCGTTCTATTTCTACCTCGGGGTCATCTTCCCGTTCATCTCGCCTGCGGTCGTCTTCATCGCCCTGGTGCTCCCCATGTTCGGGTTCGGCGCTTTCTCGTATCTGTACGCCTACGGGACGCTCCTGATGGCCCTGCTCTACGGACTCGTTTACCTCGTCCGGCACAAGAGCGGCATGTGGATCTACGGCATCGCGTTCAGTCTCTTCTACATGGTGGTCCTCGTGTGGCAGACCTACTACGCGCTCGCGACCGTGCGGCGCAACCACTGGGGAACGCGGTAGGAGGCTTGCGACGCGACCGCGAGACGATCGATGAGCCGAGGGAGCGTCTTCGAGTCGCGGACGTTCGTTCGCGACCGCAGAACCTGGATCGCGACGCTGGTCGCGGGAGCCGTGTTGTGGGCCGGAACGAGCGCCTGGCTCAACCGTCGCGTCGAGCTCGCCGCCCGCCGAGCCGCGGGGCCGGACGAGGGCGGCCGCCTCGTCGCTCTTGCCTTTGACCGCGTCGTGAGGATGCCGGACGCCGGCCACGTCGACCGGATCGGACTACGAAAGGCTCTACGCGCCCTCGCGGCCGCGGGCTGGCAGGCGGTCACCCTCGTTGAGGTCCGCGCGGCCTACGCTCACGGCGTGCCGCTGCCGGCCAAGCCCTTCCTGCTCACGTTCGACGAAGGGTACCTGAGCACTTACGAGGCCGCCGACCCTGTCCTCCGCGAACTTCACTGGCCCGCCGTGATGTTCCTCCGGACCGAGCGCCAGGAAAGCCGCGACGTCTCGTTTCTCTTCTGGGACCGCCTTCAGCGCATGGTCCAGAGCGGGCTCTGGGAAATCGCTTCGGGCGACCCGCCGGACGCCGCTCCCGGGGCCGAGCCGTGCGTGCTTCCGCCCGAGCCTCCCGGGGCGCGGCGGATCGCGTCGAGGCTGGGGCGTCCCGAAGTCCTCGCGTGGGCCCCCCGCGGCGATGGTCCGCTGGCCGCGCTCGGATGCATGGACGCACCGCGCGAGGCGTTCCCCTGGCTCGGCTTCGAGGACGACGTCGCCGGCGCCGCTCCCACCGACGCGAGTCCCTTCCGCGTTCCGCGATTGCGCGTCGCGCCATCGTGGAGCCCGCCGGAGTTGTTGGCTCGATTGGACCGTGCCGTCGCCTCTCCACCGCCCCGCTCTCCAACGGGCGAGCCGGTCCCCGTCGAAGATCGTTGGGTTCAAGGAGAGGGAACCGTTACTCCCGACGGTGCCTCGCTTCGCCTTAGTGGAACGCCGCGAGCCGAGGTCTGGATCCCGGCCGCGAGGTGGGTGGACGATTGGGAGCTCGCGGCGCGCGTCTCGCTCGGCGACGGGGAGTTCTGGGTCGTCCAACCCGACGAGACGCGTGGCCGCGAGTGGCGCATCGGAGGCGCCGACGGGATCCTCTACGTCCAGGTTCGCGAGCGTGGACAGGCGCCCGAAGTCCTGGCTCGCCGGCCCGACGCCGCGACGAAAGCGCGGTCGCACACGTTGGGCCTCATCAAGCGAGGTCGAGGAATCCGGGCGATCTGGGACGGGACTCCGGTCTCGAACGAGCCGATCGCCCTCCCGGCGAGGTGGAGCGGGAAGATCGGACTGGTCGCCTACAGCCGCGCGGGAGCGGCAACTCTCTCGGTTTCCGACTTGCGCTTCTCGGCCTACCCGTATCGCGTTCGGTCGATTCCGGCGTCGCCCGATGCGGCGGCGATCCGGATCTTGGCCCGCGATGCGGATTCGATCGCCGCGATCAGCCCGCCTTGGGCCACGGTCGAGGGGGGCACCGTGCGGGAGCGACCGATCGATCGCGACCTCCTACGCATCCTGTCCCGGAAGTTCGCGTGGGACGTGGTGCCGAGCGTCGCGGCCCGCGGGGCGGCGCCCGGTCACCCCGATGAGTGGGCGTCCATGCTGGCGCGGCGCGCCGCCGAGCAGCGCTTCGACGGCCTGTCGCTCGGACTCGAAGCTGTCCCGCGCGCATCGGGGGAGGGCTGGTCGCAAGCGGCCCGGGCGGTGGAGAAGGAGCTCCGCCGATCGGGGATGCGCCTGTTGGTGACGAGGTGAGGCACGCCCTCACGATCGCCGCGATCGTTTTAGCGTCCGCGCTGCCGGCGGCGGCACGCTCGCCGGGCCAAGGGCCGCTCGACGACGGCGTGAGGCTCTACAAGGCGGGGGACTTTCGCGGCGCGCTCCTCAGCTTCCAAAAAGCCGTGGATCTGGACCCGGCTCTGATCCGAGCCTGGGAGAACCTGGGCTGGGCGCACCACAGGCTCGGCAACGACCGCGAGGCGTTTCGCGTCTGGGACACGGTCCTGAAGCTCGAGCCGGACAACGTCGACGCGTGGAACGCCGTCGGCGACGTCCGGCTGGATGCCGGCTCCTGGCGCGAGGCCTCGATCGCGTACGAGCGAAGTCTCGCCGCGAACTCGCGACAACCGGAGATCCGGTTGCGGCTCGGTCGGGCGTACGAGCAGCTCGGCCGGCTCGATCCGGCGGCCTCGCAGTACCGCGCCATCCTGGAGCGCCTTCCCGGGGACATCGGCGCGATCTCGAGGCTCTCCGACCTGGAGGAGAAGCGCGGGCGGCTCGATGCCGCCGAAGCGGTCCTTCGCGAAGCGCTGGCGCGCGTCCGCGACAGCGACGGAGCGATCGCCAGGCGCCTCGCCCGCGTCGTGGCGACGAAGGGAGACGAGGCGTATCGGGCCGAAGCGTGGGATACCGCCCGGGACGACTATCGCGAGGCCGTCCGCTACGATCCCGCCAAGATCGTGTACCGGGTCAACCTCGGGTGGGCGCTTCGCAAGGCGGGGGCGAATGCCGACGCCGTAACGGAATGGCGCCTGGCGGTCGATCGGGGCGCTCCCGAGCCGGCCGCTCTTTGGCAAGCCATCGGGGACGCCTTGCGAGACGCGGGCCGGCTCACGGAAGCGCGCGAGGCGTACACGCGATCGGCCAAGACGACTTCGAACAAGGCCGCGGCGCTCTACGCTCTGGCCGCCCTGGCACTCGACGGCGGTGACGTTTCCGGTGCGACAGCGTCGCTCGAGGACCTGTTCTCGACCGGCCCGGTCGATCCTTCCGAGTTCGTCCGGTGCGCCGACCTGTTCATCCGGAACGATGCGCTCGATGCAGGCGAGCGCTTCTTCGACGCCCGATCCCGCGAGCCCGGACGCCGGGAGGCCTCGGGTGTGGCCCTGGCACGTCTCGCGGCGGCGCGAGGGGGCGCGGCCTATCGAGCGGGAGACGATGCGGCCGCGAGCGTGTTCTATCGAAAGGCGCTCGACGCGGATCCGAACAACCGCGCCGCGCTCCGCGACTACGGATGGACCCTATGGAGGCAGGCCGACTGGGCCGGAGTGCGCCGGGTTTGGACCGGCTACGCGGCCGCGTATTCCGAGCTGGCGGAGCCCCGTCTGCTCCTGGCGCGACTCGAGCTTCAGCGCGGCACGCCGGCCGCGGCCATCGAGCAGGCCCTCCTCGCTCTGGCGTTCGATCCGACGGACACGAAGGGCCCCAACGTCCTCCTGACGAGGGCGTACCTCGCCGACGGCAAGTACCGCAGCGCGAGAACGCTCGCCGAGACGCTGGTGGAACAGCACCCCGACGATCTCACCGTGCAGACTCTTTACGGGGAGGCCTTGTGGAGAAGCCTAGACTTCAAAGCCTCCGAGGCCCAGTGGCGCAAGATCATCGACATGGGATCGGAGCTCCCGCGCGCAACCCATTACTGGATCCGATCCATGTACGAGACGGGAGAGTACGACGACGCGATCAATGCGGCGCGCGATCTCGTCGCCGGGAACCGCGCCTCGGAGCCCGTCCTGCGCCTCCTCGCGGAGGACGCCCAGGTGCAGAGGAACGACGCGTCGACCGGGCGCTGGTACCGAGAGCTCGTCACGCGCTACCCGCAGCGCGTGGCCTACTGGGTCACGCTCGTCGAAACCTACGAAGCGACCGATCGACCACGCCTCGCCGAGCGCGTGCTCGAAGAGGCCATGCGCTCCCATCCCGATTCCCCGCAGCTCCGCTTCCTGCTCGCGGACGTCCACCTCACCCTCCATCGGCCGGGAGAAGCGCTCGACGAGTACCGGCGGCTCCGCAAGGACCTGGGCCGGAATCGCACGGTGTTCATCGGGGAGGTGCATGCGTTGTACGCGTTGGGGCGGTACTCCGAAGCGCTCGCGCTCCTGCGCTCGGACCGTGACGGGTTCCTCGATCCCCACGAGCGTGCCCTGGAGGAAGCGTCGATCTTCGAAGAAACGGGGCGACGCGCGGAGGCCGCCGCTCGCCGTGCGAGCATCCTGAGTACCCCCGCGGGCCGCGTGGATGTCCCGATCCTCCTCTACCACGGGCTGGCCGAACACCCGCGGAGCCTGAGCATGCCGCTCGATCGGTTCGTATCGCAGATGGAGGCGTTGGCGGCTGCGGGCTTCACGACGATCACCGTCAGCGACCTCGACGCGATGCGCTCGGGAGCGGCGCCGTTTCCGCGGAAGCCGGTTCTGGTGACCTTCGACGACGCGCGCGCCGACTCGTTCCAGCTTGCCGATCCCGTGCTCGCCCGCCTCAACATGAAGGCGACGATGTTCGTGCCGACGGTGAGGATCGCCGATGAAAGCGCCTTCAACGCCGACTGGACACGGCTCCGGGAGCTCCGCTCGACCGGCCGCTGGGACTTCCAGAGCCACGGCCACCTGGCCCACGATCCCATTCCGGTGGACGAGGCCGGCGGTCTGGCCGAGTTCCTCGTTAACCGCGAGTGGCTCGCGGACGCGGGGCGGCTCGAGACCCACGACGAGTACGTCGCCCGGGTGGATGGCGACTATCTGGAGTGCCGGCGGCGGCTCGGCGACAACTTGCCGGGTCAATCCGTCGTGGGGTACGCCTTTCCGTTCTCCGAGATGGGGCAGCTGCACGGCGGGAACGACCCCGGCGCGCTCGCAGCCAACGAGGACGCGTTCCGCAGATACTACCGTTACGGCTTCGTGCAGGACGATTCCGGGTACAACGTCGTCGCCGCCGCGGCACAGGGACCGCTCCTCCTGCGTCGCTTCAACGTTCCTCGCGAGTGGAACGGCGAGCGGCTCATGGCGCATCTCGCGATCGAGGCGCCTCGCGCGGAAGCCATGCTCGATGCCGCACGTTGGGATCTCTGGAACGCCCGTCCACGCCGCGCGGAGGCCGCGTTTCGCTCGATGATCGCCGCCGACGAGAGAACCGGTCCGGAGGCGGGGTTCTTCCTCTCCCGCTCCCTTCAAGACCAGGGCAGGATGCGCGACGCCGAGCGCGTCTACGCGGCGCTGCCGACGGGCCCCGAATGGGGGCGTGTCGACCCCTTCCGGAAGCGGGTCGGACGTGAGCTCGCCTGGGAGACCGATCCTCAGGCGGGCCTCGAGACGCACGGCTCCTCGGATTCCGACGGACGCGGCACGGTGGAGGTCGGAGCCGCCGGGCGCGTGTCGTTTTCGGCGCCGTTCCGACTGTGGGGCGAGCTCGGCTCGGCGCGGTTCACCGACCGCGCGTTCGCAGCACTCGAGGGCGGCCAGGCGACGCTCGGAGGGGCCTGGGACGCGCCGAAAGGGCTGTCGGTCCTCGGCTGGCTCCGGTACCGGAGCCTGAACGACGGCGTGCGGAGCCTGAACGGCGAGGCGAGCCTTCGGGGCGGCGTCGACCGAAATCGCTTCGACCTCGCCTGTGGCGTTCTCGACGAGGACACGGTCGGAGCGCTGCGGGACAGCATCCTGAAGCGCGGATGCGATGCGGGCCACGAGTTCCTGACCCGGACCTGGCGGACACGCGCCCACGTCTCGTATTACGACCTGACCGACGGCAACCGGTTGCTCTACGCGTGGGCGGACGGAACCGTGGGGCTCGGGGCGAGGCGCCTGGTGGAGGTCGGCGGTCGATTCGAGGCCGGCGACAGTCAGTTCAGCGCCGTCGGCTACTACGCGCCCCAGCGTCTCGTCACGCTGCTGGCCCTCACCCGCGTGGTGCGGTCCTTCGCCACGGGAGCCTCGATCGACGCGGAGGTGGGAGTCGGGCCCTCTCGAGACGATCAAGCAGGCTCGCGCGTGGTCGGGCGCGCGCGAATCGCCTGGACGCAGGATTGGACGACGCGGTGGCGCACCATGGTGACGGGGGAGTATGGGCAGACCCCCACGTATCATCGGACCGCGGTCAACGCTTCGTTCGCCTACCGATTCTGACCGCCGTCGTTCCCCGAGGTCGCCGCGATGCGCGCCGGGCCGACGGGATCCTCGCTTCCGAGGGACCAGAGCACGATTCTCGAAAGGCCGCGGCTTCTCAAGACTCCGGACTTCGCGGCGAGGCTCTCTGCGTCCTCGAAGTAGACGACGTGGCGCCCCCCGGCGCCGCGATAGGCGAACCAGGGGACGCGGTTCTCGCGCTCGCGGTGGATCTTCGGCCGGACGCGCTCGATGATCGACGACACTTCCGGGTAAGACAGCCAGTCGGAGCGGTCGGGCCCCCAATCCATGCCCGACACCTTGAGAACGGGGACGAGCGACTTCGCGGGGCAGGTCTTCAAACCGAAGTCGGCGACGCGCCGGACCCAATCGATGCCGGCAACCGGCCCGGGTCCGGTCGACGCATTGTGCTCGTTGTAGAGCATCACTTGAATCCGATCCGCGGCCGAGCACAAGGCGCTCCAATCCATCGCTCCGGGGCCGGTGGCTGTGCTCTCGGCGGTCTTCGGCTGCACGGTCACCGACAGCGCCAGCCCGCGAGCGTGCAGATCTTCGGCCAGCGCGCGGACGAAGGAGGAGAACCGTTCGCGTTCTCCCCTGGGGAGGTTCTCGTAATCCAGATCGACGCCTTCGACTCCGAGCTGGGTCGCCGCGTTCACGATGTCGGCGCGATGGGCGGCGCTCCGCTCGGGGCTCGCGAGAAGCTCGTGGACCAGGTTCGAGTCCTTGAGGATCGATCGCGAGGGCCCCGCGGCCACGACGTCGTTGACCACGGTGAGCCAAACTCGGGCTCCGGCCGCGCGCGCGTCCCGCACGGCATCGGGCCAGTGCCCTTTGCGCTCGTCCAGTACGACCTTTCCCGAACGGTCCAAGCGCGCCGCGAAGAGGAAGACGTCGTCGAACAGGCCCCGACCCCGCGCGACGCTTTGCATCCCTGCGTCGAAGTCCCACGGAACGATCCAGCCGCCCAGCCCGTTCGCGGCTCCGGCCGCCGAGGCCGCGACCGCGCCGCCGCAGGTGAGGAGCATCGCGGCGAGGCCGCGGCGAGCGCATCGCGGGAGCATCGAGGAAGACTAGCAGGACGCGTAAGAACGGGCCGAAGCGACGGTGTGGGCGCACGGTGACACGATCCACACCTCGGTTCACCGACCACGGCGGCGGCGGCTGTCGTGTTCTTGTTCCGCGGATCCGTCCGGAGCCGCCTAAGTCGTTGAAATTGAAGCACTCCGAGACGGCCTGGGAGAGCCATTAGGACGCGCCGCCGCGTCGGCGCTATAGTGCGCGCCGCCGACGTGACCGGACGTCCGCATTCGCCTCTCTCGGCAGGTCGGACGTCGATCCGCGGGACGGGTGTTCTCATGCGGGGCTCATTCGAAGACGAGATCCACAACGCCGAGCGGCTTGCCGCCCTCCGGCGGACGTTGTTGATGGATTCGCCTCCGGAGCAGGCGTTCGACCGGCTGACGCGCCTCGCGGCGAGCTTCCTGCACGTGCCGGTCGCGCTCGTGTCGCTGGTCGACGGCGAACGCCAGTTCTTCAAGAGCTCGATCGGGCTCTCGGAGCCGTGGGCCTCATTGCGGCAGACTCCGCTCACCCATTCGTTCTGCAAGCACGCGGTCGCCTCCGGCGAGCCGCTGATCGTGTCGGATGCTCGGAAGGACCCGCTGGTCCAGGACAACCAGGCGGTCTCCGAGCTGGGCGTGATCGCGTACGCGGGCATTCCGCTGACCACGCCGGAAGGACACACCCTGGGGTCCTTCTGCGTCTGGGACGCCCGGCCGCGCGAGTGGAAGGAAGAGGAGATCGACGTCCTCCGAGGCTTGGCGGCCTCGGCCATGACCGAGATCAAGAGCCGCCGCTTGGCCGAGGAGCTGAGCTGTCTGGGCACCGATCTTCAGGAGCTCGTGGTGGCTCGGACCTCCCAGCTGAGCCGCGCCGAAGAGCGCTGGAGGGTTCTCCTCCAGGTGAACAACGCCGTCGTGACCTGCCTCGACAGGGACACGCTCTTCGCCGCCATCGCGGGTGCGCTGCGCGACGTGATCCCCTTCGATCGTGCGGCGCTCGTTCTGCTCGATCCGACGGAAGACGTCTTCAAGGTCATGGGTGTGGCGCGTCCCTTGCCGTCGACGTCGGTCATTCCTCTCGGGACGACCTGGCCTCGACTGGGAAGCCGGAGCGGTTGGATCGTGGACAACGGGCTCCCGGTGTTGACGCCGGACTTGAGAGAGGACCACCGGTTCTTCGAGCACGGACCTCTCGTCGCGGACGGAGTTCTTTCGGCCGTTTCGGTGCCGCTCCGGGCCAAGGACAAGGTCATCGGCACGCTGAACCTCGGAAGCCGGGAGGTCGGGCGCTACGGGGAGAAGGACTCCGAGCTCCTGCTCGCGATCGGGGACCAGATCGTTCTGGCGATCCAGAACATGCTGGCCTACGAAGAGATCGCGTCGCTCAAGAGCCGGCTCGAAGAGGAGAACCTGTACCTGCAGGAGGAATCGCGCTCCGAAGCCGCGTTCGCGGACGTCGTCGGCGAATCCTCCGCCATCCAGAAGGTCCTCTCTCGCGTTCGCATGGTCGCCGGGACCGATTCCACCGTGCTCGTGACGGGAGAGACGGGAACGGGGAAGGAGATGGTGGTCCGTGCGATCCACGGGCTGAGCGGGCGGAAGGACAAGATCTTCGTCAAGGTGAACTGCGCGGCGCTCCCGAGCGGCGTGATCGAAAGCGAATTGTTCGGTCACGAGAAAGGCGCGTTCACGGGCGCGCTCACCCGCAGGGTGGGGCGATTCGAGCTGGCCAACGGGGGGACGCTGTTCCTGGACGAGGTCGGCGACATTCCCCTGGACCTCCAGGCGAAGCTCCTGCGCGTCCTCCAGGAGGGCGAGTTCGAGCGCGTCGGCGGCACCCAGACGCTCAAGGTGAACGTCCGCCTGATCGCCGCGACCAACCGCGACCTCAAGGTCGCGGTGGAGGAGGGACGGTTTCGCGCCGACCTGTTCTACCGTCTCAACGTCTTTCCGATCGCGATCCCTCCGCTCCGCGAGCGGTTGGAGGACGTCCCGCGATTGACGCGCCACTTCGCCATGATCTACGCCTCGAAGATGGGGAGGCCGATCGGGACGATCGGCGAGCCGGTCCTCAGCAAGCTCATGGCCTACAACTGGCCCGGAAACGTCCGCGAGCTGCAAAACGTCATCGAGCGG
The DNA here is from genome assembly GCA_041500265.1 of Acidobacteriota bacterium. Lineage (GTDB taxonomy): Bacteria > Acidobacteriota > Polarisedimenticolia > Polarisedimenticolales > DASRJG01 > DASRJG01. The sequence continues at coordinate 42,876 of JBGQLU010000003.1, read as the reverse complement.
GCGGTCATTCTCTCGACCCACCACCGCCTCGTGCTGGACGATTCCCTCGCGGCGCCCGTCTCCGGCCCGGCCGCGAAGCCCGGCCGGACTCTCGAGGACGTCGAGCGCGAGCACATCCTCTGCGTTCTCGACAGCGTGGGCTGGCGGGTCAGTGGCGAGCGGGGGGCCGCGAAGGTCCTCGGGCTGAAGAGGACCACGCTCGAAGCGCGGATGATCAAGCTCGGAATCTCCCGGCCCAGCTGATTCCGGCCTGTTGGCATAACGCCGACGGGGCGGCGCGGCCGGTGCTGCGCGACGCTCCGCCGCGTCGCCGCGTTCGCCCCGCAAATCGTCTCTCCTGAAGCAATTGCGTTCGAGGCGTCCCGCCGGATTCGCGCTGGCACGTGTGTTGCGATGTCGAGCGGCATGCTTCGCATCGTTCGCAATGACGCCGACCAGCAACGGGTCGTCCTGATCCTCGAGGGACGCATCGTCGCCGCATGGGCCGACATGCTCGAGCGGGTGTGCTTGGAGGCGATGCGCTCCGATCGGCCGGTCGTGCTCGATCTCTCCGGCGTGGCCCTCATCGCACGTTCCGGCAAGGAGGCGCTCGGCCGGCTCGCCCGGGCCGGCGTCGGGATCACCGGGTGCTCGCCGCTGATCGCCGACATGCTCGAGCAGGACGGGATCGCCGTGATCCGCACGAACGGGGACACGAGCGACCGCGCGGCCCCGAAACAGCAGGGAGGCTCGTCCGGCGCATGAATCTTCACGGTGGAACCAGCAGGGATCGAGCCTCGCGCGCCCCCCGCCGCGCGGCCCGGAACCTCTTCTCGATAGGAGCCTGTCCCATGGTCACGTATCGGAAACCGAGTTGGATCTCGAAGATTTCGTTCGCCGCGGCCGTCGCCGCGAAGGTCACGCTCGCCGGGTCGGTCGCGAGCGGCCAGGCCGCCTCACTCCTCCAGACGGACGTCATCCCGGCGCCGTGCCATCCGAACCCGCACGCGCAGTCCGACATGGCGACGCTCGCGCAGCGCGGCGACGTCCGCCTCGCCCCGCGGCCGCTCAAGGAGCGGCTGCTCCGGCTCGCCGGACGCCCCCACACCTTTCTCCCGATGCAGACCTTCGCGGAGGCCGATCAGAAGAGCCTGCTCTTCCAGTACTACCTCCTCGACACGCACGGGTTCGAGCCCAACGTGTTCACGACGATCTTCCCTGGGGTCAACGACGCCGTGCAGCTCACCGCGACCGGCGGCGTATGCGGCATCCCGACGATCGGCTCCGTCCGTCTCGCCCTCGAGCCGAAGCCCGATCTGCCGACCGATCCCAACGACGTCCGCGCTTTCATCGACATCTTCACCGACATCGACCCGCTCTTCGTGATCAACAACGAGAGCGGCTGGTACGAGGGGTGGATGATCCATGATCTCAAGGTCGCGCCCGTCGATACGCCCCGGCAGGACGGCCATGCGAAGTTCGGGAAGCTCCTCCAGGCGGACGCCGACCGGCTCCGGGCCACCGGCAACGGCAACAACGTCGCCGGCCACGTCTTCACCACCGACGGCAAGGCCGCGCGCTTCACGAGCGAAGCGGACCACTTCCCCGACATCCAGGGGAACACGGTGCCGATCTTCCTGAGCATGGGCGCCTACAACGCCATGCAGCAGAGTGACGTGCACAGCTACTGGGAGTTCAACTACACGACCAACTGGGTCTTTCCCCTCTACGAGCTCCCGAACACGGGCGGAATCCCGGGCACGTTCGAATTGGGGAACATCGGCCGGATCTCCAGCCTGGTGCCGGGCTCGGGTCCGCAGGGCGTGCGGAACAACCCGGTCGTCTACGGGGACAATCCGTTCCTCCCCCGCGATCCCGACAAGTTCGACGGCGACGACGACGCGCAGCGGGAGTTCCGCAACCGGTTCATCCCGAGCGGCCTCGCGAACGAGATCTTCCTGGACGTCTTCGAGCGGCTGGCTTCCTTCGAGCCGGGCACCGACTTCCCGCAGCGCCTGTTCGATGCGTACGCCGCCGAGGTGGATCGCGTCGACCAGAACGGTGACGGAGTGATCTCCGCCGTGGAAGGCGACGTGGACAGCGCCTCGGACGGCTTCATCGACAACGCCCGGCTATTCCTGCCGGCGACCTCGTTCAACCGCTTCGCGGTCACCCGCGAGATCAACGACGGCTACCTGGCGCCGCGCTTCGCGCCCAGCCAGAAGGCCTGGATCCTCACCGGCACCGCAACGCCGGTCACCCCGGCCGTACCCGCCTCCGAAGGACGGGACGGAGATGACCGCTGACCCCGAAACGTTACAGCCACCTTACGAACCGTTTCATCTCTTGAAAGGAGAATTCGTCATGCAACAGGTCCCTCCGATGTCTTCGAAAACGCCCGGGTCTTTCCCCCGCTGGGCCTTCGCCCCCCTCCTCGCGCTCGCGGGGGCCGTCGGCCCTGCGAACGCCGCGGTAGCGTCGGTCGTGAGGCCGGCGTCGTCCTTCGAGGTCGAGACTCCGGCCTCTCGAGCCGAGATCGTCACGCCAGGGTTCACGTTCGATCTCGTGAAGAACGGCGCGGTCGCCACGTGTTTGCCCAACGCGCGAGGCGTGGTCAAGCTGACCTCGCGCGGCGCGAGCCAGCAGATGGACGTCTTGGTCACGGGGCTCCCCCCGAACAACACGTTCACCGTCTTCGTTCTCCAGCTTCCCCACGCCCCGTTCGGTCTGGCCTGGTACCAGGGTGACGTCGAGACCGACGCGTTCGGCGTCGGCCACGCGAGATTCGCCGGTATCTTCAGCGACGAAACGTTCGTCATGGCGCCGGGCGTCGGCACGGCCCCCCTCGTGGATCCCTCCGATGCGACGACCAATCCGCTGACCCCACCCATCCACATGTTCCACATCGGGCTGTGGTTCGACTCGACGGCCGAGGCCCAGGCGGCGCACTGCCCGGTCGGTCAAACCCCGTTCAACGGCGACCACAAAGCGGGAATCCAGGTTCTGAACACGACCAACTTCGCCGACGGCGACGGTCCGATCGGACAGTTCGGCCAGTAAGCGACCGGAGGCGTCTCGCCTCCTCTTGGTCCTGCCCGGCGGATCCGTCCGCCGGGCAGGACTCTTCACCCACCCGGCGCCCGGAGACCAAGATTCATGAAACCGCTCAAGCATCCCTACGCGATCGGGTCGATCGTCCTGATCGCGTTCTCGGCGCCGCTGGTCTACGGTCCAGGAGGCCCTGCGCTGTCCGCCTATGCCTCCTGCCCAGACTCGAGCTTCGCCTCGCAAATCACCGAGTCTGCAGGCGGGCGGCCCGAGGGGATCGCCGTCGCGGACTTCGATGGTGACGGCAATCTCGATTTGGCCGTCACGAATTTCTCGGCGGGCGGCGGCAACGCGAACAGCGTCGCGATCCTCCTCGGAAACGGCGACGGCTCGTTCGGAGCGCCGACGCCATTCACCGTGGGTCGCGGCGCGACGCGAGTCGTGGCGTCCGACCTCGACGCCGACGGAAAGACCGACGTGGTCGTGCTCAACAGCAACGACGGCACGCTTTCGGTTCTCCTGGGAGATGGACACGGGGGACTCGGCCCGCAGACCACGTTCCCCGCCGGGGGGGCGGTCGAAGGCCTGGCGCTCGGCGACCTCAACGGCGACGGGCATGGCGATCTAGTCGTGACTGATTTCCTCGCCGGCCGCGTCATCGTGGTGCTCGGCGTCGGGGACGGCTCGTTCTCCGCTCCCACGTCGATCCCCGTCGGCGGGCAGCCACTGCTGGTCGCCGTCGGCGACCTCAACGGTGACGGCAAGCTCGATGTCGCCGTCGACAATGCCCTCGACGCCACGGTGACGATCCTGCTTGGCCGCGGCGACGGCACGTTCGGTCCGCAGACGATCGTTTCCATGCCCGCCGGGGCGGTGTTGCAGTCCCTCGCTCTCGCCGACCTCGACGGCGACGGAGCGCTCGACTTGGTGGCGCTCGACGCGTCCAGCGATTCCGTCCTCGTCGCCTTGGGCCGCGGAGACGGATCGTTCGGCCCCGGAGCGGCGTTCGGGGTCGGAGGACTTCCGATCTTCGTCGCCGTCGACGACCTCAACAACGACGGCCACCCCGATTTGGCCGTCGGAAACGTCAACGACGCGACGGTGTCGGTCCTCCTGGGGCGGAGAGACGGAACGTTCGGTCCGCAAGCCACCCTCGCCGTCGGGAGCGAACCGATCCCGGTTGCGGTCGCCGACTTCAACCACGACGGCGGACTCGACATCGTCGCCGGGAACTTCGCCGATGCGACGGTCTCGGTTCTTCTGAATGAATGCACGGGGAATCACCCCCCCGTGGCCGCTGCCGGCCCCGACCAGCTCCTCGAATGCCGACGAGACCTCCGCGCGACGGCAGGGCTGGACGGCTCGGGCAGCTCCGACGCCGACTCCACCCCCGGGACGAACGACGACATCACCCGGTTCGCCTGGTCGGAGCTGGGGGCGCTGTTGGCGACCGGCCCGGCCGCCTCGATACCGTTGTCCCTCGGCCAGCACGCCGTGTCCCTGACGGTGACGGACCAAGCCGGGGCGACGAGCTCCGACGTCGTGAACGTCACCGTACGGGACACGACCCGGCCGGTGATCGGCTCGATCGCTGCGAATCCCGGCGTCCTGTCGCCGCCGAACCACAAGCTCGTGCCGGTCTCGATCACCGCCGTCGCGAGCGACGGTTGTGACGCCGCACCGAGCTGCCGGATCGTCTCGGTTCGGAGCGATCTGCGGGTCTCGGGCTCCGGCGGCGGCGGCGGCGCGAGCCCCGATTTCGTCATCGACGATCCTGGCCCGAAGCCGAGCCCGGCGCAGCTGGGGGTCCGCCTCCGGGCCGGCACGGGCAGGACGTACACGATCGACGTCTCGTGCAGCGACGCGGCGGGAAACAAGAGCACGAGCCGGACGACGGTGGCGACCCGTCGCGACCGCGGCAAACCGGGTCGCGGTTCGCGCTGACGCTACTGCGCCGCTCCGATGCCGGTCGGCACGCAGTTCTTGGCGTTGTGGCAGTCGGCCTCGCACTGGTTCGGGTACGTCCTGCCGTGATCGCAGGTGACCGGCGCGTAGATCAACGGGCAGCGGCAGGCGCCCGCTTCGACCGTCGAGAACAGCGCCGAAAGCCCCGAAGCGAGCACGAAAACCACCATCCCGCCGAACAGAGCGTTTCTCGTCCAGGTCCCGTTTCGCATGTGCCATCCTCCCGTTCGCGGCCGTTGCGCCGTGATGCGACGGATTCTATCCGAATGTGCGCCCCACGTGGCGGCGGGATACGCCGTTTCGAGGTGATATCCTCCCTCGCTGCCGATGGACTGGGGCGCCGTGGGTCGATCCCGCGCGGCGCATCGGACTCCCACATGGAGACGTCAAAATGAAATTCATGGTGACCTGAAAGGCTGCACCGGCGCACATGCCGCCGGTTGTGGCGCGGTTTCTCGAGACCGGGGGAGCGCCCCCGAAGGGTGTGAAGATGCTCGGGCGATGGCACGGCGCCGGTCTGGGCTTCGCGCTTGCCGAATGCAAGGACGGGAAGGCGCTCTTCGAGTGGATGTCGGAGTGGTCCGACCACCTCGAGCTGGCGGTGCATCCCGTGGTCGAAGATCGCGAGGGAGCGTCCGTCTTGAGGCGAGTGTACAAGGGACGTTAGCGCGCCGCACCGATGCCTCCTCCCGAAAGGACCGATTCGGGGTACCCTGACGCCTTTCGTGGTGCGAATCGAGCCAAACAGCACGTCATTCAACGGACCGCCGAGTCCCGTAGAAGGAGCATGCCCGATGAGATTCATGAGCGTCGCAATGTTGGTACTGGCAGCGGCCGTTGCCGCCCCCGTCCCCGCGCTCGCGCAGGAGACCTCGGCGGACCACACGATGGAAATCCTCCGGCAGAAAGTGAAGGCCGACAAGAAGCTTCTGGTCGCGGCCAATCTCGACTTGACCGATTCCGAGGCGAAGGGGTTCTGGCCGGTGTACGACGCCTATCAGAAGGATTTGCAGCAGATCAACCAGCGCCTCACGAAGGCGATCGCCTCCTATGCCGACGCCTACAACAAGGGGCCGATCTCGAACGAGACCGCCAAGACGCTTCTCTCCGAATCGCTCGCGATCGAGGAGGCCGAGGTCAAGCTGAAGCAGTCCTACGTCCCCAAGCTCGAAGCCGTTCTGCCCTCGACGAAGGTCGCGCGTTACGTGCAGATCGAGAACAAGATCCGCGCGATGATCCGTTACGACCTCGCGGACGGCATCCCGCTGGTCGAGTAGGCGCGCGCCCAGCCCGGCCGCGTGGAATTTCTCCTCTCTCGTCCGGGGGAGCTCCCCGGACGATCGTCTAGCCGCCGGGTGCCGGGGCGGGCGGCTTGATCGCGGCTTCGGTTTGACCGAGCCAAGCCTCGAGCTGCCGCACCGTCCCTTCGTCGGCCGTCTTCGTCATCACGCCGCGGAGCCACGTCGCGGCGGAGGCCGGGCCCTCGCGGTCGATCCGATCGAGGAGAGCGGCCTTGAGCGCATCGAGAACGATCGCCCGGTAGGCCGCGATCTCCCGCACGTCTCCGCTCCTAGCGGCCGCGGAGTCGAGAAGGGCCGCAGCGCCGGCCAGATCGCCGGACCAAAGCCGAAGTCGCCCGAGCGCCGAGGCGGCCCGCCAGGAGCGCGGGTCGGTGCGCAAGACGGTTTCCAACGCGGCCACGCCGGCAGAGCGGTCCCCGGGATCCACCAGGAAGGTCTCGCCGAAGAATCGTTGCGCCACGACGAGATCCGGGCGGGCGCGGACCGCCGCGGCGAACAGGGCGCGCGCCTCCGCGACCCGCGGCGGGAGAGACAGTCCCGGCGGCGCCGGGTCCATCGTTTCGTCCACCTTCCCGAGCAAGACGCTTCCGAGACGGAAACTCACGATCGGATCCTCGGGAGCTTCCACCAGGGCCTTGCGGAAGAGCTCTTCCGCGCGCTCGACGTGTCCGCGCGACTGCTCGACCCGCCCGAGCCCGGCGAGCGCCCGTGGGGAGTTCGGCTTGGTGGCGAGCGCCGCGCGGAATCGCTCCTCCGCCACGTCCAGTCGATCGCTCCGCGTGAGCGCGACCAACTCTCCCAGCTCGATGTTCATCTCGGTGCTATCGACCGTAGTGATTTCGTACTCGCGCGCCACGCCGAGCTCGTCGAGGGTGTAGGTCGGAACGCTGAACTCGCCCTGGCGCACGTGGGCCTCGACCTCCGCTTGAAGCTCGGCGATGGAAACGGGGAACGATTTGCTGAAGGCCTCCGATTGCGGCGTCCCCGCGAGGAGCAGCGACAGGAATTGCGAGAACTGCCGCCTTCGCTCGTCCTTGCCTCGAAGGAGCGCGTGGACGACCGCCCAGGATTCGGCGCGCGCGGTTGCCTCGGTGTTCCCCGGAAGCACGTCGAAGCGCGGGATCGCCATCAACTTGTCGATGGGGATCACGAACCGCTGCTGCAGCCATGGCAGCTCCGCTCGATCGGCCCGCCCCACATCGGCGTTCCGTCCCTGGACCAGGAGCGTGGAGAAGTACTCGGCGATCCCTTCGTTCAACCAGAGCGGGAGCTGCGAGAACGTGTTGCGAAGGAGGGAATGAGTGTACTCGTGATAGACGGGCGCGTAGGAATATTGGAATTGCTTGAACGCACGAGCAAAGTTCACGTTCTCCGGAGGCGTTGCGTTGAGGGCGATGATCTGGCGCTCGACCGCCGGGAAGAAAAACCCCAACAGCCGGCTGTTCTCTCGATCGGGGCGGTACTTGTAAGGGTCGAAGGACGCATCGTCCTTGAAGATGAACATCGTGGTGGGCACGTCGGGACCGAGGGTCAGTCCCTTGGTGCTCCGCGCGACGACCGCTCGGAACGCCTCCAGGGACGAACCGATCTCCGTCGTCTTGCCCGCGGACGCGTTGCTCAGGATGCGGAAATGCTCGGTCTTGAGCTCGAGCCACCGCTCGGACGCGCCCGCCGCCCCGAACGCCAGCGCGATGGCGGACGCCGCGATCACGCTGCGGCCGATGACCGACGGTGTGTGCAACGTGTCCTCTCGAGCCCATGGCAGGGCCTTGTTCCGATGATACTCCGGGGAGATCGGACCGCGCGCGCATCGGCTCTCGGCGGATTCCTTGCGAGCTCCCCGCGAGACCGTCCCCTGGCCCCATTCGACACCGCGGCTCCGGAGGCGCAGACTAGCGAGGATGCGGGCAGGCAAGCTCCGGGTCGCGATTCATGCCGTGATCCTAGCCGTCGCGGCCGCATCGGTGTGCTCGGCTCATTCGGGAACCGGCTCCGGCCACGGTTGCGCCGGCCACGCTGCCGCCGGTCACCCCTGCGCCGGGCACCCGATGGGCCCGCCCGGCCATCACGGCGGCGGTGTCGCGATTCGCGGTTGTGGTGGCTCGTACGCGGATGCGTCGTACCGCGAGCGGAGCAGCACCATCGACCGCGAGCTCCACGAGCGGGCCGCCAAGACCCAGCGGGCGAAGGACGAGTTCCGGAAAACGCACCCTTGCCCCGAGGCGGGCTCTACCAGCGGAGCTTGCCCCGGATTCGAGATCGCGTGCGTCGACCCCGATCCCGGGAATCCCGCACGCTGCTTCGACAGCTCGAACCTGGAGTGGCGTCCGATTCGGCCATCGACCCTACAGCCCGCCGGCGCTCAGGGGTTCGTCTCGAACTCCGCCGCGATGAACGGCTTCGCCCCGTCCGACCCGGTGATGCGGAGCCAGAGCGGGCCTTGATCCCGCGACTGCTCGATTTCGAACGTCAGGAACGGGCAGCACCTACGCTCGAACGAGACCCACTCGGCAAGCGTCATCAATTCCGCCGGCGGCAGCAGGAAGCCGTAGCCGTCGGGAAGGTCGCGCTTCTCCTTCACCGCCGCGAACAGGGTTTGCGAAAGATCGCGATGATGCGCGCGCTCGTCGCTCGTCAGGGCGCTCATGTTGCACGCGAACCTCTCGCCGGCGACGATCGATACGGGCGACAGCGAGGCCATCAACACAGTCGCGACTAGCCGCTTCATGGGGTTCTCCTCTCGAGCGACGAGTCTCCGACTTGAAGCGCACTTCAAGTCAAGGGATAATCGAACGGTGACGATGCGGATCGGCGAAATCGCGCGGGATGCCGGCCTCCTGACCTCGGCCATTCGATACTATGAGCGGCTCGGGTTGCTCCCCTCGCCCGAGCGGCGCGGCGGCCGGCGGCACTACACGGGGGACGTTCTGCTCCGGCTCGAGGTGATTCGCTTCGCGCGGGAAAGCGGGTTCACTCTCCGGGAGATCCGCCAGCTGATCTCGGGGCGGCCCTACTCGGCGAGCCTGCGCGAGCTCGCGGCCGACAAGCTCGCGGAGCTCGATGGCGTGATCGAGCGCGTCCGCACGATGCAGGCGCTTCTGCGATCGGCGCTCCGCTGCAATTGCTTCGCACCCGAAGACTGCGGACGCCTGCTCCGGAAGGTGAGGCTTTCACCATGAACGACCCCAAGATCGTCAACCTGTCGGAGTTGCCATGGACGCCCTGGTCGTCCGGGGAACGGACCGCCGTCGAGATCCGGGATCCCGCTCGTAAGCTGGGCTCGATCCAATCCGGCCTGCGGCTCTATCGCCTCGCGCCGGGGATGCGCTCCACGCGGCTCCACCGGCATCATCTTCAGGAGGAGATGTTCCTGATCCTGAAGGGCAGCGGGATTCTCCGGCACGGCGATCGAGACGTTCCGGTCAAGACCGGGGACTTCGTTCTCTACCTTGCCGGGGATCCGGCTCCGCACACCTTCCTGAACACCGGCACGGCGCCGATGGAGTACCTCGCGACCGGGAACCGGGTGTCCTACGAAGTCTGCGAGTACCCGGAGGACGGAACCGTCTACGTGGAGGCGATCGACAAGGAGCTGCGCAACGACGACGTCCCCGGATCGCGCGAGGCGAAGGAAGCCTGGTACAAGGCGGGGCGGTAGAGGTGTCTCGAACCGCAGGAGGTGAATGATGTCCAAGCGCATGCGTGTGATTGCTTCGATGCTGCTGGCCTCGGCGCTGACGGCCGGCATCGCCGTGGCGAAGAAGAACCCGACGAGCCCCGACCTGTTCCTGGGCAAGGACCCGAAAGTAGCCGGCGACGCCCTGCTCGGCATGGCCCGCGAATACGCCGGGGACGGTTCCTGGGAGAACATCGCGACGGCGCGGATCTATTACCTGACCGGGCGCAAGGAGGAAGCTCAGAAGATCATGGATGCCGCGATCGCCAAGAAGGCGGCCCCGGGCGATTGGATTCGCATCGGACGCGTCTATTGGGAGGCCGGCGACTGGGACAAGGCCCAGGCGGCCTTCGATAAGGTTCTTCAACTGGCGCCCGTGGACGCCGATTGGCTGGCGGAGATCGGCTCCTACTATCTGGTCAAGGGCGACCGCAAGCATGCGGAAGAGCTCTTCCAGCGGTCGCTGACGGCGGATCCGGACAACCAGCGCAACGTGCTCCGCATGGCCGGGGCGTACCTGGGTTTGCAGCCGCACGAGTAGCGCGATCGAGGCCGATCCGCTGTAGGCTACGAGGAGCGTCGGTTGGCCCTCCGATGGAGGACGCTTCGATGTACTGCACCCAGTGCGGCGCGCAGGCTGCAGACGATGCCCTGTATTGCCCGGCTTGCGGCAAGGGAATGGGATCGTCCTCCATGCCTTTGCAGCGTGTGCGCCCCGCGGTCATCACGCTCCTCTCGGCGATCAAGTTCGTCTCCGGGATCTGCTGGTTGTTCCTCAGCGTGCCGCTCATCGTTCTGTCGGGACGATCGCCGGACGGTCCCGTTCTTCTCGTTCTTGGAATCGCCTCGTCGATGCTCGGCGTGGGCGCCTTGGTCTGCGGGTACGGTTTGTGGAGGCTCCGAGCGTACGGCCGGTACCTCCAGATCGCGTTCTCCTGTCTCGGCCTGATCGGGTTCCCCCTGCAGACGGTAATCAGCATCCTGGTCCTCGTGTACATGTTCAACGGGGGAGTCCGGGTGCTGTTCTCCGCAACTCCGGTCGAGAATCTCGGCGCGCTCGAGCGGGAACAACTTCAATCGCTGCGGACGAAGAATACCGCCGCAATCATCGTCGCCGTTGCCGTCGTCGTTCCGGTGATGATCGCCTTCCTCGGCATCATCGCGGCCATCGCGATTCCGAACTTCCTGAACGCGGTCGACCGGGGCAAGCAGAAACGGACGATGGCCGATCTGCGCTCGATCGGCACCGCCGTCGAGTCGTACGCGGTGGACAACAAGGCCTACCCGACCGCCACGAGCGCCGCGGAGCTCCAGTCGGTGCTCGAGCCGGTCTACATCAAGAAGATGCCGGTCGCGGACGGGTGGGGGCGCGTCTTCCAGGTGGAATCGCACACGACCGAGTACACGATCTTCTCCCACGGAAAGGACGGAGCGGGCAGCATCTGCACGCCGGGCACCACCACGCGCTTCGACGCCGAGATCTGCTTCGTCGACGGGCAGTTCACGCGCTACCCGCCAGGCTCGCAGTCGTAGCGGATCGGGTGGGCCTGTGCCGAAAAAAACGCCCGCTTCCGGTTGGGGCCGGAAGCGAGCGCGGGTGAAACCTCAGGCGTCGATCGACCCTGAGTTACTTCTTTTCCGCGGTTTCCACTGCGACGGCAACGGCCATCTGGTGGCGAATCGCGTCGAGGAGCGGCTTGGACGATGCCGGGACGGAGAGCTTGGAGTCCACCAGGATCTCTTTCCCGGTGGTGGGGTGGCCGTAGAGGCGCTCGTTCGATTCGACGTCCGGCTTCACGACCGAGCCGTCCAGAGCCGCTCCCACGAACAGGCCCTTCGAGCGGGACCAGGAGAGGATTTGCGCATGCATCTGAGCGTCGGTCGCGGCGTGGGCGGTGCGCCCGACCGGGCCGGCGGTGGCGGTGGCTTCACCACCGATCGTGAATTTGTCGGAAAGGAGGTGGTCGATTCCCTTGTCGTTCATGATGAGCATGACGACGTCGGCGGTTTGCCCGCCGATCTGGAAGCCGACGCTCGCGCCTCCGACGGTGTAGAAGGCCAAGGGGCCCATCTTCCCGTCCGGCTGACGGCACGACGCGACACCGTGGCCGCTCTTGCCGCCCACGATGAACGCCCCTTTGTCGACCGAGGGGAAGATCAGGATGCAGCTGGCCTTGGCGAGAAGCTCCTGAGGGATGCCCTTGTCAGGGGCCGCGGAGAGCTCGTTCAAGACCGTGACCGACTCGCTGAGCGTCTTCTTTTCTTTCGTGGTCAATTGCGTCGCGCTGGTCGACGCCGCGACCGGGAGGGCCACCAACAGCGCGAGAGGAATCGTGAGAGATCGGATTCGCATGAGTGGAACCGTGCCTTTCATCCTTGTGGTTGGGGTCTGAGTTGGAATCGTGGGCCGCGCCCGCACAAGGTTTACGGAAGCAGTCTTGCGTTTCGACGAGAAAGGTACGCATTCGAAAAGAGGTTACCCATGGGGTCTTACCCTACCGGATCAGTGTGTGTTTCCGTTCCAGGTGTGCACCAGGAAGTCCCGCGTGCTCGCCGTCTCGTCGCCGAGAATCGATTCGGCTCGATACCGGCCCTCGGCGAGGTCCCTTCCTATCTCGAACGTCACGTAAGAATGAACCGCGGGAACGGTTTTCTCCTGGCTCCACGCGATGCGGCGTGTGACCGTGTCGCGGACCGAAACGCGGATCAGCGATCCTGGCGGCGTCTCACCGATCTTCAAGGAAAGATGAATGGGATCGTGCACCCCGAACGAGCTCGCGGTGCAGCCGGGGCTCACTTTCCCCTCGAGGTCGAGCCCGAATCCGAGGCGCACCTGCTCGATCCGGCTCGGTTTCGTCGAAACCGCCCTGGCCTCGACGCACGACTGGAACAGGCACAGGCTCGATCCGGCGAGCAGGGTTCCGGCCATCAGAAGAACGGTTCGGGACGACTTGATTCGAGCCATGACATTCACCGGTTCCCGTCTAGCCGCCGTCGCTCACGACGTTCTGGATCCACGTCCAGGTGAGATGCAGAAGACGCCTCATCGCCGTCCCGCGGCGCACGATTCCGGCCTCGACCTCGCGGACGGGCCGGCTACCCCAGCGAGAGGGGGCGGCCCAGCCGTGCCGGTCCTCGGGTTGATCGTCGATGTACGGACGGTCGAGCTCGACGCCGCCGGACCGACCGTAGTCCTTGCTCCAGGGCGAAGGCTTCGCCGCCGGATGGACGATCTCGTTCCGCGGGCCGATGTCGTGGATTCTCACCGGGGGACCGCGCTACCGAGACTCCGCCTGTTCACCATCAAGAGCGCGATTCCGCCGACGAGCGCGATCGCGCCGAAGACCGGCGGCAGCGGAATGTGATGCGTGTGTTCGGTCGTCATGTGCATCGGGCCGATGTTCACGTCTTGTCCCCGAGTCGTGTACGTGATGCCCTGGTACGCGAACGCGATGACGGCGAGGCCGATGAGGATGATGGCAACGAGCGTCTTGGGATTCATGAGACCTCCAGCGGATCGATGTCGGTGACGGCGTGCTACGCGCTCGTCAACCGGCGCCCTTGAATGAGCCGGAACAGCACGACGATCACGGCTACGACGAGAAGGATGTGAATCAACCCGCCCATCGTGTAACTGCTCGCGAGGCCCAGGACCCAGAGCAGGGCGAGAATCAAAGCGATCGTCCACAACATGGTGTGCTCCTTGTTTCCAGTGCGCCTGTGTTCGGCACGTGGGAAACGCTACGACTTTGGTCGACCGGCCTCCATGGGGTCTAACCCTACTGGGAGCGGATGGGGTCGACACCCCATGGCGGCGTTGGAGGGCCTCCGCGCATCATCGGAGACCTCTCGGAGATCGGGATGAAACTCAAGATGGTGCTCGGCGCTGCAGTCTTGGCTGCGGGAGTGAGTCCGCTCATGGCGGTCCCGGTCCGGGTGCGTTACGCCGAGGGCGTCACGCACGGCTTTCTCGTGCTGCGCGACCTCAGTGGCGCTGCCTTGGCCCAGGGCGATCTGCTCCAGGTCGCCCGGGGCGACGAGATCGACAAGCGCATGATCTTCCACTTCAAGGACGGGTCGATCTTCGACGAGAACGTCACGTTCACCGAAAAAGGGGTCTACCTCCTGAAGACGTACGGACTCGCCGAAAAGGGCCCAGCGTTCGCGGTGGACACCGAGATCTCGATGACGCTCGCGACCGGCGCGTATCGCGTGACGACGAAGGACCACAAAGGCGGCGGAGAGAAGATCCTCGAAGGCAAATTCGCGCTGCCGCCGGACGTCTACAACGGGATGATCCTGACCGTCGTGAAGGACCTCCCCAAGGGAACCGGCGTGATCATCCACTTCGTGGGGTTCACGCCCGAGCCCAAGCTCATCGAGCTCGAGCTGACGCCGGTGGGAGAGGTGAAAATTCCGGTCGGAGAGCTCACGAAGAACGCGGTGCACTACGCGATGAAGCCTCGGCTGGGGCTGTGGCTGAACCTCTTCGCCACGCTCCTCGGGCGCATCCCGCCGGATCTCCACGCCTGGATCATCACCGACGACGTACCGGCGTTCGTCGGGTTCGAGGGCTCGCTCACGACGCCGGGGCCCGTCTGGCGGATCGAACTGGTCAGCCCCCGCCGGCCCGGGTAGCCGGATCGGCGCCGTCCTAGTCTTTCGGCCCGAGCAGGTAGGCGTAGACGAGCAGCGCCACGCCCGCAAGCGTCGGTATCAGACCGACGAGATACGCCGGCTCGTGGTCCCCGACCCCCTTGAGGAACACCATGAGCCCGATGCCGACCCCGATCGTGAGCAACCCGGCGAGCTTCTGGCCTTCCCTGGCCTTCTTGGCCAGTGCGCGCTCCTGCTCGCGGAACAGCTCGACCGCCGCGTTGACCCCGGCACCTTGCAGCTCGGCGATCTTCTTGAGCGTCTCGCTTCGATAGAACGACTCTCGCTCCCGCCGCCGCGCGTCCGCCCAGGATGCAACGGCCAGATAGCCGAACAGGCCGAGCGCGCCGACCGCGAGCATGATGAAAACGGCAACCGGGATGATCTCTTCCGTCATGACACGCTCCTGTGGGCGCTTCCGCCGATTCGCAGGGTGAGACCGCGCTCCGGCGGTCGCGGTTGCATTTCATTTCACGAAACGGCTCGAATGGAAGAAAGTGCAACCGGCAGCGGATGGCGCGCGTCGAACGGAGGAAGGCGGGGCCCGCGAGTGACCGGTGACGAGGACCGCGACGACCTCCGAAAGGTTCTCGCGGGCGACCTCTCGGCCTTCGAGGGAATCGTCCGCCGATGGCAGGGTCCGCTCGTGAATCTCGCCTTTCGCTTTTGCCGGGACCGCGGCCGCGCCGAGGAGCTGGCCCAGGAGGCTTTCTTGCGGGCGTATCGCGCGCTCGGCGGCTGGCGCGACGACGCAGCATTCTCGACGTGGCTCTTCGCGCTGGCCGCGAACCTCTACCGCTCCGAGCTGCGGAGAATCCCGTCGAGCCGGGTCTCGTTCGACGATGTCGCCGAAATGCCGGACTTGCGCGCGGCGGACGGTGGTCTCGAACGGGACGATCGCGACCGCCTCGTACGTGCCCTGGTCCACGCCCTTCCCGCGAGGTATCGCGATGCGATGATCCTCTTCTACTTCCACGGCATGGACGTCGCCGCCGCGGCGCGCAGCCTCGGGGTGCCCGAAGGAACCGTCAAGGCCCGGCTCTCCCGGGGCCGCGACATCCTCCGTGGAAAGCTGCCGGCGCTGCTCGCAGCACCGGCGCCGAAGGAGACCCGATGAGCCACGAGGACATCGATCGCATCCTCGAGGGGGAGGACGAGATCCTTCCCTCGTCCGGCTTCGCCGCATCGGTCATGGAAGCCGTGCGGCGGGAGGCGGCGACTCCGCCGCCGATCCCCTTCCCTTGGAAACGCGCCTGGCCGGTCGCGGCCGCGGCCGTCATCGCGCTCGTCGGCGCTCCGGCCGTGCTCTTCGAGGTCGCCGGCGGCGCGCCCGGGAGCACGAGGCCATCGCCGATCCCGGCGTCGTCGATCGAGGCGCTCCTGCGCACGGGCACGAGCGTGGGCGCGCACTGGCTCATCTTCGCGGTCGTTCTTACGCTGGTTGCGATGATGGCGTCGCGACGACTCGCCGGGGGGAGGGCCTGACCCGTCGGCGCGCCTACCAGGGACCCTCGCCGTTGGCGGTCACGGCCGTGACGGAGTAGTAGCGGGCGACTCCGTTCGCAAGCGCCCCGGTATCGATGAATCCGGGAATGGTGCTCGTGCCGATGAGCGTCCAGCTGTCGCGGGAGAGGCTCGACGACGCCGACGCGTAGATCCTGTAGGAGGTCGCTCCGGCGACCGGTTGCCAGCCGAGGGCCAGGTCGGCGCCCGACTTGGTCATCATCAGCGTCCGCACGGCGGACGCCGCGCGGGTCTGGTCGGTCATCGACAGCTGGAGCGGGTAATCGAGGAACTGGCGATAACTGTCCCCCAGCGACGGGTCCCCTTGGTTGGAGCAGAGCGGGTAGAGCCGAGCGGAGACGGGGATCGTGTCGGATTCCGAGCTCGTGATCGTGTCGAGATGGATGCCGTGGTCGCCGTACGCGCTGTCGTCCTTGTCGGTGTAGTCCGGCTCGTTGGCCGGCTGGTCGTCGTAGGAGGCGTCGTCTCGATAGTAGAAAAGTTCGGAGCCCACGAACGGGGACGGGGGAACGGTGTAGAGAATCGCCACCCCGCCCCCGGGGCCGTTCATGATCGACCACGCCGGGATCGTCGTCCCGACCGAGGAATCGTTAACGCCGTCGACCGGGACTCCGCTCCGCACGGTGGACGAATAGAAGGTCGTCCCCGGCTTGGGAAGGAGATCGACGTAGAACCAGATTCCGGAGAGCGCGTGGACGCGGAGGTTGACCGTCCGTTCCCAGAATCCGCGGTAGACGATGTCGTGCATCATCGTGTTGACGCCGCTCGCCGCGCCCCTCACGTAGCGGATCGCCCGAACGGGCCCGATGAGCCCTCCGAGATAGAACGAGACCGAATTCCAGATCTCCTCGCTCTCCGCCTGAGTCGGTGAGATCCCCGCGCGCCCCTTGATCCGGTCGACCAGCTGTTCTCCGGTCCCGCAGGGCGGGAAAACCTGATACCCGGTCATCAGCCAGCGATCGACGAAGCCCAGACCGAAACGCGCGCTCGAGATCGGGGAGATCGGCGAGGTGTTCCAGTTCACGTACGACGTCGTCGATTGAACGAGCCCCGTTCCCGTGAAGATGTAGACGAAGCGGTCGGGGTACGGTCCTCCCGGGCGCGGATCGGCGATGCGGATCTCGAACCGGTCGGGATCGACTCCCGGCGGCCACTGCGCGTTGGCCGTCGCGGCGTCGCCGGCGTCGGCATCGAGGAACGCGATCTCGTCATCCGCGTCGAGCTTGCCGTCGTCCTGATGGAACACGTCGTAGATCAGCTCGTGCACCGGTGTGGGAGAGCCGGGATTGACCAGGTAGTCGATCCGCTGGTCGATCTGGTACGGAATCGGCACGAATCCGTTCGTGCCGGCGTCGTACCGGAAGACGAAGATCTGCGTGATCGTGCGGCCGAGCAGCGTCGGGAGAAGCGACCCCGAGACCACCACGGGATCCTCGGAGCGGCTCGGACCCGCGGCCCACGTCGCCATCGACGCCGATGAGACCGGGAAGGTTAGCGAAGCAAAGAGGCCGAACCCAAGGGCGCGGCGCGCCCATCGGTGGTTCACGAGCACCCCCAGGAGCTCTCGTTCACCCAGTTCATACGGGCGTTCTCGGAACGACGCAATGTCAAATTGCGGACTGTTCGTTCCTAAATTCCCATGGAGTCACCAAGAATTAGAAATCTGTCATATGAACGTACGTGGCGATCGCCGGAATCCGGCGTCTCACAACCCGCCGCAGTCCAGACTCTCGATCGACGTCGTGCCCGCGCCGAATCCGCCCGAGCACTCCGGGGTCCGCGCGCGGACCAAGTAGTAGTAACCCTCTCCCGGCGGAGGGTTGCCCCGCGTGTCGTCGTAGCCCGGTATTTGCAGAACTCCGGTCACGCAGCTGCTCGCCGCCTGGAGTCCGACCGCGCGAAGGTTCGAGAGCGTTCCCCCGCTGACTTCGTAGAAGACGCCGGGGCCGACGAGCGGCGCCTGGTCATCCCACGAGAGGAGCGGCGGAGCGGACTTGCGAAGGACGAGACCGGTCACGTCGGCCGGAGCGGCGGAGTGGGCGGCGTCGTCGTCGGAGCAATCGGTTCCGTTGAGGGCGCCGTCCTCGTCGCGATCGGCGCCGACGCGTATCCCGGACCCCACCGGAACGCAGGTGAAGGTGACGGGACCCGTGGCGCCCAGGCGAAGGGCGAGTGTGGAGACCTGCGGCTCGCCGTTGACGTCGCTGGTCCACAGCTCGCCCGAACCGATCCCTCCGTTCAGATACCAGCTCCGCTCGCGCCCTCCGCTGATCGCGGCCGCCACCAGCTCGCAGTGGCGGCCGGAATCGGCGAGGTTTCCCTTCGCGACGAGCGTGGACACGAGCGTCTCGGTCGCCGATCCGGGCATCCCCGGCGGTCCAGGCGGGACGCTCAGCTCCTTCCCCACCGCCGGCTTGGTTCCCGTCGGGAAGAACAGCAGGAACATTTGTAGATCCCGCGCGTTCTGGGCGGTCACGGCGAAGAGGGTCTGCGACAAGAACGTCACGAGGTCGGGCATCGAGCCGTCGTGGATGAGCCCGAAGCCGCTCTTGCTATCCGTCGGGTTGGCGGACGTGCCGAACGTGGGTCCGAATTTCTGGTAGAGGTTTCGCAGGTGGGGGACCTTCATGTCGTTGTGGACGATCTTGTCCGCCTGGCCGTTCAGCAGGCCCGCGTGCATCGTCGACGGATCGCCCGGGTTGATTCCTCCCAGCTTCCCTCCGGCGGTGCCGAACGGCGCGGCGTGGCACGCCGAGCACTGGAAGAGTCCGTTGGCGGACTTGACCGTCGTGAAGATCGACTCGCCGACCGTCGGATTCCCGGGCTGCGGATGGCCGGGAATCGTCACCGGCGCGTTGGGGAGGGTGTCGTCCACGTTCCGATTCGGATTGGGAGGGAAGGTGATGCCCAGCGCGAACTGCCGGAACAGCTCCATCATCTCCGCGGACAATCCGGCCGGCTTGCCGTCCACGGGACCGGCGTCTTGCGTGCCCATGAGCGCCACGAACGCCGGGTTGAAGGCCGCCATCGTTCCCCGGTCGCCTCGCCAGTGAAGGGGCTCGATCATCCCGCGAAGAGTCTGGGTGGTCATCGGTCCCTTCTGCGGATCGAAGCCGTCGTGGGACGCGCAATCGTGCGGCGTCGGGCATTCCACTGGAGCGTTGAGCACGCCGGAAGGAGCGATGAATCGGACGTTGTCCCCGGGGGTGCCGTAGGGCACGAAATCCCCCTCCGGGTTTCCCAGATCCCACGCCAGCCCATCACGATCTCCGGAGATATGGCAGCTCGAGCAGGCGGCGTCGCCGTGCGCGGAGCTCGTGATGCCGTCGTAGAGAAGCCGCCGTCCGTTCTTGAGGGTCTCCGGGCTGGGGTCGTGCAGGGCGATCTCGCCCCGCTTGGTCATCGTCGAGGCCTGGACCAGCGTGATCGAATTCGAGAAGCGGTTCAGCACGTACAGGCGATCGACCGCTTCGTCGAGAGCGACACCCGTCGGCCCTTCCCCGACCTCGACGGCGACCGGACTCCCGCGGTTGGGCCCGAAAATGCACGATCCCGTCGCGCACGCTCCGTCCACCCGGAAGAGCTTGCGCGAGCCGATGGCCGTCAAGTACGCGAACGTCCCGGCGCTGTTCCACACCATCATCCCCGGCTGCGACACGCTCGCCATCCGCTCGGTGAGGTTCGTCGCCGGACTGCTCGACCGGTCGATGTGCGTGTTCAGGTCCAACCGGGTCACCGCGTACCCGGAGGCGGGGTTCACGACGGAGAGCTGGTTCTCGACCATGTGGCCCTGCACTCCCGCAGGAACGGGCGAACCCGGAGGGAGCTCCGCGTGCTCGAACCGGACGAAGTTCCGGGCGTCGGTGTTGGGCACGTAGATCTTTCCGTTCACCGGATTGACGGAGACGTCGAACAAAGTCGTACCGAGGTGGTCGACGAAGGTCGGCGGGCCCGGGTTCGCGGCGTCGATCACGAAGAGGTCGTGATCCGGAAGCCGGTAGGGCAGGCAGCCGTTCCAGTTCTGGCCCGCGTCGTCCTTCCACGCGCCGGTCACGTTGTCCCACTTGACGATGAGCGCCACCGTCGGCTGCGTGGGAGCCGCCGGATCGAGCAGCGCGGGGTTGCGGCTGATCCCGGGGGGGAGGGGAGGATACGTCGGCCTGGCCGACGTACAGGCGATGTTGTTCTCGCCGAGCTGGGACAAGCGGCTGCCGTCGAACTTGTCGTCGTTGGTGGCGATGATGTTCGCGTTGATGACGGTCGTCTGATTTCCCGACTGGAGCACGACCGCGTAGACCTTCGTGCCGTCGGGGGAGACGGCCAGCGCGCGGGTCTCCCGGCCGAACAGGTCGATCTTCGTCGGCGGCGCCGCGAGGTTCGCGAGGTTGAAGACCTTGACCGCATCCTCATCCGCGACCGCGACGAACGCCTTGCCGGCCGCGAACACCACGTCGGTCGGCTCGTCTCCGACGGGGAGCGTCGCCAGGGTCGTGCCCAGATTGATGTCCACGATCGACACGGTGTCGGAGAGGCGGTTCACGACCCAGGCCTCGGAGTCGGTGCGCGCGATCACGCTGACCGGTTCCATGCCCACCGGGATCGGTGGCCTCCGGACGAGGTTGCCGGCCGCGTTCACCGAGAAGACCTCGAGGAGACCGTCGGGAGTGTTGACCGCCAGGAGCTTCGCGCCCGACGGCGTCAGGCCGATCGGATGAACCTGGGATGACTCGAAGTTGACGTAATCGGCTCTGGCGCGCCCGAACGTCACGGCGGCCGCCATGAGCAGGTACCGCGCCCACGTTCTGCGACGCATCGTTCCCCTCCTCTGAGCAAGCTGCCTCATTGATACCGCTAGAATTGGTTAAATGGCAAAAGAAAAAATGGGCGAAAAGCATTCAAGATGTCATACAAGAAAAAGGCCCGTAGTCGGACCTAATTCTTCCTTCGGAAGACGCAAAAGTCAGAGGTGGTGGCTGAAGATGCGGTCGAGGTCGGCGAACGGCGCGGCGTCGGCGAAGGCATCGAACGAACCGGTCGATGCGATGTCTCGCGCGGCACGGAGGAACGCCCCCCAGGCCACGCGGGCGAGGGCGGAGCCGACCGAGATCCGCCGAACGCCGAGATCGGCGAGCCGGGCGACCGAGAGCGACGGGCTCGGCGCGGAGACCAGAACGTTGACCGGTTTGGGAGCCACAGCATTGACGATCTCGGCGATCTCGTCCGGCGCCGCAACACCGGGAGCGTAGAGACAATCGGCGCCCGCGCCGGCGTAGGCGACGAGCCGGTCGAGGGCCACGCGGAGCGGGTCGGGATGGCCCACGAGCCAGGCCTCGCAACGAGCGGTGAGAATCACCGGAAGGCCCGACGCATCGATCGAGGATCGCGCCGCGCGGACCCGCTCCACGGCCAGGCCCGATTCGTACAGCGGCGCGTCGGACCGCCCCGTCGCATCCTCGATCGAAAGTCCGGCCACCCCCGTCGCGACGCACCGCGCCACGTTCGCCGCGACGCCGTCGGGCTCGTCGGCGTAGCCCGTCTGGAAGTCGGCGTTCACCGGGAGCGGTGTGGCCGCCACCACGTCCCGGATGTGCCCGAGCATCAGGTCCCGCGGGATCGCATCGACGGTGTCGGGCCGCGCTCGCGTAAAGGCGAACCCCGCGGACGTCGTAGCGAGCGCGCGGAATCCGAGCTGCGCGAGGACCACGGCCGTGCCCGCGTCCCAGGGATTCGGGAGGACGAAGCATCCGGAGGCATGCAAGTCGCGGAACGCCGCGATGGCGAAGCGCTGAGCGGGATGGGCGTTCACGGCGGGAGCCTCCATGGTCGTCGGCTCGTTCAGGATACGTGCGATTGTCGGCGTCACGAGCCCCGGCCGCGGTTCTGGTGCAGCGGGGCCGCCGGAACCGGGACGTCTCCGCGGCGTCCGATTCGTACTACCGGCCCGAAGCCTCGAGCCGCCGGTTCGTCGATCGGCCTCCGTCGAGGCGCGGGGGTGGGTCATGAGATCAGGATGGCTGTGGCCGATCGTCGTCGCGCTCGCCGCGATCGCGCCGGCCGCACCGGCGCGGGCGCAGGCGATCAACATCGATTTCGGGATGGTCGCCGGCGTGCCGCCGGACGGATACGGCGCCGGTGCGGGGCAGATCGGGCACTGGAACGTGATCATCGGGAACGAGCAGGGCCCCTTCCCCGTCGCCGACGTGGACGGTGCACCGACCGCGGTGACCCTCTCGCTGAGCCTTCCGTTCGGGCAGGGGACGTGGGACGGTCCGTTCGTACTCGACGCGATCAACGCCTCGCTGCTGAACGACGCGCTCGCGCTCCACTCCTCGCCCTGCGACGTGCTGATCGAAGGGCTGATCCCGGGCCGCTACGCCGTGTACACCTACGCGTGGAACGGCGACACCCCTCTCATTCACACGCTCGTCAACGTGGAGGGGAAGGACGCGCAGGAGATCGGAGGGCAGTGGTTCGGTGAGCCGCGCCAGAATTTCCAGTACGCCCTGCACACCACGCGCGTCGGAAAGGACGGAACCCTGCACATCCGGCTGAGAGGCGTGCCTCAGAGCGGCGTCTTGAACGGCTTGCAGCTCGTCCCCCTGAAGCCCTGAGGCGGCATCCCTAGACCTTGTCGATCGGCCGCAGCGCGATCCGGCCCCCGTGCTTGAGGTGCGGGCAATCGCGGGCGATGGCGATCGCTTCGGCGAGGTCCCGGGCGCGGATGACGAAGTAGCCGCGGGGCGTGTCCTCCGCCCCCTCGACGGCCACCGTCCGGATCGTCAGGCCGGTGTCGCCGTTCGAGAGGAGCACCGCGTCGTCCTTGAGCTTTTCGCCGGCCACGAGCTCGCCTCGAGCGCCGAGCGCGCGCGCCCACGCTGCGTACTCCGCGAGGTGGTCCGTTCCCCGGTCGAAACCCTTTCCCTCCTGGAGGAGAAGGACGAACTGCGGGCGGGTGTCCCCCAAAACCTCGGGTGCCGCGGCGTGGCGCCCGGTCACGAGACCGGCCATGAAGAGCGCCGCCGCGGCCGCCGACGCGGCGACGAAGAGGGTCGCGCGCATCGTCCGTCGTCCGCCGACACGCGCGGCCCGCAGGATGCCCCGGGCGCGGAGCGCCGCGACCACGCGGTCCTCGAGATCCTCTGGCGGAGGGCTTTCCCTGGGAAGAGCTTGGAACGCGGCCCGCTCGGTCTCGGTCGGCTCATCGAAGTCGTCGTGGGTCATGGTCGTTCTCCGTGGGTGCGGCGCGACTCGCCGGTCCGCCCCTTCGCAAGTGCCGCGCGCAACGCTTGCCTGGCCCGAGAGAGCTGGCTCTTGGAGGTCCCCGTGTCGATGTCGAGGAGCCGGGCAATGTCGTCGTGGGTATATCCGTCGACGTCGTGCAGGACGACGACGTCACGGTAGCCGTCTGGCAGGGCGGCGATCGCCCGCTCCAGATCCATGCGCAGAACGTCGTCGGCGGGCTCGACCGCCTCCTCGTCCTCCGGCGGCGTGCCGAAAGCCGGCGCGACGCGGCGCCGCAGCTCGCGACACCGGTTCACGAGGATGCCGGAGAGCCACGTCCTCAGCGCGGATTGCCAGCGGAACGATTCGAGCCGTTCCGAGGCGCGGATCCAGGTCTCCTGAACGGCGTCCTCGGCGTCGGCCGACGCCCAGCCCAGGAGACGCCGGGCGAGCGAATAGAGCGACGGCGAGTGCCGCCGGAACAGCGCCCGGAACGCGGCCTCGTCTCCCGAGGAGAGGATTGCGGTCACGAGCGCGCGGTCGTCATCGGCGTTCATCTCGCTTCCTTTGTGGTCCGTCGGGGTCGCAGGGTTGCATGCAACGCGACGCGGATCGAAGCGCACTCAAGATCGTAAGGGGGACCTCATGACCCAGCGCACGCTCGCCGCCGCGTTGTTCGTCGCCTCTGCCGTCTCCGTTCCGCCTCCGACCGTGTCTCCGGCGGACGCCTTGGCCGCTTTTGCCCGATTCAAGGCGCTGGAGGGCTCTTGGGAGGGGGTCAGCTCGAAAGGCTGGACCGAGCGGGTCACGTTCCAGGCGATCGCCGGGGGGTCGGCCGTGATCGAAACCTCGTTCGGAGCCCATCCCGGAGAGACGATGGTGACCGCCTTCGTGCCGGATGGCGACCGCCTTCTCTTGACGCACTACTGTGTTGCCCGGAATCAGCCGCGGCTCGTCGCGACCGAGGTCGACGACGATGTCAAATTCGTAGCCTTCACGTTCCTCGACGCCACGAACCTCCCCTCGCGCGACCAGGGTCACATGGACGCGGCGACGTTCCGTTTCGTGGACGACGATCACGTCACGACGCGGTGGACCTGGTACGAGGACGGCAAGGAAATCTGGATGGAGGAGATCCGCATGTCACGATCCCATGCGAAGGCGCAGGCGGCACGCGACTCCGCTGTGTTCTCTCCGCGCCGCCGCGGGGCCCCGATCGGCGGCGCGCCGCCGTGTTCGTATCAGGACACCGGGGGTCCGAACACACGGGTCCATCAACATCGAATCCGGGAGTTTCCCGGCTCGAAGACGCCCTGAACGGAGGCGCCTCGAGGAAAGGAGACCGAGCCATGCGTCGATTCGCGTTCGCGGCGGCCGCCACGGCCGCACTTCTTCTGACCGCGGGAGCGCATTCCGCCGCGCAAGCCGGGTGGAATCTGGTTCTCACGCGCACGTTCCCGACCTCGCGATCGGGGCATGCCGCGGCGTACGACCCCGTGAGCGCGAAGATGGTCATCTTCGGAGGGGACAACAAGCTCGGCTACCTGGCCGACACATGGGTGTTCAACGGGACCGCGTGGTCGAAGCTCAACACGAAGGCCGCGCCGTCCAAGCGCACCGGGGCGGGCATGGCCTACGACGAGATCACGAAGCAGCTGGTGCTGTTCGGTGGATTCGACGGGAAGAACCACTTCGGCGACACCTGGCTGTTCGACGGCGCGAAGGGGACGTGGGCGCAAGCACACCCGCAGTCGTCGCCGCCGGCCGGGACCGGGGCGATCGTCTTCACCGACCCGCTGACCGGCCACGCGATCGTGTACGGAGGAACCGAGGGTCAGTTCTACAGCAACGAGACCTGGCAATGGACGGGCACCGACTGGGTGCAGCTCGATCCGGCCGGCGTGCCGGGCGCGCGTTCCACGACGTTCGCGGCGTTCGACCCGATCCGGAACAACGCGGTGATGTTCTGTGGGCTCGCCGCCATCAACGCCTGCGACACGTGGGCCTGGGACGGAACGAACTGGAATCTCCAGAACCCCGCCGTTCAACCCGATCCGCGCTTCGGCTCGGCGGCGGCGTTCAGCCCCGCCGCGGGCCGCGTGATCCTCTTCGGCGGCGTCGCCGGCGCTTACGTCGCCGACATGTGGTCCTGGGACGGCTCCAACTGGGCGCCCGTCGCGACGACGACTGCTCCGTCCGCTCGTGGGTACCACTCGATGGTCTTCTTCCCGCCCACGGGGCAGATCATCCTCTTCGGCGGGTGGAACGGCATCCGCGCGTTCCCGGACACCTGGACCTACACGCCGTAAGCCGACTCCTCGGATCGGGCGATCGCCTCGATCTCGACGAGGAGATCGTTCCGGCAGATGTCCGCTTGGAGCCAGGCCGACGGGACGCTGCCGCCGGTCACGCTCGACACGACCGAACGGATGACGTCGAGATCGCCCGGGCGCCGGGCGTACACGCGGAGCGAGTCGAGACGTGGGCCGAGCGGCCCGCCCATGCCGGGGATGCCCGCCGAGTCGAGGACCGACGCGATGTTCGTGAGCGTTTCCTCGGTCTGACGGGCGGGGTCCCCGGGATGGACGCTCTCGTGTCCGACGATGGACGCGGTCCCGGAAACGAAGAGCGCGCCTCCCGCCGACCGCGGGGCCACCGTCGCGCGCGCGAACGTCGGACTCTTGGGCCCGTATCGCTCCGGATACCGGTACGCGCTGACTTGCCGCGGGTTTTCGACGTGGCGGCCGGGCTCGCGAGAGGCGAGCGCGTGAACGACGAGAGCGCTTCCCGGAGAGCCGACGGCGCTCGCCGCGGGAAGCCGCGACGGGAGCAAGTCTCCGTGATGCGCGGCGAACGCCTCGGACCGTCCCTTGCAAAACCGCTTGTACCGGTCGAGACCCTCGTGGCGGACGTGGATCGCGGGAACGAAATTCCAGGCCCGGAGGAGATGGGGATAGCCGGTCCGTTCAAGGTCGCGGAGGAGACGCCGGTAGGTGTCGAACGCCAGACGATCGATTTCGGCGCCGGCTCCCGCCGCCTCGAGCGTGACGAACAACGAGGTCCCGTCGCAGGCCGCAAGGGCGCCATCGACATCGACGCGCGAAACCGGACCCGATGCCGGCCAGACTTCCGCGAGTCCGCTCCGGAGCGACGGGCAGGGCACGTTCGCGGTGAGCCACGGCGACGCGTCGATCGCGGGCAGACCGACGAGAACGACCGCGAGCACGGGATCGGAGCTTTCCGCGGCCAGGCGTGCGACGTCGATCGCGGCGAGATAGCGCGGGCCGGGGGCGACGCGGTCCGCCCGAGATGCCGGTTCGATCACGGCGGGAGTCTACTACCGAGAGGCGACCTCGGTATCGCAGGCGTCAGGCATGCGGCGTGTGCCGCGGGGGCCAGAGCATCGGATCTCGACGCGCGCGGCGAAGGCGGTGGACGACGACCGCCCCGCCGCCGGCGGCAAGGACCAGGCCCGCGAGCAGAAGCGCGATTCCCTCATGCCGGCCGGCCTCGAGGACGGTGATCGCCGGCTTCGCCACCCCCACGACGAACTGGCCGAGCTGGTACGCCGGCTCGAAGGTCGTCCCGACGAGGAAGATCAGGAGACACAACGCCGTCTGGGAGGCCTGAGGGCGGTCGCGAAGCCAACGCATCGGCGCGCGAGTGAGGGCGGCCTTCAGGCCCGGGACGTGGATCAGCGAAACCGCGCCGATTCCGAGCAAGGCGCCGGCCAGGATGTCGGTGGGATAGTGGATGCCGAGGTAGACCCGCGCGAGGCCGACGACGAGAACCGTGTGTCCGAAGGCCAGGAGTCCGGCCCGCCGCGAGACGAGGAAGAGGCAAGCCGCCACGCCGAAGAAGAGAGTGGCCGTGTCGCTCGGGAACGCGCTCCAGCCGATGAGCGTGTGCGTGCTCGTCGAAGCGGGGAGCACGAAGTGAAGGTCCGGGTTGCGAAGCGGCCTCTCGCGAAACGGAACGGCGACGGCGAGGAGCCGAGCGAACAGCAGCGCCGAAGACGACGCCACGAGACCGAAGATCATCGTCGCGCGGTGATCGTCGCGCCCCTCGTTCCTTCGAAACCACGTCCCGAGGAGCAGCGCGGTGATGACGCCGGTCTTCAGGATGTAGTTGTTCGCCGCCAGCCAAACGAACTGGTCGAACGTGGGGGAGTGACCGGCGAATCGGTTCAAGAACGTGACGATCGAGGTGTCGAGCGCAAGCATCCCGGTTTCCGCCCTCCACCCCCGAGGTGAGAGTGGAGCAGCATCGGTGCCAGGCGCTAGAGCGATAAAATTGAGGCGCCAGAAGGGGATCCGTCAGGATCCGGTCCCCTGTGCGCGGATTCTTCGGCCCCCGGGGAGTTTCGACTGACAGGGAATGTCAGCCGTGAGCGCATCCGAGGGCCGGACGCGCCCACGCTGGAATCGGTCGGTCGAGCCTCAGAATCCTGTGGTCACGCAGTTGTGTGCGCCCGCGCATGCGGCGAGGCACGAGTTGCAATAGGTCTTGCCGTTGTCGCAGGTGACCCCGATACAGTAGTGGGGGCAGATCCCGCACTTGGCCATCGCGGGGGTCGACGTCACGGTGAGCAGGGTGACGCTTCCCGCGAGAGCGGCGGCAACGGCGAACGCGATCAGACAGGCGGAAAACAGTTTCTTCATCGGATTCCCTCCTTGGGCTGAATAGCCAAGGGGAAGCTTACGCCGCTACCCCTCGCAGGACAATCGTCCGTTCAACCGGTCGTTGCTCGGACCCTGCGCTTGCGGGCGTACTCGGCCGAGAGGTAGGAGCCCATCACGAGAACGACCGCCGCGGCCTGCGCGATGAGGCTCTCGGCCGTCGGAAAGACCGCGAACCACACGCCGAGCCACGCGGGCACCGGGAGAGCGAGCGGCGTCGTCGTGAGCCATCCCGCTTGCTGCATCTCCTGGGCGCTCTCGCCGACCATCACGACCAGGACCCCCGCCAGGAGGACGCCCGTGAGGATCAGCATCTTCTTGTAGGGGAGGTGGCGGTGCGCGATGAACGTGAGCGCTGCGACGATCATCGTCAGAAGGAGCCCGATCGCCATCCCCCCCATCACGATGGGCGTGCCGGCCTTGAGCCTGAGGTTCTGGAGAAAGAGCACCACCTCGAAACCCTCGCGGTAGATCGCGGTGAATCCGAGGAGGGCGAGGCCCCAAAACGCGCGCGGGCCCGAGAGCTCCGGCGTCTCCAAGAGGCGGCGCCGGCGCTTGTCGTGATGGGCGATCCAGCCGGTCCAGTAAACCTTGTGGAAGAACCAGTTCATCACGACGAGCAGCACCGCGATCGCCAGAAGGCCGGTGACCGCCTGAACGTGAAGCTCGGAGGCGTTGACCTCGGAGATGAGCGCGACGACCAGGAACCAGGTGGCGACGGTCGCGAGCAAAGCGAGCCCGGACCCCACGGCGACGCCGCGTTCGAATCCCTTCTTGCTGCGCGACAGCCCCGCGGTGACGGCCGCGAGCACGAGAATCGCCTCGAGCCCCTCTCGAAAGACGAGGACCGCGCTGCTCAAGACGACCGCGGTCGGATTGAGGCCCCGCGCGCCGGGGTCGGGAGCGCCGTGAGCGGTGATCGCCTGCCACACGAGGACCGAGGCGACCGAAAGAGCCGCCGCGGCCAAGAGCACGATCGTGACCAGCGGGGTACGGGGCGAAGCGGCGCGCGCGTCGCTCAACGGAAGGCCGCGAGCCAGGCCGCGGCCACGAGGCCCAGGGCGGTCAGCGCCAACGCGGTCTGCGTCGTCGCGCTCCATGCGAGCGGCTCCCGTCGCCATCCGAGCAACGCTCCGAGGCAAGCTCCGGCGCCGAACCCCAGCACGTGCGCGAGGACGTCGATCCGCTGGATCGGCACGTCCAAGTCGAAGGTCCGCCGCGCGTCGTTCGGATCGACCGGACGCCCGCCCCCTCCGAGCCAGGCGAGAAGCGCGACCCCCATCGCGATCGGCGCCCAACGTCGGAACAGGTTGTAATGCCGCTCTCGCCGGCGCAGCCAGTCGGACGCCACCTGGATACCCAGCATTCCGAACACCGCCGTCGAGGCGCCCACCGAGGTGTGCGACGGAGCCTGCAGCCACGCGTTCACCCAGTTCCCGAAGCCCCCGGTGACGACGAACCCGAGCCAGGCGAGGCCGATCCCGATGCTCTGCGCGAGCATCACGCCGAAGAGCACGCCGAAGAGCAGGTTGCCGGCCAGGTGGAGCAGGTCGGCGTGCAGGCAGAGCGCCGTCAAGCTGCGCCACCACTCGCCGTGTTGGATCAACCGCGCGTCGGCGTAACCCGCGTGCCACCAGTCGAGCCCCAAGCTCCCGCGGCGCCGTGCGATGTCCACGAGCAGGAGGAGGCCGGCGTAGACGGCGGCCGCGTTTACCCCCCGCCAGATCGACGGCTGCGGCGGCTCGGACGGCGGCGGCCAGCCCAGGTTCTCGCGGTCGAACTTGTCGATCTCGGCGCGCGCGCGGACGGCGTCCTCGAGCCGCACGATGATCACGAATTCCCCGCCGGCGTTGGCGATTCCGCTCGGGATGTCCAGCGCCTCGAGCACGAGGGCGTGCTCCTCCGCCCGCCTCCGCGTCCCGGAGCGCGACACCTCGATCCACGTCGTCGTCCTGGCGTCCAAGCGGCCTCCGGGAGCGGCGGCATTGTAGGGCGGGGGCGCCGCTCGCCCGCCACGAGCCGACCGACGCTCCGCGTCACCGGAGGCCGGAGCGAGTGCAAACGCACGTCCTCCGGAAGGGCCGAAACGACGCCGTTTCGCCGCTTCTGGCCATGGCACGTCGATTGAAGCGTGAGCGAGGGGCACCGGAGGCCGCGAACGGCACGGCGGAAAGGAGAGGACCCCGTGAAGACGTCCTCGAAGGGATTCACGCTGGTGGAGCTGCTGATCGTCGTCGCGATCATCGGCATCATCGCCGCCATCGCCATTCCGAACCTCCTGAACGCGGTCGACAAGGGGAAGCAGAAGCGCACGATGGCCGACATGCGATCGATCAGCACCGGTATCGAGTCGTACGCGGTCGAGAACGTCAACTACCCGATCGCCGCGACCAATGCCGCCCTTCAGGCCACGATCCAGCCGGTCTACATGAAGCTGATGCCGATGACCGACGGCTGGTCGAACCCCTACCAGGTCGACTCGACCGCCAACGCGTACACGGTCTTCTCGCCCGGGAAGGACGGCGCCGGAAACAATTGCGCGGCGGGCACGACCTCGAACTTCAACGACGAGATCTGCATCGTCGGGGGCATCTTCCAGCGGTATCCCGTCGGGGTCCAGCAGTAGGGCCGGACGGCCGTATCATCGGCCGTGTCCTCGAGATCTCACGCCGCGCCAGGCCCGCTCACGCGACACGGCGGCATCGCGTTCGTCGCCGTCGTGCTGCTCCTGATCGCCGCGGTCCGCGTCAGGACGCTTCACTTCCCGCTCGAGCGCGATGAAGGCGAGTACGCGTACTCCGGCCAGCTGATCCTCCAGGGGATTCCGCCGTACCAACTCGCGTGCAACATGAAGTTCCCGGGCACCTACGCGGCGTACGCCCTCGTCTTGGCGGTGTTCGGTCAGAGCCCCGCCGGGATTCACGCGGGTCTGCTGTTCGTGACCACGCTGACCTCGGTGCTGCTCTATGGTCTCGGCCGGCGGCTGATCGACGAGACGACGGGTGTCGTGGCGGCCACGACCTGCGCGTTCCTGTCGGCCTCGACCTCGATGTGCGGCCTCGCGGCCCACGCGACCCACTTCGCCGCGGTTTTCGCGACGACAGGTCTCTGCCTACTCTGGTCCGAACCCGAATCCCCGGGCGCGGGCCGCATGATGGCCGCGGGCTCGATGTTTGGCCTGGCCGTCCTCATGAAGCAGCAGGCCGCGATTCTCGGCTTATGGGGAGCGGCGGTCGTTGTGGCCGCGAGCGCTCGCGGTTCGGCCGAAGCGTGGTCGAAGAGGCTGCGCATGCCCGCGCTCTACGTCTTCGGGGCCATGCTCCCGTTCGCGGCCACCGGCCTGATCCTCTGGTGGGCGGGAGTCTTCGCGCCGTTCTGGTTCTGGACGATCACGTATGCGCGCGCCTACGTCGGAGAGAACCCGCTTTCCGCAGCGCCGCATCTCCTGCGGGTCGGGATCTCCTACGTTCTCGAAAGTAACCCCCTTCTGTGGTTTCTCGCTGCAGCCGGCCTCGCGCTCGTGTGGATCGATCGACGATTCCGGCCGGTGCGCGCCGGGCTCACGGGGTTCCTTGCGGCGTCGTTCCTGACGACGTGCCCAGGGTTCTACTTCAGGACCCACTACTTCTGGTTGATGGTGCCCGCTGTCTCCCTGCTCGCGGGCTGCGCGGCGAGCGCCGTCGTCCGGCGAACCGACAGAGGAGCGTGGTCGGCTCTCGCGTACGTCCTCATCTTAGCGGTGAGCGCGTTCGGCGACCGGGATGCTTGGTGCTTGCTGTCGCCGATGCGAGCGTCGAGGTCGCTGTACGGCGTGAACCCGTTTCCCGAGGCCGAGGTTGTCTCCGACTACATCAGAACCCATTCGTCCGCCGGCGATCGGGTGGCGGTGCTCGGATCCGAACCCGAGATCTACTTTCTTTCGGGCCGCCGGTCCGCGACCTCGCAGATCTACACGTATGCGCTGATGGAGCCCCAGCCCTATGCCCACACGATGTCCGAGGACATGATCCGCGACATCGAGACCGCGACGCCGGAGTACGTGGTGCTCGCCCAGGTCATCGCCTCGTGGCTTCCTCGGGACCGATCGGATCTCACCGTCTTCAAGTGGTGGGAAGGGACGTACCGAAAGAACTACGAATTGGTCGGCGTCGCCGAGATCCGCTCGCTCTCCGAAACGCGTTATTCCTGGGGGACGGAGGTCGGGGCGCCCCCCGCCCCCGCCGTGAACGCGTTGCTCGTGTACCGGCGAAAAGGGAGGTAATCTCCATCCAAGACAGCCCGAATAAGCTCCGAGACGCTTACCACTTGTGACAGAAGAACTCGTCGCCCCACCCCCTCCCGACGCTCCTTGCTCCGGGTAGGCCCGCACCTAGAGTTCGGACCGATAGAGTCCGTTGGCACGGGCGATCGGGGTTGGGATCAACGAGGAGTCGGACGATGGCCAGAGGAGCGCGTGAAGGGGCGCGCGTCAGCGGCGCCGCCACCCCGGTGTATCCGCTTCGCTTCTGCCACAACGTCTTCTCCCGCTCGAAGACGGCAGCGGGTGGCGGTTCACCCCCGAGCTGCGGCTCACCAGCTCTCCTTTTCGTTCGACGTGAAATCCTGGTTCGAGCCCCGGTAGCCGACCGTTTGAGGCTCAAACGGAACGGCGTCCATGGTCACAAGCGCAAACTTTTCGCGATGATCGCTCTCAGTGCTACGATTCCCGACTTCCAGAGGGGGAATCACCGTGCCGAAACAGCGTCGGAACCCGATAGGGAAACAGCTCCGCAACATCAAGAGGGCGATCCTCGACATCCGGCGCTCGGTGGCCCGCGTCGCGGTCCTGGCGCGCAAGGCGGAACGGCGGGCGCTTCGTCCCGCCGCCGGCGGGCGCAAGCTCACCCTCACGCCGAAGCGGCGGGCGACGCTGAAGCTTCAGGGCGCCTACATGGGGTACATGCGCCAGCTCAAGGCGGCGCAGAAGGCGCGGGTCAAAGCGCTCAAGGCCAGGAAGGGGTACGACGCGGCGATCAAGCTCGGAAAGCGTCTCGCGGGCAAGTAGCCCTCCGCCCTAGGGGGCGCGCGACAGGATCGCCGTGACCTCGTCGTCGGTCGTCTGAGGGAAGTCTTCGTACCATTCGCCGACCGACGAGAAATCCTCCGGCACGAGCACGCAGGCGACCTCGTCCGCTTCCCGGGCGATGCGCGCCCGCGACGAGCCGGCTGCGGTCGGGGTGGCGACCACGATGCGGCCGGCCCCGAGCTTCCTCAAAGCCTCGACCGCCGCCAGCATCGTCGATCCCGTCGCGATCCCGTCGTCCACGACGATCACCGTCTTTTCGCGGACGTCGGACGCGGGGCGGCCGCCCCGGTAGGCGCGCTCGCGCCGGAGGAGCTCGGCCTCCTCACGGCGCGTCGCGAGATCGATCTCGACGTCGGTGACGCCCACCGCGTCGATGACGTCGCGATTCAAGACTCGCACGCCGCCGCTCGCGATCGCACCCATGGCCAGCTCCGCGTGCCCCGGGGTGCCGAGCTTTCGGACGACGAAGACGTCGAGAGGCGCGCCGAGCGCCGCGGCGACCTCGGCGGCGACCGGCACGCCGCCGCGGGGAAGCCCGAGCACGATCACGTCGTCCCGGTTCGCGAACCGGGCGAGCTTCTCGGCGAGGCGGACGCCTCCCTCCGTGCGATTCGTGAACCCCGTGGCGATCATCATCGTGCGCCGGCGAGCCCCTCGAACGCCCGGTCCACCAAGCCGTGGACGCCGTGCTGGCCCGCGCAGTGGGCGCTGCAATAGACATGCCCCTCCGCCTCGACGCCGTGCCCCACCACACGGACCTTGCAGTGGCCGCACAGCGGCGCCAAAGCATGAATCGCACATTCGAAGCAGTCGAAGACGTGCGTGCGTCCGTTGAGCAGCACTTCGAACGCCTTGTCATAGTCGTTCCGGCAGACCTCGCACCGTGCCATGAGGATTCTCCTTCGCGCCGAACGGTCCGGCGCCCTCGTTGATGGCATCGCCGCGGGCGGCTGGAAACGATGGCAACGGACCGGTCCAGTCCGCTTTCGGGCGTTGATTCCGCGTTCTAGGCCTTTTCCGGTCTTAAGAGAAGCTCCTGCGCGACCTCCGTCCGACCCCCCACGGCGGACGAGTCACCAGGGAGCAGGGCTCGTTCCCGCCGGCCTCGACACCACTCCTCCCGGGGACGAGTACCTGCCCTTGGATCGGGACATACACCGGAGTGATGCGGAGGATGCCATGAGGATCTTGCTCGCCACCTTGCTCGTCGCGACGGCCGGCGTCGCGGCGCTCGCCGCCCCCACGGAACCGAACATCGCCCCACAGGTCACCCTCGAGCAGCGGTTGGCCAAGCCGCCTATCTCTCCGCCCGTCGTGCGGGACGCCGACCGCGACGGATACGACAGCGTGTTCGACTGCAACGACGACGACTCGGCCGTGAACCCTTCCGCCGTCGAGCTCGCGAATGGTATCGACGACGATTGCAACGGGGTCGTGGACGACGGCTTCGACACCTCGGCCGACTGGCCGGAGTTGACGCAACCCCATGCCCTGTGGCCGGCCGCCGGCGCTCTCATCCCCGGGCAGATGCTCCCGCTCGACGGGCAGCCGCGGCTCGTGTGGACGGGATCGAACTTCCTGGCCGTCTGGGCCGATCTGAACAGCAGCCTGCGGATCGCCCGGATCGCCCCCGACGGTACTCTCATGGATGCGAGTCCGCTCCGCCTGCGCGGCTATGCGAAGGCGCCGGATATCGCGTGGACCGGAACCCGTCTCGCGATCGTCTATCAGGACGTGTCGATGAAGGTCACTCCGGTGCGTCTCATGATCCTCGATCCCACGGGCCTTGCGATGAGCGACGTCGTCATCGCCTCGAGCGGGAGCGAGCCCAAGATCGCCTGGGGCCAGGATCGCTTCGGCATCGTCTGGAAGACCCCCTTCTGCGCGGGTGATTGCCTGAGGTTCCAGCGATTCGACCGCGACGGGCTGAGCCTGTCCGATGAGGAGATCCTCCCGACCAGCGGACGCAACGCCTCGATCACCTTCAGCGGAACCGGCATCCGGCTGGCACCCGGCGTCATCGACGTTCACGAGGGGACGTTCGGCATCGTCTACGAGGCCTATTACGGTCTCAAGGTGACCGGAGACGTCCTTCTGACCTCCCGGGCGCGCGACCCCTGGGGCATCGTTGCCGAGACGGTCAAGGTGAACGAGCACGCCGATTCGTACACGCCGCTCGGCGCGATGCCGGCGATCGCGGGTAACAGTTGTGGCTTCGCCGTGTCGTGGCACGTCCTCGAGACCGAAGGGGACCGGTCGTGCACGCGCTTCTTCTGCGCGGAAACGCTCACCCCCGTGCAGGAGTTTCCTCCCGACGCCGACGCCGGCCGAAGCGGCCGAATCGCCTGGACGGGAAGCGAATTCGTCGCCACCAACGACAACATGGTGAGCACGACGCCCGGCGGGCTCGATGTTCACTTCCGGCGCCTCGACGCGAGCGGCAACAGCCATCTCGCCGATGCTTGGGGGCCCTGGTCCGAAGTGCACGTGCGGACGCTCCTCCCCGGGACCGCCTCGTCCCATCCCGATCTCGCCAACACGGGCAGCTCGTTCGGCCTCGTGTGGGTCGAAGGGGACGACGCGCTTCCCGGATACGGACGTCTCTGGTTCGCGACCGTCGCCCACAAGTAAGCCGTCTCCGATGCGGGGCCCGCGCTCTTCGGGCCCCGCGTCACCGGTTCCCATCCGCCGATCCCCCCGTATAGACTCGCCCCGTTTCGGATCGGATGCGCGCCGCGGCGCGTGGGTGGGAGCTTCGTGACCGACCGACCGGATGGACTCACCGCGGCGCTGCTCGCCCTCGTCGCCGTTTCGTTCACGATCGCGCCCGAGGCCCACGGCTCGGCTCAGGCGGGAGTCGCGGCGCTGGCGCTGCTCTCGGCGATCCTGGCCTCGCCGCGCGTGGCGCGCTCCCGTCCGGCGATGCTGGCCGTCGCCACCTTGCCGGTGCTTGCGATCGCGGTGCGCGGGGCCCTGTCCCCCGGTGCCGCGGTCGAGCCGGCAGCGCTGCTCGTGCTCGCGGCCGTCGCTGGCATCGCGGCCACGGCCAACCCTTCGGCGCCGCGGGCCTTGGGACCGGTGCTCGCGGGTCTCACGGCCGTCGTCGCCTGCCGCGCGCTCTACGAAGCGATCTGGGGTCTTTCCGCGATGGCGGAATCGGCACGCGCCGCGGGAGCGCTGCCGGATGCCGCGGCGGTCGTGAACCGGCTGGAGCAGGGGCGGCCCTACGCCGGCTTCGTCACCCCCGCGGCCCTCGGCGGCTTCTTCGCGCTGACCCTACCGGCCGTCGTGCTGTGGGCGGCGGCGCGTCGTGGGTGGACCCGGTGGGCCGGATTCGCCTCGGGCGCTCTGGGAGCCGCAGGGCTCGCCGCGACGCGCTCGGTCACGGCATTGGGCGCGCTCGCGGTGGGGCTCGGCCTCGCCGCGTTGCGGCGCCGCGTCCCCGGGCGCGTGATCGTCGGTGCGTCCGCCGCGATTGCGCTGGCGATCCTCGCCGCGGGCCTTACTCGCCCCGACGCCCTCTTCGCCCCGACCCGGGGGGACAGTCCGTGGCGCCTCCGCGCGGGGAACATCCGCGTGGCCCTCGAGATCGGCCGTGAGCACCCGTGGGGCGGCTTCGGGCCGGGCGGCTTCGCCGAGGCCTTTCCCCAGCACCGCCGCGAGGGGGACAACGAATCGAGGCACGCCCACGATCTTCCGGCGGAGCTGATCGCGGATTGGGGGGTCCCGTGCGGCATCGCCCTGTCGGCTCTCTTTTTCTTGACGTTCGTGGCCCCGCTCTTCCGCGGCCCGACCCTAGGCGTCCAAGCGGGGCTCGCCATAGGACTCACGGCGTTCGCGGCCCACAACCTCGCGGATTTCACCGCCTTCCTGCCTTCGCTGATCCTGCCCGCCGCCATATTCCGGGGGTGGCTGGCGCCGCGGCCGGTCGAGGCCCCCGCCGCGGCGCGGCCCGCCCGCCGGGTCGCCTGGTCGGCCCTGGCCGCCGTCGCGGCGTTCGCCTGCGCCGCCTCTGGGCTCGCGAAGGACGCGCTTTTCTCCGCGCGTGAAGCCGCGGTCGCCCAAGACCACCCCGCCGCCCTCGCCGCCGCGGTGCGAGCGGAGAGGCTCGCGCCTTGGAGCCCCGAGGCCGCGCAATTTACGGCGAGCGCGCGGATCGCCTCAGGTGGCGCCGGCGCCGGACTCGCGGCGGCGGCGGATGCCGACCGGGCGGTCGCGCTCGCCCCGGCCCGCGCGTCCGCCCGCGTCACGCGCGCGGACATCCGCCTCGCAATCGGCGATGCCCCCGGCGCGTACGCCGATCTCGCCTCGGCCGCGAAGCTGTACCCGCTCCGCACCGACTATGCGCTGCGGCGCGACGCCTTGGCGGGAGAGATCGCCGCGGCCGCGAGCCGGGGGACGCCTTGACAAGGTCCGAAGGCGCCCCCTTGTTTCAAGCGTCGGGCCTCGGAGCGCTTCTCCTGCTTTCGACGTTGGGAGAGGGAGGGGCGCAGCCGACCGTCCAGCTCGCGGAGCACGGGCTGGCCGCGGCGATCGCGATCTCGTCGATGATGACGCCGTCGGGGTGGCGCCCGGCGCGCTCCGTCGTCGTCTCGTTCGCGGTCTTCCTCGCCTTGGCGTGCGCCTCCGCCGCGATCGCCCCGTACGGATACGCGGCGTTCCTGACCTGCTGGGAGCTCGTCGCGTTCACCGCCATCGCCTGGGCGGCCGCTCGTTGCGGGGACCGGCTTCCCGAATCGCTGGCGCCCTGGCTCGCCGCCGGCATCGCCGCTCACGGGCTGGCCGCCCTCGGGGAGCGTCTCCTCGGGGAGACCAGACCCGCCACGACGTTCTTCAACACGAACCACCTCGCGGCATGGCTCGTCGCGGCGTCGTTCGTGGTCGGCGGCACGCTCCCCGAGTGGACCTCCCGCGCCCGCGCTGCCGGAATCCTCGCGATCGCCGTCGGGGTCGCGGCGTTCGCGGCGTCCGGCTCGCGCGGTGCGGTGCTGGCCGTCGCGGCGTCCGGTGCCGTGTGGCTCGCCGCCTCGCCGTCCCTCGACCGGCGACGGCTTCGCATCGCGATCGTCGTCCTGGCGGCGGCGGTCACGGCGGGGGCGGTCGGCGCCGCCTGGCGGTTCGCGACCTCCCAGGATCCGTTCGCGTTTCAGCGCATCGACATCTGGCGCGCGTCGACCGGGGCGCTCGCCGAAGACCCGCTCTTCGGGACCGGTCCCGGGCAGTTTCGCATCGCGGCGAGCCACCTCAACTTTCCGCTCGAGCGGCAGACGCTCCGGTACGCGCGGTCGTTCCCCACGCCTCACTCCGACCTCCTGCGGGCGGCCTGCGAGTTCGGGATACCGGCCGCCGTAGCACTCGCCGTCACGCTCGGCCTCGTCGTGATGGGCACCGTCAGGAGACGGCGGGAGGGGCTCCTCCGCGGCGCGAGCCCGGCCGCCGCGGCGGCACTCGCGGGCCTTCTGACCCAAGGCGCCCTGGACGACCTCACCGGACGGCCCGCTCTCTACCTGCTCGCCGCGGCCCTCGTCGGGAGTCTCGTCGCCGCTCGGTGCGAGCGAAGCGCACCCCTCGAGAGCAAGAGAGCGCGCGTGGCCGTCGGCGCTGCGGCGATTCTGGGGTTCCTGGTCTTGGACGTCTCGCCCTGGCTCGCGTGGCGCGCCGAGCAGGATCTTCCCGGCGCACCCGCCGGCGCGCGGCTGGCCATCGTCGATCGGGCGCTCGGCCTGAACCCGTACGTCGCCTCGCTCTGGATGCGGCGCGCCGAGGTGATCGCGGGGGCGCCCGATTCATGGTCGATCGAGCGCTACG
Organism: Acidobacteriota bacterium; assembly: GCA_041500265.1. Taxonomy (GTDB): domain Bacteria; phylum Acidobacteriota; class Polarisedimenticolia; order Polarisedimenticolales; family DASRJG01; genus DASRJG01. The sequence continues at coordinate 3,954 of JBGQLU010000003.1, read as the reverse complement.
CCTTCGCGCGCGAGTCGGCCGAGCAGGCGATGCGCCTGAGCCCCGCCGACGCGACGCTCGTGAAGGGGGCGGCCAGGATCGACGCGCTCGCGTGCCGGACGTTCTTCCCGGTCGTGGCCTTCCGCCGCCAGGTCGCGCGGCGGTTCGAGCTCGTCGAGGCGCTGGCCCCGCACGACGCGTTCGCCACGATGGAAGAGGCGACGACGATCCTCGAGCTCGGAGATCCCGGTGGCGCCGCCGCCGCGGCCGCGCGCGCCGAGGCGATCGAGCCGCGCGCCGCGGCCCCGCGTCTCCTCCGTGCCGAAGCGCTCGCGGCCCAAGGCAACGCCGCCGCCGCGCGGAAGGAGCTCGACGCGGCGAGAGCTCTCGCGGCCGCCGGTGCTCCCGAGGCCGGAGTTTCCGCGTACCACGCGGGGCTGCTGCGCCTGCCCGCCGGCCGGGCGGAAGCGCTCGAGCAACGCCTCGACTCGACGGCCAGCCCGGCTCAGACCCCCTGAGCCTCGCGCCACGCCTGGAGGACGAGCACGTCCCAGAGGTAGTAGTGCCAGTTGCGGTCCCCGCTGAGATGCTCCCGCCATTTCTCGCGGATCGGCGCCGGGTCGAGGAGGCCTTCGCGTCGCAAGCGGTCGGCCGAGAGGAGGTTTTCGGCCCAGTCGCGGAGCGGTCCTCGCAGCCAGACGTCGATCGGGAGCCCGAATCCCATCTTCGGGCGGTCGACGAGCTCGGGCGGAAGATGGCGGTACAGCACCTGTCGCAGCGCCCACTTCGTGCCGCCCCCGCGGAGCTTCAATCCTAGAGGGAACCGCCACGCCAGCTCGACGACGCGGTGATCGAGGAGCGGAACCCGCGCCTCGAGTCCGACGCTCATGCTGGTGCGATCGACCTTCACCAGGATGTCGTCGGGGAGGTAGGCGAGCGTGTCGTCGAACATGAGGGGGTGGATGTCGTCGCGGAACTTTTCCCGCGGGGCGATCGTGTCCACCCACCGCGAAGCCTCGCGGGCCCCCGGGATCAGCAGCTCGGGACGCTTCCAGTGCGAAAGGAGGTCGACGTACATCGCCCGATCGTCCGGCACGGCCAGTAGCTCCGCGAGCTTTCGGATCTTGTCGCCGGCGCCGCCGCCGCTCCCGTAACGCCGGAGCCATGGCGCGGTGAAGCGCAACAGGCGATTGGCGGCCCCCGGGGGAACGGCGCCGAGCAGGCCGGCAGCCGCCCGGCGAGCCGGCCCGGGGAGCCGGCCTAGCGTCCGGCGCAGGTCGGAGAACAGCGCGTAACGCTTGTAGCCTGCGAACGATTCGTCGCCGCCGTCTCCGGAGAGGGCCACGGTCACGTGCCGTCTCGCGAGGGCGGACACGAGGAGGGTCGGCACCTGAGACGAGTCGGCGAACGGCTCGTCGAAGAGCGCCGCGATCCGCGGGACCGCGGCCAGCGCGTCCTCCGCCCGGACGATTTGCACGGTGTGCTCGGTTTGGAGCCGCGAGGCGACCTTCGCCGCCCACCCCGACTCGTCGTACTCGGGCTCGGCGAACCCGATCGTGAACGTGCGGACCGGTCGCGAGCTCTGGGCCTGCATGAGGGCGACGACGAGCGAGGAATCGATCCCGCCGGACAGGAAAGCCCCGAGCGGGACATCCGCGACCATCCGCAGGCCGACCGAGTCCATCAGCGCGGCCTCGAGCGCATCGACGGCCTCGCGATCGTTTCCCACGAACGGATGCCGGAGCCCGTCGGCGGCCACCTCCGCGAGCGACCAGTAAGTCTCCAGGCGTCCTTCGTCCCCCGGGGCGGCGGCGGCGAGGTCGAAGGTCCGGATGCCGCCCGGCTCTGCCTTGCGGAACCCCTCGTAGGCGGAGCGCGGCGCGGGCACGTAGTTGAATCGGAGGAAGCTCGCGACGGCGTTCCGGTCGAGCTTGGCGTCGAACGCGGGATGGCGGCGGAGGGCGGTCAACTCGGAGCCGAACAGCAGCGCGCCCCGCGACCACCCCCAGTACAGCGGCTTGATGCCGAGGCGGTCCCGAACCAGGTGCAGCCGGCGATCGACCCGATCCCACAGGGCGAACGCGAACATCCCGACGAACCGCCGCACCGCGGCGGAGAGCCCCCAGGTCTCGATCGCGGCGAGCATGACCTCGGTGTCCGAGTGGCCGCGCCAGGGGATTCGAAGGGGCTCGAGCTCGGCTTTGAGCGCCGCGTGGTTGTAGACCTCGCCGTTGAAGATGATGACGAACCGGCCGCTCGCCGAGAGCATCGGCTGATGCCCTTCGACGGAGAGATCGACGATCGACAGCCGCCGGAAGGCGAATCCCACGCCGGCCGCGGGGTCGAGCCAGAGACCCTCGTCGTCGGGACCACGGTGGCGAATCGCGTCCGCCATCGCGGCGAGCCTCGCGCGCCAGTCGCTCTCCGGGACTCCCGGCTGGTAGGCGCCGGCGAGGCCGCACATCAGCGCGCCTCGCCGCCGGGGACGAGCCGCGCGTACAGCTGCGCGTACCGGTCGGCGGCCCGATCGATCGAATAGAGCGCGGCGACCCGCGCGCGCGCGGCCGCGCCCCGGGCGCGGCGCTCCTCGACCGGGGCGTGGAGGATCGAGATCAATCCCGACGCCAGAGCCGCCGCGTCGCCTTCCGGAACCACGATGCCGGTGTCGCCGACGAGCGCGTCCGTCTCTCCGACGCGCGTCGCCACGACCGGGACCCCGCACGCCATCGCCTCGCCGACGGCGTTGGGGAACCCTTCGCCCCGCGAGGGTTGCACGAGGACGTCGAAACCCGCGGCGACCCGCGGGACGTCGTCGATTTCCCCGAGCCCGGAGACCCGCCCGGTGAGACCCCGTTCGGCGATGGCCGCATGGAGAGCCCGTTGGCCCGGGGCCGTGCCGGCCCCTGCCAGAACGAGGTGGCAGCCGGGGAGGGAATCAGACACCGCCCGGAAGGCCTCGAAGAGGACGTCGTGCCCTTTGACCGGATGGAATCGAGCGATACACCCGACGAGCGCGGCGGTGGGCGGAAGACCGATCATCCGGCGGAGGCGGTCACCGGCCGCGGGATCGGGATGGAACGCCGCGACGTCGAAACCGTTGGGGAGCACCTCCGCGTGCAGGGAGTGGTAGCCGAGGGCGGCGTGCTGCTCGAGGCTCACGGGCGAATTGTAGAGAATCGCCTCGGGGAACCGCGAAAGGCGCGCGCCGGCGCGTATGACCGCGCGGGTGCTCCACGGCGCGCCGGCGAAGTCGGCGAGCGACTGCCGGATCCCCCAGACGAGCGGGGCCGAACAGGCCCACGCCGCGACGGTGGCGGCGAGATTCCCGTGATACATCCACCCTTGAACGAGCGAAGGACGCTCGCGCCGCGCGGCGGCCGCCAGACGGAGCGCCGCGTAGGAGGCGGTCCCGAGCTCACGCACCTGGAGGGCGCCGACCTGCAGGCCCGCCGCCCGCAGCACGGGGCCGAAACGACCGAGTCCGCCCAAGCTCCACACGGACGGCTTCCATCCACGAACCGCGAGCGCGGGGGCGAGCAGCGAAAGAAACCGCTCGGCACCTCCCGCCTCGAGGCCGGTCGTGACGAACCAGAGCGCGCGCGCTCGGGTGGTTGGGGCGGCGTGGCTCACGGAGGGGGGATTGTAGAGCGTGTTAGGATCGCGCTCCCGTGTGAAACTGCTCTTCTTCATCGCTTCGTTGCAGTGCGGCGGCGCCGAGCGCGTATGCGCGACCCTGTGCAACCACTGGGCGGAACAGGGCTGGGACGTCACCCTCGCGACGTTCGACGACGGCTCGGAGCCGCCGTTCTTCCCGATCGACCCCCGCGTGCGCCGCAAGGCCTTGGGGATCCAGCGCCGGTCGACCTCCGTGGCCCATTCGATCCTGAACAACCTCCGGCGGGTGCCCCGCCTCAGGCGGACGATCCTCGAGGAGCGGCCCGATCGCGTGCTCTCGTTCATCGACGGGACCAACGT
>JBGQLU010000002.1:0-61436 GCA_041500265.1 Acidobacteriota bacterium | reverse complement strand
TTCCGCTTCGCCGTCTTGTCGTGGCTCAGGAAGAGGTTGCGCGAGAGCTGCTGGGTGATCGTGCTCGCGCCCTGCTCGAACGAAAAGGTCGTGAGATCGTGCCAGGCGGCGCGCGCGATCCCCTTGAGGTCGATGCCGCCGTGGTCGTAGAAGTGCGCGTCCTCGACCGCGATCAACGCCTGCTCGAAAACCTTGGGGATCTCCTGTTGCGCGAGCAGGGTGCGGCGCTGCTCGCCGAAGCTCCCGATCACGGCGCCGTCCTTCGCCAGGACGCGCGTGTTGAGCGGGGGCGTGTAGTGGTCCAGCGCCTCCACGTCGGGGAGGTCGAATTTCAACCCATAGCCCAGGGTGGCCCCGCCGACCAAGGCGGGGACGAGGATGAGGCTCAGAACGAGGGTGCGTCGCTGCGCTCGGCTCATGACGACAACTGAGGTTAGCACGCGCCGTGCCTGCCGAAAGGTGTGGGAATTCGGCCCTCGGACGGGCGAGGCGCGTCACCGACGGGCCGGCGGGACACGGCGGTGTGTCGTTCGCGCTACGATGACGCGATGATCGTGTCGAAATTCGGCGGAACATCGGTCGCGGACCCGGCCGCGCTCTGGCGCCTGGCCGCCATCGTGCGCGAGCGGCTCGACGAGGCGCCGCTCGTCGTCGTTTCGGCGCTGGCGGGGGTCTCGGACGCGCTGATCGCCGCGATCGACGGCGCGGCGCGGGGTGACGACACCGGATCCAACGGCGCGCTGGCGGCGATCGCCTCGCGGCATCGCGAGCTCCTCCGCGCGATCGAAGCGCCGCCGGGGATCCAAGGGGAGGCGGAAGACGCCCTCGATCTGACCCTCGCAGCACTCGAAGACCTCCGGCGCGGGGTCGCGCTGGTCGGGGATGCGAGCCCCTGGGTCCGGGCCCGCTTCGTCGGCGCCGGAGAGCTCCTCTCCAGCCGGATCGTGGTCGCAGCGCTCGCCGGTGCTTCGATCGAGGCCGCCTGGTTCGATGCCCGCGAGGTCGTTCGCACGGCGGGCTCCGACCCCGAGCGGGACCCTCCGCTCCCGGAGGCGATCGCGGAGCGCGCCCTCGCCCGTCTCGCGGGCCGCCTCGCCCCCGGGCGCGCGCTCGTCACCCAGGGCTTTCTCGGAGGCAGTTCGGTCGAAGGGGCGGAGCGGCCGACCCTTCTCGGCCGAGGCGGATCGGACTTTTCGGCGAGCCTCCTGGGACGAGCGCTCGGCGCGCGCCGGGTCGAGATCTGGACGGACGTGGACGGCGTTTTGACGGCGAATCCGCAGGTCGTTCCGGAGGCGCGGCGGGTGAAGGTCCTCTCGTTCGCCGAAGCGAGCGAGCTCGCCTACTTCGGCGCGAAGGTGCTCCATCCGTCCACCGTTCTTCCCGCGGTGACGGCGGGGATCCCGGTCTGGGTCGGGAACTCGCGCCGCCCGGAAGGGGAGGGGACGACGATCCTCGCGCAGGGGATCCGGCCGGACGACGGCCGGTTCGCGGTGAAGGCGATCGCCGACAAGCGCGGGATCACGCTGGTCCACGTCGTCTCGACCCGGATGCTGATGGCGCACGGGTTCCTGGCCCGGATCTTCGCCGCCTTCGACGCCCATCGCACGCCCGTGGACCTGCTCGCGACCTCCGAGGTCTCGGTGTCGCTCACGATCGACGACGACCGGCGCCTCCCCGGGATCGTGGAGGAGCTCTCCGCCTTCGCGCGCGTCGAGGTCGAGCGCGGGCTGGAGCTGGTCTGCCTCGTGGGGGAGGGGATGCAGGGGAATGCGACGGTCGCCGCGGAGGCGTTCCGCGTGCTCAAGGACGTTCGCGTGCGGATGATCACCCAAGGGGCCTCCGCGATCAACCTGAGCGTCGTCGTCGCCCCGGGAGACGGAGCGCGGGCGGTGCAAGCGCTTCACGACGCGTTCTTCCGCGGGCCCCTTCCGGCGGAAGTTTTCGGCGAGTCCTCCGCCTCGGTCCCTCCGATCGACGTCGGTCTTCCGGCGGGGGGGCGCTCGGGGCTGCTCGCGCTCGCGGAAGGGCACGGCACGCCGCTCTATGTCTACGATCTCGACATCCTCGGCGAGCGCGTGAGGCGCCTCGAGGAGACGCTTCCGATCGCTCCGGGGCGCCTCCTCTACGCGTGCAAGGCCAACGCCCATCCCGCGATCCTCCGGCGGCTGGCGGCCCTGGGCGTCGGCATCGAAGCGGCCTCACCGGCGGAGGCGCAGCGCGCGATCGAGTGCGGCCACGCGCCCGCGTCGGTGCTCATGTCGGCGACCAACGCGCGCGCGCGCGATTTGCGGGAGATCGCGGAACGAGGCTGCGCGTTGGCGCTGGGCTCGATCTCGGACATTCGGAAGCTCTCCGGTCACGCGCGCGGGGCACGCGTTCTGCTCCGCGTCAATCCGGGCGTCGGGGACGGGCATCACCGGCACGTCGTCACCGGAGGGGCGCAGAGCAAGTTCGGCATCGCCTTGACCGATCTCGATGCCGCCGTGGCCGCGTGCCGGGAGGCGGGCCTCCACCTCGCGGGCGTCCACGCGCACATGGGGTCCGGCATCCTCTCCGCGGCGTCGTTGCTAAGGTCGGCGGAGGCGCTCTTGGACGCCGCCGGACGGCTTCCGAGCATCGAGGTTGTCGACTTCGGCGGAGGGATCGGCGTCCCTTACCGCGAAGGGGAGGCCGAGCCGGACCTCGCGGCGTTCGGACAGGCGCTGGGAGTCCGGCTGCGCGCCTTCGCCGCGGGGCGCTCCACCCGGACCGAGGCCTGGTTCGAGCCGGGACGCTTCCTCGTGGCTCCGGCCGGCGTCCTCCTGGCCACCGTGACCACGCGCAAGGAGAGCGGCGGGCACGTGTTCATCGGGCTCGATACCGGGATGAACCACCTGCTTCGCCCGGCGCTTTACGGCGCGTACCACCGCATCGTCAACCTGTCGGCCCCGGAGGCCGCGCCGGAGTGGGTCGAGGTCGTCGGCAATGTCTGCGAGTCCACCGACGTCTTCGCGTCCGCGAGGGCACTCCCGCGCGCGGAAGAGGGGCACGCCCTGGCCATCCTCGACGCGGGCGCCTACGGGATGGCGATGGCGAGCCGCTACTGCCTCTGGCCGCTGCCGGAGGAGGTGGTGGTGGGCGGCGGCTAGAATAGCGAGCCTATGCCCCCCTTCTCGATCGTCTCCGAGTTCAAGCCGACCGGCCACCAGCCCCGGGCGATTCAGGAGCTGACCCGCGGCCTGGGCGAAGGGCGCCGCGACCAGGTTCTCCTGGGCGTCACGGGCTCGGGGAAGACCTTCACGATCGCCGAGGTCGTGGCGGCGACCCAGCGTCCGACCTTGGTCCTCGCGCACAACAAAACGCTGGCGGCGCAGCTTTACCAGGAATTCAAGCGCCTCTTCCCCGCAAACGCCGTCGAGTACTTCGTCTCGTACTACGACTACTACCAGCCCGAGGCGTACGTCCCGCAGTCGGACACCTACATCGAGAAGGAATCGACGATCAACGAGGAGATCGACCGCATGCGCCACTCGGCGACGCGCGCCCTCTTCGAGCGGCGGGACGTCCTGATCGTGGCGAGCGTCTCGTGCATCTACGGCCTCGGCTCCCCGGAGGCCTACCACGGGATGATGCTCCTCCTCGAGAAGGGGATGCGGATCGATCGCGACAAGGCCCTCCGGAAGCTCGTCGAGATCCAGTACCGCCGGGTCAATACCGACCTCGAGCGGGGGGCGTTCCGCGTGCGGGGCGACGTCCTCGAGATCTGGCCGAGCTACGCCGAGGACGCTCTCCGGGTGGAGTTCTGGGGGGACGACATCGAGTCGATCTCCCGGATCGACACGGTGCGCGGGAAGGTGATCGAGACATTGTCGCGCCACCCGGTCTACCCGAACTCGCACTACGTCACGCCGCGCGAGACGATGCTCCGAGCCATGGAGGCGATCCGCGCGGAGCTCCAGGAGCGGCTGAAGGTGCTCGAAGGGGCGGGAAAGCTCCTGGAGGCGCAACGCCTCCACCAGCGAACGACCTTCGATCTCGAAATGATGGCGGAGGTGGGGTACTGCCACGGCATCGAGAATTACTCGCGGCATCTGACCGGCCGCGGCGAGGGGGACGCTCCGCCGACGCTGATGGACTACCTCCCCGCGGACTCGCTCCTGGTCGTGGACGAGAGCCACGCCTCGATTCCGCAGGTCCGCGGGATGTACCACGGCGACCGGTCGCGGAAGACGACCTTGGTGGAGTTCGGCTTCCGGCTGCCGTCGGCGCTCGACAACCGGCCGCTCAAGTTCGAGGAGTTCGAGCAGCGCCGCGGCCAGGCGATCTACGTCTCGGCGACGCCGGCGCCCTACGAGCTGCAGTTGGCGGGGGGGGAGATCGTCGAACAGGTCGTCCGCCCGACGGGGCTGGTGGATCCCGAGGTCGACGTGCGCCCGATCGACGGTCAGGTCGACGATCTTCTCCGGGAGATCCGGGAACGGGTCGCGCTGGGCGAGCGGGTGCTGGTGACGACGCTGACCAAGCGGATGGCCGAGGACCTCACCGACTACTACCGGGAGGTCGGCGTCAAGGTCGAATACCTCCACTCCGACGTCGAGACGCTCGAGCGGGTGAAGATCCTGCGCGATCTCCGCAAGGGGGAGTTCGACGTGCTCGTCGGCGTCAATCTCCTGAGGGAAGGTCTCGACCTCCCCGAGGTCTCGCTGGTGGCGATCCTGGACGCCGACAAGGAGGGGTACCTCCGCTCCACGGGCTCGCTGATCCAGACGATCGGACGGGCGGCGCGCCACATCCGGGGGAAAGCCATTCTCTATGCGGACCGGAACACCGATTCGATGAAGGCGGCGCTCGAGGAAACGGCCCGGCGCCGCGAGGTGCAGCTCGCCTACAACGCCGAGCACGGGATCACGCCCGAATCGATCAAGCGCGCGATCGACGAGCTGATGGTCTCGCCGATCGCCGCCGACTATTCCACGGTGCCCCTCGACGAGGAGGACGCCGAGGAGATCTTCGAGGACCAGGAGGCGCTCGTCGCGGAGATCGCACGCCTCGACAAGGCGATGCGCGCGGCGGCGCACAAGCTCGACTTCGAGGAAGCGGCCGCCCTCCGCGACCGGATGCGCTACCTCGAGACCAAGGGCGTCCTGGCGTGAGCGAGCGGTTCAGTGCCAAGGGGGGGCGTAGCTACCCCGCCCGCGCGGGGGAACCGCCCCCATGGGCGTTCTTCGCCGATCCGCGACCGCCGGCCGGGCCCGCGTCGTTCACGCTCGCGCTCTCCGACCTCCGCATCCGGATCGACGGGATCGATGCCGCCTTCGCGCGATCGCTTTCGGGTCGATTCGACGCTCATGCCGGCCCGATCGGAGCGAAGGACCTCGCCGACGTCTGCGTCGCGTTCAGCCGGGACGAGCGCGACTACTTCATCGAGCCGCCGAAGGAGGCGGAGTTCAATCCCGTCTGGATCGCCTGCGACGGGACGCGCGTGCGTTACGTCGGCTACGCGCTCGCGGGATGGTTCGACACCGCGTCGCGATCCGGCGCAATCCTCCTGGCGAGGGGCACCTACGAGCCTGAGCTTCGCGCGGTAGAGAACTTCCTCCGCTGCGCGACGGCGTGGTGCGCCGCGGTCCGCGGGGGCGCCTTCGTGCACGGCGCGTCGGCCGTCCGCGGGGGACGCGGCTACCTCTTCTTCGGCGAGTCCGGGGCGGGGAAATCGACGCTCAGCGCCGTCAACCGGCGCGCCACCGTGGTGAGCGACGACCTGTCGCTCCTCCTCCCCCGGCCGGGGGGCGGCCTCGATCTGGTGGGGAGCCCGTTCCGGGGCACCTACGAGGAGGGACCGCCGGTCGTGGGACGGTTCCCGCTGTCCGCGGGATTCCGTATCGTGAAATCGGATCGCGCGGCGGTTCGGCCGGTGCCGCGCGCCCTCGTCTTCGGGCAGCTCGTCGGCAACCTCACCTTCGTCGCGGAGGCGTTCCAGCAGCGGCCGGACCTCTTCGCGGCGGTGGAGGCGGCGTTCGCCGCCATCCCGTTGTTTCAGCTCGAATTCCGAAAGGACGACTCGTACTGGGACGCCATCGACGCGGCGGGGCTGTGACCGATCTCGACGTCTCGGGGGTGGGGGTCCGGCTCGAAGGGCTCCCGGAGCGCCTCGAGCAAGGTCTCCGCGCGGAATGGCCGGCGTTCGCGGTCCCCTTCACCGATCGCGATCCAATCGTCGTCGAAGTCGGAGAGCTCGACCGCTCGCTGACCCCCGGGCCGACGATGACAGGGGGGACGGACATCGAGCGGACGGGAGGATCGCTGACCGTCAGGCGCGACGAAGGCGAGATGACGTGCGACGCGGCGGTGCGCCGGGTCACCATGCGTCTCGCCCAGGGGGACGATCGGCGCCGGCTGTGGGGTTTGATCAACCTCTTGGCACCCGCGCTGGCGTGGCGCCTTCTCGCATCCGGCGGCGGGGCGCTCCACGCCGCCGGGATCGTCCTTCGGGATCGTGCGTTCCTCTTGATCGGGGGGGAGGGAGCGGGGAAGACCACGTGGGCGCAAGCCGCCGGCGCCGCGGGGGTCGCGGCGATCAGCGACGACATCGTCTTCGTCGATCGGAGCTCGGGGCGGCTCGAGGCGATCGGCACGCCGATCCGGGATCGCGAGATCCGGCATGCGGGACCCGGCCGCTGGCCGGTCGCGGCCATTCTGCTGCCGCAGCACGGTGCGCCCGCGGCGCTCCTGTCCGCGACGCGCCTCGCGGTCGAAGCGCGCGTGGCGGCCAACCTCCTCTACGTGTCCTCCGGCTGGACCGCGGATCCGCTCGCCGGCCGGGCTCTCGAGTCGATCGCAGGCGGCGCGCCGGCGCGCACGCTCGTCTTCGCGCCCGACGCGTCGTTCCTCCCGCTCCTCCGCTCGCTGGCCTGACGGCGATCAGGGCACGGTGGCCGCGAGGTTGTTGGGTCCTACTCGGTCGCGGAGAATACTTGCGAGATTGCGTGTCGGAACTGCGCCGGTTGCGCCCCCGATACGGCTGGATGGCGCCGACGCCCCCCAAGAATAGATGCACGCCAATCGCGTACATCGACCGACACGTCGTCGAGCGCTCTAAGGCTCGCCCCATCAGTGATTTGCCGAAGTCGGAACGCGGGACAAGCAACAAGCTCGCGGCCACCGTGGGATCAGGGTCCGTTCCGCTCGAACACGTGCAGCTCGTAGTCGCTCGGCGGAGTCCAGTTCGCGCGGTGGTTCACGTGGAAGAGCTCGTGGTAGCGCGACTGGAACTCGGGGTGGGCCTGAATTCGCATGTCGGCGGCGAACCCGGGGATCAGGACGGCGAACCGCGGCGCCCGGGCGAGGAGCTCCTCCACGGGGTAGCGCTTGTCCAAGAAATCGCCCGGCGCGTGGGCGACCGCCCGGTCGGTCAGCCCCGTGATGTCGATGAGGCGCAACTCGGGGGCGTACCAGCCGATGATCCCGACGTCCATCAGGGCCACGGAGTCTCCCGGCCACGCGTGGTCCGCGAGATACCGCGCGATCTCGCGGTGCGCTCGGCGGTACCCCTCGGCGTTGACGGCCAGGCCGCGGCCGCCGTCGCGCTCCGCCGCGGCGACGACGGCGCCGCTCCCGATCACCGCGGCCACGAGCAGCGCGATCGCCGCCCGTCGGCCCGGCACCGCCCACCGCGACAGCGCGAAGCCCGCCAGGACCGCGAGCGGGGGGAGCGCCGGAACTAGAAGGCGGTGGAAGACCATCCAGTCACCCCCCTCGAACAGCACGGCGGCCACGAGGGCGATCACCACGAGCGCCTCGGGGCGGAGCCGGCGGCGGACCAACCCGATCGCGAGGAGGCCGGCGAGAACGAGGACCCCAAGCGAGCCGACCAGCACCCCGGTCGCACCGAACGACGGCAGGAGCGAGGCGGACCACTCGCGCGCGTATCTGAGTCCCCAGCCGAGCCGCGCGAGAAAGGGGGCGCCCGTCTTCGCGTAATAGGTGTTCGGCAGCCACTCGCCGAAGTATAGGCGGCGGAACGTCAGGAACGGAATCCACATCGCCAGGACGATCGACGACCATCGAGCGCTTTCGCGCAACCCGGCCCGCCACGCGCGGCCCCCGGCCACCGCGATCAGCCGGTCGGCGAGGAGGGCCGCCACCACGACCGGCGCTTCCGGTCGAACGAGGCCGGCCAGTCCGACCCAGATCGCGGAGCGCAATCCCGTGGCAGCCGGCGCCGAGGTCTCGCGCGCGTGATCGCGAAGCGCCAGGGCGACGAGGAGCGCGAACGGCACGGTCTCGAGGGCGCCGACCGACCAGTAGACATACGCCGGCGAGGCGGCGAGGAGAAGGCCGGGCAGCAGGTCCCGATACGACAGCCGCGCGCGCTCCTCGATCTCGGCGTGACGGCGCGCGACGACCGCGATTCCCCCCAGGCCGCACAGCGCGGTGAGGACCGGCGTGATCTTGGGGAGGGAGGCTCCCACCGCCGCGAACGGCACGAGGACGAGCGTCCAGAGGAAGCAGGTCACCCCCTCGACGCGCTCGCCGGGATTGAAGACGAACCCCGCGCCGTGGGCGAGGCTCCGGGCGTAGCGGTAGACGATGAACGCGTCGTCCACCTGATACACCGCGAGCCACGCCATCGCACACGCCGCCGCGGCGAGAAGAAGGACCAGGGCGAGCCGGGGGGACATGGACGGACGATCATAACCGACCGAGGCGCCCCGCTTCGGGGGCGGTCCCCCCGCGCGGATCGTAGAATCGGGCGCCATGGACGCCTCGACCCCCTCGCCCCTCCGCGCCAAGCTCGACGGGCTTCCGGATCGACCGGGGGTCTACCTCTACCGCGGCGTCTCGGGCGAGCTCCTCTACGTCGGCAAGGCGAAATCCCTCCGGTCGCGCGTGCGCTCGTACTTCCAGCCCGGCGCGCAGCATCCGCCGCGCACCGCGCGGCTGGTCGAGGAGATCGCGGACCTCGAGTTCATCGTCGTCGACACCGAGCTCGAGGCCGTGATACTCGAGGCGAACCTGATCAAGCGAGACCGTCCACCGTTCAACATCGTGCTCCGGGACGACAAGAGCTTCCCTTACCTGAAGCTCTCGCTCGAGGACGTCTACCCGCGGGTGTCGCTCGTCCGGCGCGCGCGCCTCGACAGGAACGCCTACTTCGGTCCGTTCATTCCGGCGTCGGTCGCGCGCCGCTCGTTGAAGATGATCCCGAAGTTCTTCCAGGTCGCCACGTGCAACGAGGTGTTCGACGGGAAGCGGCGGCCGTGCCTCTACTACCACCTCGACCAGTGCCTGGCGCCGTGCGCCGGGAAGACGACTCCGGAGGAGTACGGCGCCGCGGTCGCGGATGCGAAGCTCTTTCTCGAGGGGCGGCACAAGGACCTCACGGCCTCGCTGGAGCGGCACATGCGGGAAGCCTCGGAAGGGCTCCACTTCGAAAGGGCCGCGCGCTACCGCGACACGCTGCGAACCGTGGAACGCCTCGCCGTCCGCCAGAACATCGCGTCGGCCGGCCTCGAAGATCAGGACTACCTCGCTCATCACGCCGAAGGACGGCAAGCCGCCCTCCAGATCTTCGAGATGCGCGGCGGGAAGATCCAGGCGCGGCGCGAGTTCACCTTCGACGATCTGGACTTCGACCCGCCGGGGTTCTACGCGCAGGTGCTCGTGCAGCTCTACGCCGACGCGCCCCCGCCCCCCGAGATCTACCTCCCCGCGCTCCCGGCGGACGCGCCGCTGCTCGAGCAGTGGCTGGCCGAGCGGCGCGGAGGGAAGGTCGCGCTGCACGTCCCGGAGCGGGGGACGAAGCGCCGCTTCCTCGCGCTCGTGGACAAGAACGCCGCGATCGCCTTCGACGCCCGGTTCCGGGCGCGGCACAGCCACGGTGTCGCGGTCCTGGAGGCGCTCGCCGAGGCGCTCGGCCTTCCCGAGCCGCCGTACCGGATCGAGTGCTTCGACGTCTCGAACATCCACGGGACCGATTCGGTCGCGTCGATGGTGGTCTGGGAGGGGGGGAGGTCGAAATCCTCGGACTACCGGATCTTCAACATCAAGTCGGTCACCGGCCCCGACGATTTCGCGTCGATCGCGGAGGCGGTGACGCGCCGCTACCGGCGCCTGATCGCCGAAGGGCGCCGCCTCCCCGATCTCGTGCTCATCGATGGAGGGCCGGGCCAGCTCGGCGCCGCGGTGCGCGCCCTGACCGCGGAGGGGCTCCCGACGCTTCCGGTGATCTCGCTGGCCAAGCGCGAGGAGGAGATCTTCGTCCAGGGATCCGGCGAGCCCGTCCGGCTCGACCGCGCCTCCCCGGCGCTCCAGCTCTTGCAGCGGATCCGCGACGAGGCCCACCGCTTCGGCATCACGCGCCACCGGGCGAAGCGAGCCCGCCGCACGATCACGACGGCGCTCCTCGACGTGCCCGGGGTCGGGCCGGGGCTCGCGAAGAAGCTGCTGAAGGCGTTCGGGAGCGTCGAAGGGGTCAAGGCGGCGGAGCGCCAGGCGGTGGCCCGCGTGGCGGGAGGGCGCGTGGCCGAGGCGATCGCCCTCTGGGCCAAGGCTCCGGACGCGGGCCGGGGGGCCGCCTCGCGATGACGCGTCCGGCGCGGGAGCGCGCGACCCTGGTTCTCGCGGCCGGCGCGGGGGTCGCCTTCTCGCTGGCGCTGGTCGCGATCGCGAGTCACCGGAACGGCTTCGACGGCTTCCCGCTCGACGACCCCTGGATCCACCTCACGTTCGCCCGGACCTTGAGCGAGCACGGGAGCTTCGCCTACTTCCCCGGCGATGCGGCGACCGCGGGATCGACGTCGCCTCTATACACGCTGCTCCTCGCCGCCGGGTTCCTTTTCACCTCGCACGAGAAGTGGCTCGCTTACGCGCTCGGCATCGGCGCGCAGGCGGGGTTCCTGCTCGCCGTGGGGGCTTGGGCGAAGGCCCGGCTCGATTCCGCGGCCGCCGCGGCGGCCGTGGTGCTTCTGCTCGGCTGGGACGGCCGGATCGCGCTCCTGTCCGCCTCCGGCATGGAGACGAGCCTCTTTCTCCTGACGATCGCCGCCGCGTTTTCCGCGTGGACCCGCGGGCGCACGACGGCGTGCGCCTGCGCGGTCGGGGCGTCGGTCTGGACGCGTCCGGAAGGGCTCATCTTGGCGGGGGTTTTCGCTATCGATGGCGCGCTCGCTCGCGCGCTCGATCGCGAGGATGCGAACCAGCCGGCGCCGTGGCGTCCCGTGGCGATCCTTTCCGGGATCGTCGCCGCGTACGCCCTCTTCAACCTGGGAACCGGCGGGCACCTCCTTCCCAACACCTTCGCCGCGAAGACCGCCTACTACGGTGGTCTCTCTCGCTCGGCGTTCCTGAAGCGCGACGTGCTGGGCCTCTTCGCCAGCGGCGGATGGGTCGTCGTCGGCGCGCTCGCGGTCGTCGGGCTCGGGCGCGAGATACGCGAGGTCGTCCTCCGGCGGCGCGGCCCGTTCCGGCCGGAGGCCGGGTGGCTCGTCGCCCTTCCGCTCGCCTACGCGATCGCGCTCCCGTACCCGCACCGGTTCGCACGGTATCTCGTTCCGTTGCTCCCCGCGGCGGCGATCCTGGCCGCCGGGATCGGCCGAGACGCGTTCCGAGCCTTGGCCCGCGGCAGCCGTACGGTCCGCACGGCGGTGGCCGCCGCGGTCGCCCTCGCCGTGACGATCCCTCACGCTCTCGCCGCCCGGGCCGCGATCTCCGAATACGCCTCCTTCTGCCGCTACCACGCCGTCCGCCACGAGGCGTGCGGCCGCTGGCTCCTGGCCAACACGCCGGCGGATGCGGTGATCGCGACTCACGACATCGGCGCGATCGCCTTCTACTCGCGCCGCCGGATCGTGGATCTCGCGGGCCTGATCGACCCCGAGGTCGTCCCTCATCTTCACGATCCCGATCCGGCCCCGTACCTGACCGATCTGTTCGCCCGGCGCCACGTCACCCATCTCGCCGTGCTCCGGAACTGGCTCGAGGTCTCGAACGTCGAGCCGCTCTTCGTCGCCGACCCCGAGCCCGCGATCCTCGAGGTCTACCCGTGGCGGCCCGGGCGAACGCACCTCGTCCCCGTCGAGTCCACGCGGTGGGAGAACCGGGCGGCGGAGCGGCTCGCGGCCGGCGATGCCGCCGGAGCGGGGGATCTCGTCGACCGAGCGCTCGCGATCGATCCGAGCTGCGCGCGCACCCACCTCCTTCGGGGGAAGGTCCACGCCGCCCTTCGGCGTCTTCCCGAGGCGGAATCGGAGTACCGCCAGGCGATCGCGCTCGAGCCGGAATCCCCCGAGGCGCGCTACGCGCTGGCGACCGTTCTCGCCGCGACCGGACGGCGCGACGAGGCGCTCGCGATCGCCTCGGCCCTGAGAGGGGAAGGGAGCACGCTTCCCCGTCTCGAGGCGTTCTACCGGGCGCTGGGCGGGGTCTGACCGCCCGCCCCGGAGAGCCGGGCGGCGAGCGCCTCGATTTCGGCCCGGTCCTCCGCGGAGCCCCGCCGACGGGCCAGGGCGAGCGCTTGCGCCACCGCGGCGGAGGCGCCCGGGCGATCGCCGGTCGCGGCCCGCGCGGCGGCGAGGCCGACCCAGGCGGCGAGCCGCTCGGGGGCGGCTTCGATCGCGTCCTCGAACAGGGCGCGTGCGTCGTCGCCCTTCCCTTGGAGCAGGCGCGCCTGCCCGAGAGCGATCGTCACGTCGAGATCGCGCGGCGCCGCCCGATGGCGAGCCGCGAGCGCTTCGGCCGAGACCGCGACGAACGCATCGAGCGCCGTCGGATCGGCCAGATCCGAGAAGCGTAGATCCGGGAACCGCGCGCGCGTGGCCTCGGCCCCTTGCGGCAACGTCCCGACCAGCCAGTGCCCGGGGTCGGTGCGCGCCGCCTCCGGGTGGGACCCGCGTCCGACGGCCCGCACGACCGACTTCAGGAGGTCCGCGTCGTCCACCGGATAGAGGAGGTGGGCGGCGCGCAGGCAGCGAAGATCGACTCCGGCCGCGCGCTCGTAGGCCGCCGTGTCGCGCTGCTCGTGGGCGAGGACTCGGCGGGAGCTCACCGCGGGCATCCTCGCGACCTGCGCATCGGTCAGGCCGAGAAGATCGAGGGTGCGCAGGCCGGAGAGGTACGGGATCGCTCCAACGCAGGCGAGCGCGACGTGCAAGTTCGCGGGAATCCGGCCCGCGCCGATCGCGGCGCGAACGGCTTCCCCCTCGGGACGGACGGTGCCGAGGAACAGGGCATGTTCTTCCTGACGGAGCCCGACCGCCGAACGCGAGATAACGTCGAGGGCCGCTCGATGCGCCCGCGGCCACGCGCGGATCAGGGGCGAGCCGAGCACGGGATCCGCGGCCGGATCGAGCCAGCGTTCCGCCGCGTCGTCCTCTCCCCAGCCTCCCGGGAAGGTGTTCCGGTATCGCTCCGCCGGGTACTGAAGGTGCGACCTCGCAGGAAGCCACGTGATGCCGAACAGCACCGCTGCCAGCGCCGCCGCCGCGACCGGTGCTCCGCGGAGCTCCGCCGCCTCGGCGAGACCATCCCCGATCAGGAGCGCCGCGAAGATCACCAGCAATCCCAGGGGGCGGTACTCGAAGTGGTCGCCGCCGATCGCGACGACATAAAGGACGTGAGGGAGGGTCGCCGCGGCGAAGACGAGCGGAACGCGCCCGGTTCCGCGGCGCAGGTGCCGGTGGCAGGCGAGCGCCAGCAGCGGGAGCCACAAGAAGACGCCGTACTCGAGCGCGAAGGCTCCCACGTAGACGAACCCCATGTCCCACCAGGTTCGCCCGCCCACTTTCGCGGCGAACGTGTTCGGAAGCCACGCGCCGTACGTGGCAAGGCGGAACGCTTCGTGCGCCACGAGCGGAAGCACGAACCCCGCCGCGCGCAATCCCCAGGACCGGAGCCGCCGGGCCCGCGACGGCGAGGCGGCCCACCCGGCGGCGAGGGCCATGGCGCCCACCAGGGCGCCGTCGGGGCGGGTGAGGGTCGCGGCCGCGAGGAGCCACCCGGACCAGGGCCGCAGGGACGGCAGGTCGCGGGCGTCGTCTTCGAGCTCGATCAGTAGGCGCAGGACCCCGGCGACCGCGAGGAGCTCGAAGAGCCGTGTCTCGAGACCGCTCGTCGACCAGACCGCCGTGGTCCGCGTCGCCGCGAGGAGCAGCGGGGGAGTGATGCGAGCCCAGGCGGAGGCCCCATCGTTCCGCGCCTGCCACCCCACGACGATCGCCCACAGTCCGACGGTCGCCGTGAGGAGGAGCGGGAGGGCCGCATGCTCCGGCGCGACCCCGGCTCGCTGCCCGGCGGCCAGGATGAGGACCCAGAGGAAGTTCGTGTACCCCTCGACCGCCGGGCCGCCGGGGTTGAAGACGAGGCCGTGCCCGAGGGCGAGGTTCCTGGCGTAGCGGAACGAAATAAAGGCGTCGTCGCACAGGAACCGGTAGGCCCACGCATGCGCGAACAAAAGCGTGGCGGTCGCCGCGAGGGCGATGCGGAGGAAGAAACGGGCGCGTGGCGTCATCGGCCGGGGCGACCTCGTCGGTCCGGGACCTTGTTCGCGGCCCGCGGGGGTCCTTATATTGCACGACGCATGAGATTCTGGAGGTCCGTCCCGGGAGCGATCGTGCTCGTCGTCCTGCTCGGCGGGGTCGTCGCCGTCGGGGCCGTGTCGGTCCAGGTGGAGCGCGTGACCCACCCCGACCGGCAGCGGCCGGCCGCGTCGAACCTCGGCGCGGAGCTGGCGAAGGTCGAGGAGGTCTCCTTCCGATCCGGCGACGGCATCGAGCTCGCCGGCTGGCTCCTGCGCGGCCGCGCCGGCCAGCCGGGCATCGTGCTCTGCCACGATCTGGGGGCGAGCAAGAACGCGCTCATCAACCTCGCCATCGTCCTGAACAAGGCGGGGTTCACCGTGCTCGCCTTCGACTTCCGCGGGCACGGGGCCTCGGGAGGGGACGGATCGACGCTCGGGATCAACGAGGAGCGCGACGTCCTCGGGGCGGTGGACTTCTTGACCGGCCTCGCGCAGGACGGCATCGACGTTCGCAAGCTCGGCGCGTACGGAACCGGGATGGGAGCTCACGCGGTCGTGCTCGCCGCCGCCGATCGTCCGGCGCTCCGGGTGCTGGTGCTCGACGGGCTCTGGCCGGACGCCGGATGGACGCTCGTGCGCCGGACGTTCGAAGGATGGCCGTTCGGCGTCAAGCGTCTCGGCGCGCTTCCCGTCGCCGTCTTCACCGTCTTGCAGCGCACCTCGATCGGCGAGCACCGGGCTTCCGCGCTTCTCCCGGGGCTCGCGGGACGCGACGTGCTCCTGGTCGCTCCAGCGGGGGACGGCCGGCTCGACGAGGCGATGAAGGCGATGTACGCCCTCCTCCCCGAACGGAAGGACTCCGAGCGCAGCCTCCTCACCCTTCCCGCCACCCAGAGCTCGGGGCTGTCGGCGGACGATCTCGCGCGGTATCACGAGCGCGTGGTCGAGTTCTTCCGGCTCCGTCTCGCGCGACCCTAGCGCCCCGCCCCGCGTGGTAGATTGCCGAGGATGAGCCCCGTCGCGGCGGCCGATCTTTCGACCTACCTCGGCGAGGCGCGCCGCGCCGTCGAGGAGGCGCTCGGCACGAGCCTCCAGCCCCTGGGAACGCCTCCAGCGGCGCTGCACGAGGCGATGCGCTACACGCTCCTGCTTCCCGGGAAGCGCCTCCGGGGGATCGTCGTCCTCGCCGCGTGCGAGATGCTGAAGGGGGAGCGGGACGACGCGCTGCCGCTCGCGGTCGCGGTCGAGATGGTCCATGCCTCGTCCTTGATCCTCGACGATCTGCCGTCGATGGACGACGCGACGCTGCGGCGCGGCCGGCCGACGCTGCACAAGGAAGTGGGGGAGGCGAACGCGATCCTCGCGGCGGTCGGGCTCCTGAACGCGGCGTTCGCGGCGATCCAGGGGGCGGAGCGGCTGAAGGAGCGGACGCGGAGCGCTTCGATCGCCTCGCTCGCGGCTGCGATCGGAGCCGAGGGGCTGGTGGGCGGTCAGGTGGTCGACCTCGAATCGACCGGAAAGCGGCTCGACCTGGAAGCGCTCGAATACGTCCACGCGCACAAGACCGGCGCCCTCTTCATCGCCGCGGCGGAGCTCGGCGCTCACGCGGCCGGGGGGAGGGCCCGCGAGGTCGAGGCGCTGCGCCGGTACGCGAAGAATCTCGGTCTCGCTTTCCAGATCACCGACGACCTCCTCGACTACAGCGGCGATCCGGCGACGACCGGCAAGGACGCCGGCCTCGACCGAGACCGCACGACCTTCGTCAACCTGTGCGGCATCGACGGCGCACGGCGGCTGGCCGACGAGCTGATCGGCGCCTCCGTTCTGGCGCTCGAGCCGTTCGGAAAGCGGGGCCACGTGCTGGCGGGGCTGGCGGAGATGGTCCGCGAGCGCGACCGCTGAGCGGCCGTCCACGATGACCGAGCGGTACGAAGAGGTCCGGCGAAAGCTCGTCGAGCGCGGCTACCTGCAGGGGCGGATCGAGCGCTTCCTCCTCCGCGATCTCGCGGCGCCCGGTGGAGCGGCACGCACGGTGCTGCGGGCGAGCGCGAAGGCGGCGCTCTTGGGCGCGCCCCTCCTCGGTGGGCTCGTGGCGGCGTCGACGGTCGCCGCCAACCGGCCGTTGCTCGGCCCGCGGGACGCCGTGGTGCTCTGGGTCTACTTCGCGGCGCTGGCGGCCGCGGTCCTCTTCGGGCTCGATGCCGGGGCCGGCGCGATCGCGGTCGCATGGGCCCGCCGGCGCGGGGCGCGGCCGAGCGATGCCCTGCGCGCCGGCCTGCTCGTCGCGGCGCCCCTCCTTTTATACCTGGTGATCCTGCAGGCCCGAGGGCGACCGCGGGCCCCGCTCGGGGTGACGCTCCTCCTGCTCGCGGGCGCGCTGGCGGCCGGCGCGCTCGTCGCTTGGCTCGCGGGCCTGGTCTCCCTCGCGGGCATCGTGGGACGCACCGGAGAGGTCCCCGACCGCAACCGGCGCCCCGTCGCGATCGTGCTGCTGGTGCTCGTCCCGATCGCGCTCGCCTTCTTCGTCGTGCCCGCCGCATCTCCCTCCGCGGGTGCGATCCCGCCGTCGACATGGAGCGCGGCCCGGGTGGAGCGATCTACGCTCGTCGTGTGCGTGGACGGGCTCGACGGGGCTCTCGTCCCCGCCCTGACGCCCGCGGGCGCCACCGAGAACCTCCTCGCGACGTTCGCCCGCGGAGCGCTGTTCCCCAAGCATCGCGACCCCGGCCTCGAGCCGGCCGAAGTCTGGACGACCATCACGACGGGGATGCGGGTCGAAGACCACGGCATCCGTGGGGCCGGGGCGACGAGGCTGCCCGGCGTCGCCACCCCGCTCGCGATGCACGCCTCCACCGGGGCGGTCGCGGCTCTTCGGTTCCTGCTTCCGGTGCGTACCGTGCCGGCCACGGGCGCGGGACGGCGGATGCGCGCGCTGTGGGAGATGGCGGGCCTCGTCGCGCCGTCGTCGTCGGTCAACTTCTGGGCGAGCTGGCCCGCGCGGGGGATCGCGGGGGACGCCGAATCCGGCTACCTCGTCTCCGACCGGGTGCTTCCCAAGCTCCTCAGCGACGGTCGCGAGGACCGCGACATCCGGCCGGAAGGGCTGTTCCTCAGGTTGAAGTCCGACTTCGCCGGCAAGCGCCCCGAGATACGCCGCGAGTTCGACCTTCGATTCGCGGGACTTCCGGAGCGAACGGCGTCGATCGCTTGGGAATCCTTCTTGATCGACGCGTTCGCGTGGGGCGCGGCGCAGACGCTCCTCGAGGACCAATCGGTGCGCGCCTCGTTCGTGTATCTCCCGGGTCTCGACATCCTGCGCGGCCGCTTGGCGGCGGGGGCGACGACCGGCGAGGCGTCCGGTCTTGTCGAGGCCCAAGCGATCGAGGCGTACGTCCGCTGGCTGGACGCCGCGATCTTCTCGAGGCTCGCCGAGCGCGGGCCGGACTGGGCGGTCGTCGTCGTGGCCGATCCGGGCAGGAGCGCGACCCGGGAGACCGAAGGGTTCGTCGCCGCCGTCTCGACGGGTGTCTCACCCGCCTGCGTGGGGCCGCCGATCGGGGATCTGGACGTGGCCCCCCTCGTCCTCAGGGTCCTCGGGCTTCCGGCCAGCCGGGAGATGAGGGGGCGGGCCCCCGCCCGTTGCTTCGAATCGGCCCCGCCGCCCCCGCCGCCGATCGCCACATGGGGGCGTCGAGGGTCGGCGGCGGAGGCGGGCACCAGCGATTACGACCCGGAGATGGTGGAGAGATTGAAGAGCCTCGGGTACCTGAGATGACGTGGGAGAAGGCCGCGGACCCGCACTTTCCCTCCGGGATTGCCGATCCCGGGACTTGACCGTAAACTAAGGGCTCCAAAGAGGACCCCTTCGGTCCTTGTTGACATGGCACGCGAGGAACCCCCCATGTTCGAGGTGACTCCGGCGGTTCCGAACCGCCCCCGGCGGCATCCCGACAGCGCGTTTCGCGCGGTTGCGGACGAGGGAGGCCTCGTCGTGCTCGCCGGCAAGGCTGAGGTCAAAGTGCTCAATCCGGCCGCCATCCGTATCTTCGGACTCCTCGACGGGACGCGGACGGTCGATGAAATTGCCGCCGTCATCGCGGACGAATTCGACGTCGCCCCCGAGGCGGCGGCCGCCGACGCGCGCGACTTCGTGAGCGACCTCGCGCGTCACGGCATGCTGGACGAACGGTCGGCGGAGGTCGGGGCATGAGTGGCGCGACGGAACGGGTCAGCCCGTATCAGCACATCATGGACTCGGCGTTCGCTCACGCGATCCCGCTGTCCGCCCAGTTCGAGCTGACCTTCCGGTGCAACCACCTCTGCACGTTTTGCTACAACTCGCCCACCGGACAGAAGGAGCTAACGACCCCCCAGGTCTTCGAAGCCCTTCGAAAGATCGCCGACTTCGGCGTCCTGTACATGACGCTGACCGGAGGCGAAGCGCTCTGCCACAGGGACTTCTTCAAGATCGCCGGCGAGGTGCGGCGGCTGGGGATGGCGCTCAGGATCTACACCAACGGGTACCTGCTCGCCGATCCGGCGATGCTCGCCAAGGTCCGCGAGCTGAAGCCGATGGAGGTCGAGGTCTCGATTCACGGCGCCCGGCCGGAAACCCACGAGGCGCTGACGCGGATCAAGGGATCGTTCGCCAAAACCGTCAAGGCACTCGAAAACCTCGTCGAGGCGGGGATCAAGATCAACCTCAAGTGCCCGATCACCAAGCTCAACCAGGACGAGTTGTTCGAAATCCGCGACATCGGCGACCGGCTGGGCGTTTTCGTGACCTTCGATGCGGTGATCACCCCGAAGGACGACGGCAACCTCGACCCGCTCGCGCTCCGGCCCAGTGCCGAATTCCTCGAGAAGTACTGGGGGGAATGGTACATGGAGCTCCACCGGGGAAAGCTCCCCCCGCGGGCCAACCACTGCGCGTCGGAAGGGGCCGAAGCCAACTGCGGCACCGGCCGCTCCGGGTTCACGATCGACCCCTACGGGAACATCCTCCCGTGCGTGGCGTTTCGGCGCAAGATCGGTAACATCTTGGAAATCAATAGCTTCAGCGACATCTGGGGGTCGTCCCCCGTGCTCAACGAGGTCCGGGACCTGTCGATCGAAGCGAAGAACCGCATCAGTCGGCACGAAAACGGCCAGTACATGACCTTCTGCCTCGGTGTGGCCGAAACGCAGATGGGGGACCCGCTGGCGATTTATCCTCAGGTCGACATCAACGCCCGGGCGGTGAAACGGGCTTACGAGTTGCTGCAAATAGGCGGCAACAAGGGTTGAGAAACTCCGGTTGAAAACCCCGACGCGGCAGCGTATATCATCTGCCGGTTTCGGGCGGATGGCCCGATCAGGGTGAAACTGACTTGTAGCTACGACCAGATAGAACTCCAATTCAGGGGGAGGCTCATGAAGAAGATCTACGAGAAGCCAGCAATCATCCACACGGAGAAGCTCGAAGCCCGGGCCGTGACGTGCACGAAGTCCACGGACACCGCTTGCGCCGCAGGCCCGATTCAGAGCTGACGTCCAGGTCGATGGTCCGAGCCGCCGTGGCAGGGCGGGGCGAGGCGGCTCCGACGCCCGCGGCACTTGGTTCGTCGGAAAGTACGAGAAACACCCTCGAGGGCTCCGGAGCGCGACGTCGCGTTCCCGGAGCCTTTTGAGTTTATGCCGTGCCCGCTTGACAGCGCTTCTCGCTGAAGGCTAGAACTCTGACCATGCTGGCCTCCGAGAGCGATCCGCCCCCGGGGGGAGCCGTCGACGTCTCGATCGTCGTTCCGCTCTTCAACGAAGCCGACAACATCCCGACCCTTTACCGCGAGACGTGCGACGCGATGGCAAAGCTCGGGCGGTCGCACGAGCTGATCCTCGTGGACGACGGGTCGCACGACCGGTCGCCGGAGATCCTGGCCGAGCTGGCTCGCACCGACCCGCGGGTGCTCGTCGTGACCTTTCGCAGAAACTTCGGACAGACGGCCGCCATGGCCGCTGGAATCGACCTCGCGCAAGGCGCCGTGATCGTTCCGATGGACGGCGACCTCCAGAATGATCCCGCGGACATCGCGGCGCTGCTGCGCGAGCTCGACCGCGGGTACGACGTCGTCTCCGGGTGGCGGAAGGACCGGAAGGACTCTCTCTCGCGCGTCCTTCCGTCGCGGCTCGCGAACTTCGTGATCTCCAAGGTCGGCGGCGTTCCGCTGCACGACTACGGCTGCTCCCTCAAGGCGTACCGTCGCGAGACGCTCGAGGAAGTGCGCCTCTACGGCGAGATGCACCGCTTCATCCCGATCTTCGCGCGGTGGCAGGGAGCGCGGGTCACCGAGATCCCGGTGCATCACCGGGCCCGGAGGTCGGGACGTTCCCACTACGGGATGGAGCGCGTGATGAAGGTCGTGCTCGACCTCATCGTGCTCAAGTTCTTCTCGGCGTACATCACCAAGCCGATCTACGTCTTCGGGGGGTTCGGGATGATGAGCATCGGCCTGTCGCTGCTCACCTTCCTCCTGTCGGTCACCTTCAAGCTGATCCCCCGCAACAATCCGTGGGACCCGCAGTGGCACAAGGACTTCATCGCGACGCCGCTGCCGGTCTTGAGCGTCGGCCTCTTCGTGGTCGGACTGCAGATGATCTTCATCGGGCTCCTGGCGGAGGTCCTGATGCGCACCTACTTCGAGTCGCAGAACAAGCGGGCCTACGTGATCAAGAGCCTCAGAGGACGCGGACGGTCTCCGAAGGCCGCCTCCGAGCCTCCCGCCTGACGGAGGCGGCCCGCCGGGGCATCCGATGTGTGGAATCGTGGGGTTCGCGCGGGCGGGATCGCCGGCGCCTCCGGTCGAGGGCGAGGACGTCCTGCGCCGGATGACGGCCGCCCTGACCCACCGCGGCCCGGACGCGGAAGGGTACCTGACCGAAGCGAGCGTCGCGCTCGGGCATCGGCGGCTCGTGGTCATCGACCGGGAGGGGGGCGGCCAGCCGATGCGCGACGCGGCGGGCACGCTCTCGATCGTCTACAACGGCGAGATCTACAACTACGGGGAGCTGAACTCGCGGCTTACGGGTCTGGGGCACCCGGCGCGGACGCGTTCGGACACCGAGACGATCCTCAACGCCTACGCCGCCTGGGGCGAGCGATGCGTCGATCACCTGAACGGCATGTTCGCGTTCGTGATCCACGACAGGCCGCGCCGCCTCCTGTTCGGCGCGCGGGATCGGATGGGAGAAAAGCCCCTCTACCTCGTCCACGACGGCACGTTCTTCGCGTTCGCCAGCGAGGCGAAGGCGCTCCTTCGTCACCCCGCCGTCCGCCGCACCCTCGACGTCCGCTCCGCCGCCCTCTACCTCCTCTTCGAGCACGTGCCCGCGCCCCACGCGATCTACGAAGGGATGCGGAAGCTCCCCGCGGCCTCCACCTTCACCTTCGGCCTCGACACCGGCGAGCTGACCACGCGCACGTACTGGGACCCGATCGGCGCGATCGGCGGGACCACCTCGGCCTCGGCGGATCGCACGTCGCGCGAGCTGGGCCCGGCGATTCGCGAGGGGCTGCGGGAGGCCGTCCAGCGCCGCCTCGTCGCGGACGTTCCCCTGGGCGTGTTCCTCTCGGGAGGGATCGACAGCTCCGCGATGACGACCACGATGGTGGACCTGCTGGGCCACGACCGCGTGAAGACTTTTTCCATCGGCTTCACCGACCCGCGCTTCGACGAGTCCGCCGCCGCCCGCGCCTTCGCCTCCCGCCTCGGAACCGACCATCGCGAGGAGATCCTCGACGTCGAGGCGGCACGCGCGGCGATCCCGCCGGTCTGCGGGTTCCTCGACGAGCCGTTCGCGGACGCCTCGATCCTGCCGACCTATCTCCTGGCGCGCTTCACGCGGCGTCACGTGACCGTCGCGCTCTCCGGCGACGGCGGCGACGAGCTCTTCGCCGGCTACCCGACGTTCCGGGCCCTCCGCCTGGCCCGCCTCTACGCGAGCATGGTGCCGGGTTGGGCCGACCGGGCGCTCGTCCGGCCGGCCGCGCGCCGGCTCCGCCCCGAGTTCGGCTACTTCTCGCTCGACTTCAAGGCGAACCAATTCCTTCGCGGTGCCAAGGCGCGCGACGACGAGCGCCTCTGGCGGTGGCTCGGCGCGTTCGTGCCGGAGGAGCTGCCGGGGCTCCTCACGCCGGAGGCGCGGGCGGTCCTCGACCTGCCCACGCTCTACGACGAGATCCGGGCGCAGTACGGCCGGGCGCGCGAGCTCGATCCCGTCAACCGCGATGCGTACCTCTACGCGAAGGGGTACCTGGCCGAGGGGATCCTGACGAAGCTCGACCGCGCGACGATGGCGGTGTCGCTCGAGGCCCGCGCTCCGCTGCTCGACTTCAACTTCGTCGTGCAGGCGTTCGCGATTCCGGGAAGCCTCAAGGTGCGCCACGGGCGGCTCAAGCACGTGCTGAAGGAAGCGCTCCGAGGGATTCTCCCCGGTGATGTGTTGAGCCGACCCAAGAGGGGGTTCGCCCTGCCGATCGGCCGCTGGTTCCGGGAAGGGATGCGCGGCGAGCTTCTCTCCGCCCTCGATCCCGGCCGCCTGCGGAACGAGGGGCTCTTCCGGCCCGAAGCGGTGAGGACCCTCGTGAACGAGCACCTCGAAGGCACGCGGGATCACCGCAAGCCCTTGTTCACCCTCTTCATGTTTCAGCGCTGGCGGGAGACCTGGCTCGCGTGAGCGCCGCGCCTCAGCGACCGACGTTGCGCTCGAGCACGTACAGCGCGCGGGGCGGCTCCGCTCCTGCGTCCGGCGCGATCGTCTCTTCCCTCCACCGGTAGCGGGTCGCCGTTCGCTCGCCGTCTCCGGCCGTCGATCGGAAGGGATCCGGCACCAGCGACAGGACGGGGACCCCTCGATCGAGCAGTCGATCGAGGTGGGCCGGTTGAAGCAACGGGAAGGCGTCGAGGTTCAGCGGCGTTCCCGGCCCCCCGACGAAGATCCGAAAAAGCCCCTCCTGCACGATGATCGGCCGCAGCCCCGTGTGGCACGGCATGAAGTTGACGTGCTCGAGCCCGGGAGGCTGCACGAGCACGCTTCCGGGTGGCGCATGGCGCCGGAGCCAATCGCAGGTCTGCATCCATTCCGAGCGCAGGAAGGCATCGCGGGAGACGACCTTTTCCGCGAGCGCCGCGGATCGGACGCAGGGGCCGAGGAGGGCGCCGGCGACGAGGACCGCCACGGCGGGACCGCGGGCGCGCGCCGGCAGGACCGTGGCCGCCGCGGCGAGGATCGCGGCGAGCGCGGGGGCGAGGTAGACCATGTAGATGCCCGGGTCGACGTTGCGTCCGAGCGCGAGCTCGTAGGCGAGGCACGGAGCGGCGTAGATCGTCCAGAAGAGAAGCGTGCGTCGCCCGCGCACGGCCAAGAGGATGACGATCGCAATCACCAGAAGGGCGAGCGGGATCGCGACCGAGCCCGCGATCGCGCCGAGCGATCCGGCGACGAGCGCCTGGATCCTCGCGAGCGCCGATGCGGCGCCGAGGCCGCCGAGCTCCGGGGCGGGGGTGATGCCGCGGAGATAGCGCAGCCAGGGACCGATCCATGGGCCGGCGTCACGGTGCGCGAAGATCCAGGCGAGCCAGCCGTAGGCGAGGACGGGCATCAGCGAAGCACCCAGCAGCGCAGCGCCCAGCCGCGCGAGCCGCGCGAGCCGCGCGCGGAGGGTCGCCCCGGCGCCGGTGCCGTCCCAGACGGCGACGGCCATCGCGGGCGCCAACAGGATCGTGCCGTCGTGCGCCGAAAAGGCCGCGCCGAACAGCAGCCCCGCGGCCGCCCCGCTTGCCGGCCCTCCGCCCGAGAGCGCGGCGCAGACCGCGGCCAACGCGAGCGCGGTCTGGAGCGCGTAGACCTCCTGGATGCCGGAGAACCAGACGCAGATCGGAAAGACGGCGAATCCGAGAGAGGCCAGCCATCCGGCCGCGGTCTCCGCCGTCTGGCGGCGCACGACCAGCCCCAGCAGGGCCACGGCGGAGAGACCGGAGGCCAGGCTGAGAGCCGAAAGCCCGATGTCGGCCGGAGCTCCGCACGCCGCCATCGCGCGCCCGATCCAGAGGAAGAGCACGTAGGGAGAGTGTGGCAGGTACGCCTGCCGGATCGCCCACACGTACTCGCACGGGTCACCCTCGTCCACGTAGGCGTGAAAGCAGCGCCAGCGAAGCGTCACCGCCAGGACGGCCAGCGCGGCGATGCAGGCTGGGATGAGCCAGGGGCGCGGCCGAGCGTCCGGCGCCGCGGCGCTCAAGGAGCGCCCGGCGGATCGAACAGCTCGATCTGGTCGGCGAGGACGTGCCCCCACGGCCCCGTGTCCTCGTCCACGATCGCGATTTGCCCTTGCCGTCCGCGAAATGTCGACACGTCCCACACCGTTCCAACCATGACGTCCCCGCCCGGACCGGAGGCTTCTCGAACGGGCCGGCCGTCCACGCGGAGCTCGACCCTCGTCGCCGCGCGCGTCCCTCCGCCCACCAGCAGGGCGAGACTCCTGCGGTCGATGGTGAAGAGCGGGGAGGTCAACGTCCCGGTCGCCGCATCACCCGACGCTCGGGAGAAGGAGTTCGCAAGCCCACGCCCGCGGTAACCGAGGATGACCCCCTGGTCGGGAGGCCGGCCGGCGGTCGGAGAGGAGCCGAAGGCGTCGCCAGTCGCCGTCCAGCCTTCGTAGGACGCCGACTCGAAGTCGAAGAGGACCCGCACCGCCGACTTCCGGAGCGGCTCGCGCCGCTTGAAGAGCAGGCTGGGCGACGACGGGAAGCCGACCATCGTCGAGACGGGATCGGGGAGCGTGCCGACGAAGTCGTACAAGCTCAACACCGTCTCTCGAACCAGGGGCTCGCCGCCGTCCAAGATCGCCCAGGCCGCGTTCGACGTCTCGATGTACGGGTAGATCGCCTCACCCAGCCCGCGGCCGATCACGTCGAGGTAGGGCATCGTGTGGAGCTGCGGCCCCGTCTGGCCGTTCCGGATCGGGAGGAACGGGTGGTTCGGGATGATGACGCCTCCGCGCAGTCCCGCCACGAAAGAGTTCAGCCGCTCCGCCCGCGCCCACCGCGAGGCGTCGGGGATGAACCGCGCGGGATCGTACGTGCGCCAGGCGAGGAACGCGGAGGCGGCCACGACCGCCGACCAGCGAACCCATCCCGGCGGGCCCGGAGCCCCCGGTGCCCCGCGCAAGAGATCCAGGACGACGAGCACCGCCACCGGACCCGCGAGGAAGACGATCGGGATCAGATCGTTGTCGAACCCTCCGAGCTTGGCGTAGGGGAGGAGCCCCGCCGGGAGCGCGGCGCCGAGGAGCGCGCACCACAACACGGTTCGAGGCGATAGGCGCCGCCGGAAGGCCGGCATCCCGAGGACGAACGGGAGTGCCACGAGGAACGGGGCGAAGTCCAGCACCGCGCGGAGGCCGTCGAGGAACCGCTTCGCGACGAGGGGATGCCCGGAGAGGACAGTCACCGAGTACCACCAGAACCAGCCTCCGGTGGCGAGCTGGAGCCCGCCGAGCGCGGCGCCCCCGGCGAGAGCGGTGCACCCTCCGAGCAGGAGTCCGTTCCGCCGGCTCCGCGCCAGAACGAAGACGCCGAGCGCGACGCCCATTGCGAGGTAAGGGAGGCGGGTGAACCCCTCCGCGGTCAAGACCGCCGCCGCGAGCACGATCCGCGTCGTCGAGGTCCTGCCGTCTCCCACCAGGACGGCGGCGAGGAGCACGAGCCCCAGGGCCAAAGTGTCGTTCCGGATCAGATCGTAGATGCCCCCGGCGACGGGGAAGCTCGCCATCGCCATCGCCACCGCGAAGGCCGGCGCCGTCAGCCGCTCGGCCGGGCTCGTGCACGCGCGCCAGACCGCGGCGGCGACCGCGGCGCAGGCGAGGGCGAAGAAGAACGCGGAGAGCGCGCGACCCGTGGCGTAGTCGAGCCCGGCCACGCGGCCGGCCAGCGAGAGCGCGACGAAGTGGAGCGGCGGATGGGTGTAGGGGAGGTACCCCTGATCGGGGGGACCGTACAGGCTGAGCCCGTGGTCCCACCGGTACGCCTGGTAGAGCTCTCCGCCCTCCAGCCATTCGATGTCCATCGGATAGGCCGCGCGGGAGAGGAAGATCCTCGCGATCGCGCCCGCGTGCCACAGCGCCGGCAACAGGAGCGCCGCGCCGACGAGGAGGCGCCACCCGGCGCGCCTCGGCGTGGCCGCGCCCACCGCTTCGGATCCGCCGCCGCTCACGGGCGGATTCGGCTGCGGATGCGTGACGCGTCGATGCGGTCTCCGACCACGGCCTCCTCCGAGATGACGAAGAACCGCAGCCAGAACCCCCGGAGCGGCACGCGCACCGGGCAGAGCGCGAACCGCCGCCCCTCGACCTCCACGATGGCCGGCGGCTCGGGCTCGGTGGCCGGTCCCGTCCTCAGGTCGGGATGCTGGACGTAGTAGGTCGCGCGCGCGCGGATGAGCACATCCTCCCAGTTCGCGATTCTCCCCCAGCCCGGCGTGTCCCATCCAGGCGCGGGAGGCCGCCGCGCGACGATCTTGTCCGAGAGCCCTTCCATGTCGAGGATCCGCAGGCGGCTCACGTAGGGGATGACGCCGGCGGGGCGCAAGGCGATCACCTCGTCGGGGGCGGCGTGGTCCCGGAAGTAGCGCCCGACCTCGGACCACGCGATGCACAGGCTCGATTCGAGCTCGATCGCGAAGGTCGCCTCGGTGGAGGCGAACCCTCGGAACGCCGGGACCAAGTTCCAGAGAACGAGACATCCGGCGAGCGCGGTTGCGAGCGCGCTCCCGGCTCGAGCCGGGAGGAGGCGTGGAATCCGCCGAGCGCCGGCGATCGAGAGAGCGGCCGTCAACGGCCAGACGACGTCCACGAAGCGGAGCTCGAAATGGTCCCCACCGACCGAGGCCACGTAGGCCAGGTGACCGAGGAGCAGGGCGCACCCGAGCCACGCCACCGACCGGCGCTTCGACGGGCGCTCGAGCGCGAGCAGGGCGAGGGGGATCGAGAGGTACAGGCCGTAGGAGCCGGCGGCGAGCGCCAGGTACCGGAATCCGGATCGCAAGGCCAGGCCGGGAACCTTGGCGTAGTAGGTGTTGGCCAGCCATTCCCCGTAGTAAGCGCGCCGGAACGCCAGCTGCGCGCCGATCGTCAGCGCGAGGATTCCGAAGAAGAGCGTGCCGTGGCGGCCGACCTTCCCCTTGCGGAACAGCAGCAGCCCGGCCGCCAGGATGCCGACCAGGAGGAATCCGTCCGTGCGCGTGAGGAGCGCCAGGCCGAGGACGGGGGCGCTCCAGGGAAACACGCCGGACTCCGTCGAGATCTCCCTCGCGAGCAGGAGCAGTCCGGCGGCGATGAGGACGGTGTAGAGGCGCGTCTCCAATCCTCCCGTGCACCACGCGGCGACGGTGCGGCTGGCCACCAGCATCGCGACCGCAAGGAGCGCCAGCCATCGCGAGAGAGGTTCCTCCGGGAGCAGCCGCAGCGCGAGCCGCCTCGTCACTTCGAGGAGCGCGAGCCCCGCCAGCATCCCGAGCGCTCGCGAGAGCGTCTCCGGCGCGACACCGCACTTCATCCCGGCGGCGAGCAGGAGGACCCAGAGGAAATTCGAGTAACCCTCCACGCGCTCGCCGGGGTTCAAGACCAGCCCCGCCCCCTCGACCAGGTTGCGCGCGTAGTGGAACGAGATGTACGCGTCGTCGATGAGGAAGGCGTGCCGGAGCGCATGGAGGACGAACGCGGCGCAGAGGAGCGCGAATAGAAGGCGGTAGAGGATCTGCGGCCGCCGTGCCGTACCTCGTGAGTCCTCGCCGCCGTTCACGTCGGCCGATCGTACCCCGTCGCCGGCGGAAACGCGACGCCGTGCCCTGTTGACGGTCCCCCGCGCGCCGGACTAGGCTCGCCGCGCCTCGGGAAGCCCGAGCGACGAAAAGGTGTGGCCGAGTGAACACGTCGAGAGCCCTGCGGCCGCACGCCCTCTTGATTCTCCTCAATCTCCTCTCGACGCTGGCGACCTACGCCGTCGGCCTCGTTCCCTGGGGAGGCGAGCCGGCGGCGGGACTGTCGCTGATCCAACGCTTCTGGGATGGGCCGGTGTACGTCGCCGTCGCGCGGAGCCTCTACGACCCGGCGTGCGGCGTCTTCGCGGCGTTCGGCGCGACGTACGGCATTCGCGTGATCCTCCCCGTTACCCCGCTTTCCATCCGCCTGCTGTCGCCGATCTTCGGATACTTCGACGCCATGCTGGTCGTGACGTTCGTCTTCTCCTGCCTCTGCTTTTCCGTGCTCTATCGCCTTCTCGACGAGTTCCGTCTCGTGGGCGACCCGCTGTGGTGCACGGCCGCCTTCGTCTTCTTCCCGCCGCGATGGGTGATCTACCACAGCGTGGGCGCGAGCGAGCCGCCGTTTCTCCTGTTCATCCTGTGCGCGTTCTATTTCTATCGGAAGCGCTCCCTCGCTCTCGCCGGCCTCTTCGGTGGGCTCGCCTCGATCACCCGGATCTACGGCGTGCTGCTGTTTCCCGCGTTTCTCCTGGCGGAGCTCACCCGGTTGGGAGAGATCTCCGGGTGGAGCCCGCGGCAGCTCGTCACCCGCCGGAGCCTGACGAGTCTCCTCCGCGTGACCGCGTCGTTCCTCCCGATCCCGATCTTCCTCGGGCTGCACTTCCTCGTCTTGTCCGCGAGGCTGGGGAACTTCTGGGCGTATTTCAGCGAGAACGCCGACAAGATGTCCTGGGTGCCGTTCCGCGGGATCTTCGACGCGGGCCTGCATCACGAAGCCTCCGAGGGGTACGGCACCGTTCTCCTCTACCTCGCCCTGGCGTATGGCCTGGTCTGGCTGTGGCGGAACGGCCACAAGGACGCCTTCTTCGTCTCGGCGCTTCTCGCGCTTCCGAACGTCTTCACCACGCTCCCCGATCAGGGTCGTTTCATGGTTCCCGTGTATCCGTTTCTGCTCGTGATTCCGTTCGGTGAGCTCTGGTCGCGCCGTGAGGCGAAGTGGGCGCTCTTGCTCTGCTTGCCCGCGACCTACGCCTACGTCTGGTCGTCGATCCTGGTCAACTTGGTCTCGCTCGACGTTTACGAGAAGCTCCGCACGTTCGTGGACGGCGCCGGCGGCTGAGCTCGAGCGCCTGCACCGCTTCGGGGAAATCGGGCCGAAGGCGAACGGCCTCCGAGAGTTGCTCGCGACCCTCCACGGCGTGCCCCGTGCGGACGAAAAGGGCGCCGAGGTTGTAACGCACGTCGGGGTCGGCGGGGGCGAGGCTCATGGCCGCTCGGAGCTGGGCGAGGGCCTCGTCGTCCCGTCCGTCGCGCGCCAGCGCGATCCCGAGATTCAGCCGGGCGACGGGGCTGTCGGGGAGTGCCGCGACCGCGCGCACGTAGAGCGCGGTGGCTTCGCGGACCCGCCCCGATTCCAGCAGAAAGCTCCCGAGCGCGTTCAGCGCCCCGGCGTCTTGCGGTCCGAGGCGCACCGCCGCCTCGAAGTGGGTACGCGCCTCGTCGCGCTCCCCCTTCTCGAGGAGCGCCTCGCCGAGCAGAAGGTGGGTGCCGATCTCGTCCGGCTTCTCGCGCAGCGACTCGCGGTACATCGCGATCGCCCTCTCGTCTTGCCCTTGGCGCGCGAGCACGATGCCGAGATTGAGCGCGGAGGCGTAGTCGGGCTTGAGGCGGAGCGAACGCTCGAAATGCTCCGCGGCCGTGGTCAGATCGCCGCTCCGCACGGCGATGAGGGCCAGATTGTTGTGGGCCATGAAGGCGTCGGGGTTCTTCGCCAGCGTGTCGCGCCAGAGCGTCTCCTCGTCCCGGAACGCGTGGGCGCGGCTCCATGTGAGCGTTCCGAGAATGGCCAAGAGGAGCCCCGCCGCGACGGCGCCGGCGCGCCGGGCCGCGCCCCCCGGCGCTCTCCTCGCGAGCGCGGCCCATCCGGCGACGGCCCCCGCCGCGGCGACCGCGATCGGTCCGAGGCTCGCGAGGTACTGGAAGTGGTCGGCGACGAAGGAGTAACGCATCGGGAAGACGTTCGCGAAGCCGAGCGCGGGGAACAGCGTGAGGAGGAAGTACGCGGCGGCGACGAACGGACCTGTCGTGAGGCGTCGGCGGAGCAGCCAGAGTCCCGCGAGCAGGGCGAGGACCGCGGCCGGCGCCGCGTACGATGCCGCCGACCCCGCGTTCACGGTCCAGCGCGGGTAGGTGAAGATCAGCGGATGGGGCCACGCGAGCTTCCCGAGGTAGAACCAGAAGGCCCGGCCCGCGATCACGACGCGCTCCGCCGGGGGTAGGTTCCACTCGGGACCCTGGGCCCCCACCTGGTGCCTCTCGAGCCACGCGGTCAAGGGCGCCAGCATCGCGGCGCAGGCCACCATGGCGGGGAGATAGACGCGGTCGCGCAGCTCCCATCGGCCTCGCTTCCAGTAGAGGACGAGGGCGAGGCTGACCGGAAGCGTCGCGGCCACCGTCTTGGCGAAGAGAGCACCGCAGAAGAGGATCATCGACAGGACGCCAAGCGAGCCGGATCGCTCTTCCGCCTCGGCGTCGAGCCGCGCGGAGCGGAGGTAGACCAGGGCGGCGCCTAAGGCGAGGATGCCGGACAGGACGTTCTTGCGCTCGGTCACCCAGGCCACCGATTCGACGTGCACGGGGTGCAAGGCGAAGATCCCCGCCGCGAGCCACGCGCCCGGCACGCGCAGCGTTCGCAGGATCGAGGCGAACAGGATCGCCGAGCCGGCATGGAGGAGGACGTTGACGAGGTGGAAGCCGAAGGGGCGAAGCCCCCACAGGTGCCGTTCCAGCCAGAACGTGGTGTGGGTCAGCGGGTAGTACTGAACGGTCGCGGAACTGTCGAACCAGATCCGCCACAGGCCGTGCGCGTCCTCGAGCATCGGATTCTGGGTGACGTACCGGGCGTCGTCCCAGTTGAACCCGGCGCGCAGCGCGGGGGCGTACGCGAAAAGCGTCACCGCGACGATCAGCAGGGCTCCCCCGAGGGCGCCTCCATTCGAGCGCACAGCGCCGTCCTCCGCCCTCCCGCGTCGCTGGCGGGCGAGATCGCGCATGATACATTTTGGGGTCTTCTGGATGTAATTCGGAGGAAGGAGTCGTCCATGACGGTGAAGGTCGGGAGGACGTACTGGCGAACCCGGGTCTTGTGTGTCGCGGCGCTCGCGTTCGCGGCAGCTTGCGGGCGTCCGGCCGCGACCTCGGCCGCTCCCCCGACTGCGCCGTCAGCCGAGCCCGCTCCAACGCCCAATGCCCCCGCCGCTCCCCCGACTGCGCCCTCGGCCGCACTCCCGGCCGCGCTTCCCGCGGCGCTCCCTGTCGCGTCCCGCGGCGCATCGACCATCGTCCTGGTCACGGTGGACGCGATACCGCCCGCACGCCTCAAGCTGTACGGCGGTGCCGTGGCGACGCCCGGTCTCGACCGGCTCGTCGCGGCGGGAGGGGTCGCGCTTCAAGGCTGGACGGCGGACCCGATGACCCGCCCTGCGGTCGCATCGATGCTCACCGGGTTGGGAGCCGATCGCCACGGTGTCGTGGACGACATCTACACTCCGCTCGGCGAGAAGACGCCGCTGCTCGCGGAGAGCCTCCAACGGGCGGGTTTCAAGACCGCCGCGTTTCCCGGGACCCCGTTTCTCGAGTCGGCGAGCGGCGTCGTTCGCGGATTCCAGGTCGTGGACGAGCCGGAAGGGATCCCCTTCGGAACCCCCCAGCGCCTCGTGCGCCCACTCCCGGCCGGCAAGGTCGTGGAGCACGCCCTCGGCTGGCTTCGGTCGGTGGCGCCCTCGGACCGCGCTTTCGTCTGGTTGCATTTCGGCGAGCCCTGCACCGCGGTGCCGGGGTTGTTCGGCGCCTCCGTCGAGGGGACAGAGCTCGACCAGCGCATCGGCACTACAGACCAGGCGCTCGATCAACTTCTGACCGGCCTGCAGTCGCTCTCCCGGCTCGAGGGCGCCGAGATCCTCTGGTCCGCGACCTATGGCGACGTCTCCGAGAAGGGGAGCCGCATCCCGGGTCCGGGGTTCTCGCCGAGCGAGAACGCGGTCCGGGTGCCGCTCGTTTACCGGGCGGCTCCGGAGAGGCGCAAGGCGGCCCCTGCGGGAATGGCGTGGGGGCCGGACGTGGCGGTCACGCTCGCGAGCGCCGGGGGAGTCGAGCTTTCTGGTTCCGAGGGCGTGGACCTCGCCGCGGGGATTCCCAAGGACCGCACGATCTTCGCGTGGTCCACCGCTCCCCTCGACCAGATGGGTTGGAAGGCGTGGACCTGCGGCTTGCGCCACACTCTTCGGATCGGCGTCGGACTGATGGAGGAGAGCCGCAACCTGGATGGCACGGCGGTCGCCGCCGGTGCGCCGGAGGTGGCGTCCTTGAAAGAGGCTGTATTGGGCCGTTCGAAGATCCCTACGAGGTCGGTGCCACTTGAGACGGTCGCGCCGCTGCTGGAAAAGCGCGGCATCAAGATCGAGCAGGCTCCCGACGCCGGTCGCGACTGCGGCCCGCGCGACGAGTGCGCGACCATCGCGAAAGAAGTCTGGGCGGCGAGGTGGGAATCGGCCCGCGGCGGTCTGGTCGCCGCGATCCCGCATTTCAAGGCAGCGCTCGCGCTGGATCCTCTGAACCTTGCCGCGACGCTCGAGTGGGGGATCAACAACAGCGGCGGGACGCTTCGGCCGAGGGGAAAGGCCCGCTTCGAAGAGTCGGTGGCGCACTATCCGTGTGCTCCGGAGGCCCTCCACTGGTTCGGCCATTCGTTCGACCGCCAGGAACCCGCGGAGGCCGCGCGCCTCTGGGAGGCGGTCGTGTCCTCGCGCCCCGGGTCCTACGACCTTCTCTACGACATCGCGTGCATGCGGGCGCTCACGGGGGACGTGAAGGGGAGCGTCGATTACCTCCGGCGGGCGATCCGCGCCGGCTACCGGAGCTGGGACAGCCTCCAGACCGACCCGGATTTGCGGAGCGTCCGGGGAGACCCCGCGTTTGCCGATCTGATGCGCGAGTTCCATCGTTGAGTGCAAGGCGGCTCGCCACCGTCGGGCTCTCACTCGCTTTCGTCGTGCTCGCGGGCTGCGGAAAGATTACCCGGAGTCCGAAACGGGTTCTGCTGATCACGCTCGACACCACGCGCGCCGATCACCTCGGCTGCTACGGCGACGCGACCGCGGCCACGCCCAACCTCGATCACCTCGGCGGGGAGGGGTTTCTGTTCACCGACGCCTCGGCGCCCGATTCGTGCACGATGCCGTCCCACAGCACGCTCTTCACCGGCCTCTACCCGCCGGCGACGGGGGTCCGGTACAACGTGAGCTTCCGCCTGGGCGCGAGCCACGTGACGCTCGCCGAGCGCTTTCACGCCGCAGGGTATCAGACGGCGGCCTTCCCGGCGTCCTATTCGGTCGCCAAGCCGTTCGGTCTCGACCAGGGCTTCGATCTTTACGACTACCCCGATGATCCGGGCGGGGCGCAGGGGAACGCCGACGCCTGGGAACGCTCCGCCGGCGACGGCGTCGATCGCGCGCTGGCGTGGCTCTCCGGCCGTGATTCGGCGAAGTCGTTCGTCTGGCTTCACATCTTCGATGCGCACCATCCTTATCAGCCCCCCTTTCCGTTCTCCGATCAGTTCCGCGGCAGTCCCTACGACGGCGAGATCGCCTACGCCGACCGCGAGCTCGGCCGCCTCTTCGAGGTGTTGCGGAAGAAGGGGCTCTGGGACGACACGCTCGTCGTCGTGGCGGGAGACCACGGAGAGGGCCTTTACGATCACCGAGAAGCGCAGCACTCGCTCCTGGCCTACCAGTCGACGATCCACGTGCCGCTGCTCATGAAGGTGCCCGGCGCGCGGAAGGGTGTCCGGATCGCGGCGCCCGTGACCCTCGCCGACGTCGCTCCGACGCTGATCGACCTGTGCCGGCTCGACCCGGCGGGGGAGGCGCCCCAAGGGATAAGCCTCCGTCCGGCGCTCGATGGACGAACGATGCCTCCGAGGACCCTCTACTTCGAGGCTCTCGGCGGGAGCCTCGTCCACGGGTGGAGCTCGATCGAGGGGATCCGCGAAGGACGCTGGAAGTTCATCGATTCGGTGAGCCCGGAGCTCTTCGATCTCGAGCGCGACCCGCAGGAGAAGGAGAACGTGATCGCCGCGGAGACGGAGCGCGCCGCCGAGATGGGTCGAACGCTTGCGGAGGTCAAGTCGGGCATCACGCCGCGGGACGCTTCCGTTGAGACGCCGGATCTGTCTCCGGAGGCGCGGGCTCGGCTGGCGAGCCTCGGCTACCTCGGGTCGACGGGGAGCGGCGCCGCGGCGAAGAGGGGGCCGGCGCCGCAGGATCTCATCTACCTCTCGACTGACCTCGCCCGCCTCCAGGCCGCGATCTCGTCCGAGCGCTGGGACGAGATCGCGCAGCTCTCCGAGTACGTGCTGACCAAGGATCCGACCGGACGTTACGCCATGCACGCCCGGGCGACCGCGCTCGCGCACCTGAAGCAGACCGATGCGGCGCTGAGAGTCGCGGACGCGCTGCTGGCCCGTTACGACGATTCGCCGGAAAGCTTCGAGCTCAAGGGCGAGATCCTCGTCCTCCTGGGGCGGAAACGCGATGCCGCGGAGACGTTCCGCGCCGGCCGAGCGAAGTTCCCGGACTCCGAAGAGCTCACCTTCCACGAGGCGCTCGCGCGTTACGAGATGGGAGAGCGGGAGGACGTCTGCCGGACCTTCCTCCCCGGCGCGTTGGCGAAGACCCGCCAGAAGGGGCGCCTCCTGGTGCTTCGGGCCCGCTGCGAGGCGGCGG
This sequence comes from Acidobacteriota bacterium, assembly GCA_041500265.1. Taxonomy (GTDB): domain Bacteria; phylum Acidobacteriota; class Polarisedimenticolia; order Polarisedimenticolales; family DASRJG01; genus DASRJG01. Next base: position 26,144 of record JBGQLU010000002.1, on the reverse strand, counting down.
CGGGGGAGGGGCCCGCGGCGGTTCAGACGCTTCGCGCCGCGGTGCAGGCCGGCTTCACCGACGTGGACAAGCTCCGAGCGCTTCCGGAATTTCGGGCGCTCGCGGACAACCCCGGATTTCCCTCCAAACCCGCCAAACGATGACCGTGGCCCCGGGTTGCCGCCCCCTTCCTTTCACCGTAGGCTTTGGAGGTTGGGCGCGGTCCTTCCTGGGGGAGGCGGGCAGGAGGCGTCGCGCCCGGCAGCGGAGCCAAACCTTGCCCCACCCCCGCCAGCGATCCCGCCGTCTCTTGCAGCGACCGTTCGCGCCGGTCCGTGGGCTCGCCTGGGGATTGCTGATCGCGCTCGGCGTCGGGGAGTCCCTGGGCTCGCCGCCACCGGTGCTCCAGGCGGTCGGAGACGTGCAGGGCGAACCGAAGTTCGCCTTCCGTGTCTCCCCTCCGGCGCTCTCGCTCGTGCCGACCACGGACGGTACCCGCCTCGAGCTGGCCGGATTCGGCGACCAGCAACGCCAATCCGGAGCTCCGGAAGTTCCGTCACGAACGATCCGCGTCGCGATCCCGCCGGGAACGACCCCTCGGCTGGAGATCGTTCCAGGGACGGACGAGGTGCTCCCGGGCGTTCGGCCGCGGCCGGTGTCCCGGCGCGTCGGGGAGGTCCCGGGCGAGGCCGATGAGACCGCAGTCGACGCGCGCGCGGCGCAGGATCGCCCGGCCGCCGGCGCTCAGATCCGCGACGAGCGCATCGAGGACCGCGAGATCTACGAGGGGAGCAGGGTTTTTCCCGAGGCGATCGCCCGGCTCGGGGAGATCGGCGTCCTGAGGGATCAACGTTACGTCGAGGTCCACCTCGCTCCGGTCCGATTCGATCCGCGCCTGGGAGGGCTGCGGGTCACGCGCTCGTTCGAGGTGATCGTTCACTTCGACGGCGACACGTTCGCGCGCGCCGAGCCCGTTCCGGATTCGCGGTTCGAGCCCGTGTACCGCAACGCGTTCGTGAACTACGCGCAGGGGACCACCTTCAGGATCGGCGCGCTGGCGCCGCAGGCCCCAGCGGCGGCGTCCCCCGCGGCCCCAGCCTCCGGTCCGCTCTACCGGATCCGCATCCGCCAGAACGGCGTCGTGCGGCTCGACTTCACGCGCATGAACGGCACGGGATTCACGTCGCAGGCTCTGTCGAGCTGGAAGCTCATGAACCGCGGGGTCGAGGTCCCCCTGCGGATTCAGGACGTCAACGCGAACAACCTCCTCGACGCCGGCGACTGGGTGCAGTTCTACGGGCAAGCGCTGGACGACGAGCCCAAGACGGTTCTCAACACCGATCTCCCCAACACGAACAACGACATCTACGAGGCGCGCGACTTCACGGACGAGAACGTCTACTTCCTGTCGGTCGAGACCGGTTCCCGCTCGCGGATGCCTTTGCGCGACGTCACCCCGACCAACGTGCGAGTCCCCCCCACGAACTTCGGCGCGGTCTCGCACCAGGAAGTCGATTCGCCGACGGGGTGGCGACCCTTGGGAGCGGCGGACCCCTGGTACTGGATTCCGACGCTGATCGCGGGAGGATCGCCGGCGTCACGCACCGACAGCGTGCCCCTTCCCGGTCTCGCCTCGGGCACGCTCCCCGCGGAGGTCCTGGTGAAGGTTCGAGGGATCACCGAAAGCGACACGGTGAATCCGGACCACCAGAGCCGGGTGACGCTCGAGACGAGCGGGGCGCTGGTCCTTGCCACGAACAACGACAACGGGACCTTCGACGGGCGGACGCTCTACACGCACGACTTCAACTGGACCTACCCGGGCTCGGGGCCGGGGCTCACCGATCCGGCGCTCGTGGTGCTCGATGCGCTCCCGGTGTCGGGGGTGTCCAATCAGTTCATCCTCGATTGGATCGAGATCCGGTACCGCCGCTCGTTCCAGGCCTCGGGGGACACGCTGACCTTCGACTGGCCGGACGGAGACGCCGAGTTCATCGTCTCGGGGCTGACGAATTCCGCCCCAGAGGTTTACGAGATCACCGGACGTGTCGGCGCGACCGGCGTCGTCTCGTCGGTCCGCCTGACCGGCGCCACGGTCACGGGGGCCGGTCCGTTCACGATCCGGTTCCGGGTGGACAACGATCCCGCGCTCCCCGACGGCACGTCCCGCCGGTTCGTGGTGGCCGGCGCCGGTGCGGTGTCGATTCCCGCCGATCCCGATTTCACCACCGACACCGTCTCGGACCTCAAGAACAACGCGAACCAGGCCGACCTGATCGTCATCGCGCACCCGACGACGCTCGGCGCCGCGGGCTCGGCCGCGCGGACGACCCTCAACAACCTGCTCGCCTACCACCAGTCGAAAGGGATCACCTCGAAGATCGCGATGATCGAGGACGTCCAGGACGAGTTCAACGACGGGCTCCCCGGTCCGTTGGCGATCAAGAACTTCCTCCGCTGGGTGACCTCGACCACCCCCGGAGAAGGATGGGCCGACCCGAAGCCGGCGTTCGTTCTCCTCCTGGGCGACGGCTCCTACGACTACAAGGCGGGGACGACCAACGGGAGCTTCATCCCGACCCAGATCATGTTCCTGGACGACCCTCAACTGGGTTACTACGCGAGCGACAACGTCATGGCCGCGGTCTCCGGCGGGGACCAGCTCGCCGACCTGGTGGTCGCCCGCGTTCCCGTGAGGGACGACGTCGAGGCGAACACCGTTTTTCAGAAGCTGCTGAGCTACCAGCAGAGCCCGCCGGCGGGGAACTGGCGGCGTCACGCGCTGCTGGTGTCCGATCGCGGGCACCGGGATTCCCAAGGGATCATCGACGTGTCGGCCTCCCTGGAGTTCGAAGCCACCAACGACGCCGCCGAGTCGTATCTGAAGCGCCCCCCGCACACCGACCAGAAGCTCCGCTACTTCTCCGACTACTGCAACATCAATACGCAGGTCTGCAACACCGCCCAGATGAAGAACGACATCCGATCGGCCGTCAACGGCAACGTCGTCTCCGACGGGGCGTCGATCATGCAGTTCGAGGGGCACGGAAACTTCGACATCTGGTCGGACGACTCGATCTGGATCAAGACCGACACCGATTCGCTGACCAACGGCAGCAGCGGCGCGAAGTACCCTTGGCTCCTGGCCGACGACTGCCTGACCGGCGGCTTCCACACGACCGCGACCCGGTCGATGGGGGAGGACTGGCTGAAGCGCAGTGGCGGTGGAGCGATGGCCGTCTTCTCGCCCTCCGGGCTGTCGTTCAACTTCGTCGGACACGCGGTGACCGACGTCCTGTGGAACGATCTGTTTGGGCCCGAGAAGCTGCGGACGATCGACGTCCCGGTCCTCGACACCCTCCAGATGCTGTGCGGGCAGGGATCGACCGAGTACTGCCAGAGCTTCATCCTGATGGGCGACCCGGTGACCGACCTCGTCTTTCCGGCGGTCGGTCCGGCGAAGAACGTCGCGGCCGTCGCGGGAAACGCGAGGGTGGACCTGTCGTGGACCGCCTCCTCCACCACCGGGGCGACCTACGACATCTACCGGACCCCCGACATCAACTCGACTCCGTACACGAAGGCGAACGGAGCGCCGGTCGGCGGGACCGCCTTCGCGGATCTCGGCGTCGTCAACGCCACCACGTACCAGTACTACGTCGTGGCGCTGGACTCGCAGGGGTTCGAGAGCCGCTGGTCGAACTTCAACAGCGACTGCGCGGTCAACGGTCCCGACTGCGTCAAGGCGACACCGCTCAATCCCAACCCTCCGGCGGCTCCGACCGGCCTCACGGTGACCGATCCCGAAACGAGCTCGAAGCTCAACCTCGCATGGAACGCCAGCCCGGAGAGCGACCTCAAGAACTACACGGTCAACTACGGGATCGCGCCGGGGGTCTATACGACGACCGTCGGCGTGGGCAAGCTCACGTCGTTTGTCCTCCAGGGGCTGTCGAACGGCACGACCTACTACGTCGCGATCACCGCCACCAACACGTCGGGGCACACCTCCTCGTACTCCCAGGAGAAATTCGCCACCCCCACGTTCGTTCGCGGGGTGAAGTCACCGGCGTTCATCGCCGATCTGCGTTTGAGGAAGAACGGATCGGACGTGGTTCTGACCTGGGGCGCGGTGACGACCGACATCTACGGGAAGCCGGCGACGGTCGCCAACTACGAGGTCTACCGAGGGACGACCCCGACCTTCCTTCCGGCGCTCGCCAACCGTATCGGCACGCCGGCGACCCCGACCTTCACCGACGCCGGCGCCCTCGGGAGCGGCACGCCGGGGTATTACCTGGTGCGCGCGATCGACGTGAGCGGGAACCCCGGCGGGCTGGGGAACCAGCTCCCGAGCGGGCCCGACCCGCTCACCGAGGCGAAGTCCGGCACCACCCCCGGGAACATCGTGCTCTCGTGGCCGGCGGTGACCCGTGTCTTCGATCCGGCCGGCAATGGAGCCCCGGTCAAGATCGACCACTACGAGATCTATGCCCGCTCGACGCCGTTCTCCCGCGCCAATATCCGGGACGGCGCGGTTCCGCTCCTGACGTCCGTCACCGCAACCTCGAAGGAGATCACTCCGGCCGCCGCCACCCAGTATTATTCGGTCTTGGCGGTGGATGCGCGGGGGAACAAGAGTCCCTTCTAGAGGTCACGGGTGGCACGGTCTCCGGAGCCGGATGCAACGGACGAGTCTCTGGTCGCCGCCGCCCGCGCCGGCGACGTACGGGCGTTCGAGGGGCTGCTCCTCCGCCACGAAGCGCGCGTCCTCCGGGTCCTGCGCTACCTGCGAGTGGCCCCCAGCGACGTCGAGGACGTCGCGCAGGAGGTCTTCATCCGGGTCTTCCGCCACCTGAAGGGGTACCGGCCGGGAGGGTCGTTCGAGGGGTGGATCTACCGGATGACGGTCAACGCGGCCCACGACCACCGCAGGCGCCGGGCGACCGACTCCGGTCCGGAGGTCCCTTGGACCGAGGCGGCGTCGGGGGCTCGAGACCCTCATCCCGGGCCGGCGGAAAACGCGGATCAGGCGGAGCTGAAGGGGAGGCTCGAAGCGGCGCTCGAGACCCTCACCGAGCGGGAGCGCGCGATCTTCGTGCTCCGCGAGATCGAGGGTTTGGAGACGGGAGCGGTCGCCCGGGCCCTCGGGATCACCTCGATCACCGTCCGCCGCCACCTCGGGCTGGCCCGGGGGAGGCTCCGGCGGTCGTTCGAGGCCCCCCCCAAAGAAAAAGAGCGGAACCGTTGAACGCTTCGCCCCGGCGCCCGGTATTCATCAGCGAGACCAGGGGAGCGAAGCGAGGCCAGCGATGTTCGGACTCGGCAACAGAAGCGAAAAAGACCGTGCCGGCGAGGATCTCGACCGGGCGATCGCGGCGTGTCGGGCTTCGAACGACCCCGCGATGGGCCTGTCGGCGGCGGCTCGCGGCACGATCCTCCGGGCCGCGCACGATGATTCGGCGCGTTCGGGCGCTTTCGCACCGCTCTTCTTCCCCGTCCGGCTGGTGATCGCGGCGGGTCTGGTCCCCGCGATCCTGGTGACGGCCGGCGTGCTCCTGAGCGTCCCGAAGATGAACGACGCCGCGCGTCCGGGCGGACAGGGCGTGCAGGTGGCCAAGCTCGGCGACGAGGTCGTGTTCACGTTCGCCAACGGGAAGCGTTCTCACGTGGTCACCAAGTCCACGGCCCCCGACCGGTTCGACCGGTCGAAGGCGATTCAGGTCAGGGACAACCGGTTCGTGGACTCCGCGACCGCGGGGCCGAATCTCGTTTTCTATAGGATCGACTGACTTTCGTTCGGTTTTCGAAGCAACCGTCGCCAGGGGAGGCGGCGCCCAAGCCATGGGGGTAGAGGATTCTCACCTTGACGTTCTTGATCTTCCGGGTACATTTAGGCGGAATCGAGCGCAGAGACTCGCACCCGCTGTCCGGGAGAGGGCGTTGTTTTGGGGGGATATCCTGGGCGCTGAACCCGGTGCGGCACTGACCTCGGAGGGAATCTGGATGAGCAAGCGCACTTTCATCGGAGTCATGGTGGTCGCCTTGGTCGTGGTCCTCGCGGCGGGCGGCGTCCTGGCCTCCAACATGGGCTTCAAGCTCAACTACACGCTGACCAAGGCCGCCGGCGGCGTGTCGAAGAGCGGAAACATCACCCTGGGGATGCCGGACAATTTGCAGTCTGGGATGACAGTCGCCGCCGACCTGTTCAACGACATCGGCGGCAAGACAGCAATCGGCGCCGCCGGCCTTCAGCAGTTCCTGAAGATCACCGACACCTACCAGTCGTACAACGGCCGCGCCACGACCGGTCCGAACTTCACCCTCAACAAGGGCGAGGGTTACCTGGTCCAGATGGCCAACGACGTGAGCTACATCATCGTCGGGTCGCACGATCCTTCGTTCGCTCATCCGTTGAAGAAAGCGGCCGGCGGCGTCTCGAAGTCCGGCAATGAGTTCTTCTCCATGCCGTACAACTTCACTGGGACGCTCGCTGCCGACCTGTTCAACGACGTCGGCGGCAAGACGGCGATCGGCGCGGCTGGCGTCCAGCAGTTCCTGAAGGTCAGCGACACCTACCAGTCGTACAACGGTCGCGCCACCACGGGCCCGAACTTCACGCTGGTTCCGGGTGAAGCGTACTTGATTCAAATGGCGAACGACGTCAACTACATTCCGTCGCACTACTGAGACCAGGGGAGGATACTGAGATCATGACCAAGCGCACTCTGTTCACACTGCTGGCGGTGGCTGCCGTTGCCGTCGTCGCCGCGACGCCGGCCGGCGCCACGTGCGGCACCAACCAGTCGATGGGTACGTACGCATCCTGCGGGCCTGACTACTACGGTGTGTTTGCCGACCCTGGCGTCGGTCTCGGCTCGATCCAGGGCGACTACTGGCAGATCGGCGCGGGAAACGCCGCCGTCGGCCTTGGCAAAGACAACGGAAACTACGAGCCCGACGGCACCAATGGATCCCAGCCCTGGTTCGTCAATTTCGGCACACCCGGTCACCTCACTGCCGGCTGGGGGACGGACTTGGGTACGACCGACGGCTGCCCGGTCGACGGCGGCAAAGTAGCGCTCGCGATGTACGACAAGTCGGCCGACGGCCGGCACGCCTACATGACCATCGCCGTGACCCAACAGGGTACCTGCGCAAACCTCAAGATGGACTTCGCGCAGGGCGGCGCTCCTAATCTGGTCGAGATCCCGAAGCCGACGATCACCGCGTCGAGCCACACCGGCACGACCCGGAACGTCACCATGACGTGGAACATTCCTGCTGGGCTGTGCAATGACTGGAGCAACTCCGGCCAGTGCCCCCTCGCGATCACCGGCTGGGACGTCGTCAAGCTCGAGAAGCTGAAGTCAGACGGTTCGGCCGACGCCAACCGCGCCTCGACAGCGTGGTCGGTGGTCGGAACGGTCGCAGGGAACACTGCCAACACGGCGTCCGTCAGCTTCGCCTGCACGACGACCGCGAACAACACCGCCACGCTGGCGCTCCGTCCGAAGCTCGACGGCGGCTTCATTCCGAATTTCGTCGGCGCCGGTTCGACCAAGGTCGAGTGCGATCCGACGCTGGCCGATCCCGGACCGAAGTTCAAGGTGATCGACAAGAAGGTCGGCCCGGCCAAGGTTCAGCCGAACTGAGGCACGAGACCGAGCAGCTCACGTAAACGCAACATGAGGAGGGCCGCGGAGCGAAAGCTCCGCGGCCCTTTTCGTTTCAACTTCCGGCGCCTCCCGCTATCCTTCGAGTCGAGATGACGTCGTCCGAAGCCCGCCCGCTCCCACCTTCGTTCGCCCTCGTAGCCCTCCTGTTCACCTTGAGCGGAGGCTGTGCGCTCGTCTACGAGGTCGTCTGGAGCCGCTTGCTGGTCGAGGTGTTCGGCGTCACTGCCTTCGCGGTCAGCACGGTTCTGGTCGCTTTCATGGGGGGGATGGCGGCGGGCGCCGCCGCGTTCGGGCGGCGTGCCGCGAGGGTCGGGCGCCCGCTGCGCGTCTTCGCGCTGCTCGAAGCCGGCGTCGGGGCTTACGCGCTCGTCTTGCCGGCGCTGCTCTCCGGCGTCGACCGCGTGTACGCCGCGGTGTACCCGTCCCTCGCCGACGCGTTCTTCCTCCGCTCGGCCGTTCGCTTCGTGCTCTGCCTGGCCGTGCTCCTCGTTCCGACGGCGCTCATGGGCGCCACGCTGCCCGCGCTGGGGCAGTCGCTGCTGAGGAAGGCCGAGGGGGTGGGCCGGGGCGTCGCGCTCCTCTACTTCGTCAACACCTTCGGCGCCGCGGCGGGGTGCCTCCTCTCGGGGTTCGTGCTGATCCCGGCGCTCGGCCTTCGCGGGACGACGCTCGTGGCCGTTCTCGGCAACGCCGCCGTCGCCGTGGCGGCGCTCCTTCTCGATCGCCGATCGCCGGGTTCCGAGCCGACCCTCGCCGCGGGCCCGGCTGCCCGGACCGTCAGCGAGGCTGGAGGGGAGACTCCTCTGGCCTGGCTTCACCTCGTCGCGTTCGGCAGCGGGATGGCCGCGCTCGCTCTCGAGGTCGCCTGGTTCCGCGTTCTCGTGCTCGTCTTCGGGAGCACCGTCTACTCGTTCAGCGCGATGCTCGCGGTCTTCCTCCTCGGGCTGGCGCTCGGCTCCCTCGCCATCGGACCGCTGGGCGACCGGACCCGTTTTCCCGTGCGGCTGCTGGTGCTCTGTCAGGCCGCCGCGGGGGTCGCGGCTCTCCTCGGCTACCTGGCGGTCGACGCCATGCCCGGCCTCTTCCTCTGGTTCCTCGGCTCGTCGGGAATGGACTTCGCGGGGATGACGTGGGCGAAGTTCCTGATCTCGATTCTCGTCCTCCTTCCGCCGGCGCTCGCCTTCGGCGCCACGTTCCCGCTCGTCGTCCGGCTCGCGGCGTCTCGCGGCGGCGCCGTCGGAACGGCGATCGCCCGCGTGTACGCGTGGAACACCGCGGGAGCCATCGCAGGGTCGTTCTGCGCGGGGTTCCTGCTTCTTCCGACCGTGGGCTCGGCGATGGCGCTGAAAGCGGTCGCCGGCGTGGCGTTGGCCCTGGCCTTCACGGGGTTGCTGGCCGAAGGGGGACCGATCCGCCCGCGCTGGGCGCTCCCGTGCGGCCTGGCGCTGGTGGTGACCGCGGCGATCCTCGTCTTCGCTCCCGCGTGGGACATGCGGGTCGTCGGCGCGGGGGCGTACCGCGATCCCGAGCACTTCTTCGACGCGAGCGGCCGGGTGATCCTCGGGCAAGTCGTGGCCGACCGGGAGATGCTCAGTGTCGTCGAGGGGTACAACGAGACGGCGATCGTCTACCGGACCCCGGAGGGAAAGTCGCTCAGCGTCAACGGGAGCGTGACCGCCTCCGACCGGCTCGAGGACCGGATGGCGCAGAAGCTGCTCGGACACATTCCGATGGCGCTCCATGCCGGCCCGGTTCGCAAGGTGTGCGTGGTCGGGCTCGGCGCGGGGATCACCGCGGGGGTGATGGGCCTCTACGCCCCCGAGAGGCTCACGGTCGTCGAGCTGGAAGCCGGCGTGCTCAAGGCGGGCGCCCTGTTCGACGTGGAGAACCACGGCGTGCTTCGGCACCCCGCACTCGACCTTCGCGTTGACGACGGCAAGAACTTCCTCAAGATGACGCGCGAACGGTACGACGTCATCTCGGCGCACCCGAACATCCCGGCGCTGACCGGCTCGGGAGCCCTCTACAGCGAGGAGTACTTCCGCGCGTGCCGCGACCGCCTCGCGCCGGGGGGGATCATGTGCCAGTTCGCGCCGGTCTGGCATCTCCCCACCGGCGATCTCAGGGTCATCCTTCGGACCTTTTCCTCGGTGTTCCCCAACGTCAGGGTCTTCGCCGTCGGGACGAGCCTCGTTGCTCTCGGGAGCGTCGATCCGTTCCCTCCCGTCGATCAAGCGGAGCTGGCCCGCCGTCTCGCACGGCCCGAGGTCGCCGGCGACCTGTCCGGAATCGGCGTCCGCGGGCCGCTGGAGCTGTTGTCCTTCTTTCAGCTGGACGATGCCGCGGTCCGGCGGTTCGCCGGTGACGCGGCGCTCAACACCGAGGACCGGCCTCGTCTCGAGTACTCGGCGCCGCGGTCGGCCTTCACCGCGACCACCGGGCCGAACCTGAAGGCGCTCAGCGCGCTGCGCCCCGACGCCGACGCTCGCGCCAAGATCTTGGGGATACCGGAGCCCGATCGGCCCTCGTTCGTGGCGCTCGCCGCGGGGTGCGACGCCACGGTTCAGGCCCAGGTTCTGGCCGGCGAGCATCAGATCGCCGAAGCCCTCTTCCTTGCCACGCCGGTGGCGCGGGTGGGGAACCGATTCGCGCAGAACCTCGCCGCCACGCTGTCGGGGGAGGTGGGTGTCGCGTATCTTCGCGCCGGCAACTTCGGGGAAGCGCGAGCGGCGTTCGCCAACGCCCTGGAGTTCGAGCCCGACCGCATCGACGCGCTCCTCGGGCTCGGCGAGGCGGACCTGCACCTCGGGACGCTCGACGAAGCCGCCGAGGCGCTCGAGCGCGCGCAGCAGCTCCAGCCGGATCGGGCGGGGACGCTCTACCGGCTCGGCTTGGTTCGTCAGGCCCAAGGCAGGACGGCCGACGCCGAAGCGCTCTACCGGAAAGCCGTGGAGCGCGTTCCCACCCTCTCCGTTCCGCGGGTGTTGCTCGGCCGCCTGCTCCTCGACTCCGGTCGTCCGCGAGAAGCCGTGGCCCAGCTCGACGAGGCCGTTCGCCTCGGCGAGGCGGCGCCCGACGTCCTGCGCGCTCGTGACGAGGCCCGGACCCGCGCGAGCAGCGCCCCCGAATCGGACGGCAGTCCTTCGCGGCGGTGAGGTGATGCAACGGGGCCGCTTCGTCGTGGCGCTCGGCGCCGTCCTCGTGGCCGCGCTCGTCCTCCGGCTCGGGTACGTTCTCGCCCAGCCGGCTTCCGACCCCGCGTTCGCCCACCCGCTGCTCGACGGCGGGTATTACCTGACGTGGGCTCGATCGATCGCCTCGGGCTCGGGTGGTGTTCCCGGCGCGTTCTACCTCGCCCCCCTCTTCCCGTATCTCCTGGCGGCGATCCTCGGGGCGTTCGGGGAGCGATTCACCCTGATCTACCTCGTCCAACATCTGTTCGTGCTCGGCGCCGCGGCCGCGCTCGCGATCGCCTCGCGGCGGATCGCGGGGGACATCGCGGGCCTCGGCGCCGCGGCCCTCTTCGTCTTCTACCATCCCTCGGTCTTTTTCGCGTCGTCCCCGATCGGCGAGCCGCTCGCCCTCCTTCTGATCGCGGCCGCGGTGGCGGCTGCCGGGGTCGATTCGCGGGGCGGGGCCTGGTGGGGGGGCGTTGCCGCCGGGGCGGCCGCCCTCGCGCGCCCGAACTTCCTCCTGGTGGCGGTGCCTTGGGCCATCGGCGCCGCGATGCGGCACCGCCTCGCTCGCGCCGTCCTCCTCGTCGGCGGGATCGCGCTCGCGATCGCGCCCGTGGCGCTCAGGAACCTGGCCTCGTCGGGGCACCTGGTTCTGGTGTCGTCGAACGGCGGCATGACCCTGTACCACGGGAACGGCCCCGGGGCGCTCGGAATCTACGCGCCGGCCCCCGGGTTCTCGGGGGATCTTTCGACCCAGCGCGATGAGGCGACGCGCCGCGCGAAGCTGCTCTCCGGGAACGACCTCGATCCCGTGGAGGCCGATCTCTGGTGGGGCCGCCAGGCGGTTCGCTCGCGCGCGCAGGATCCGGTCGGCACGATCCGGCTGCTCGGACGCCGCGTGCTGCTGACGCTCGACAACCACGAGCACAGCGTGGATTACGCCCCCGCGCTCGACGAGAACCCTTGGCGCCGGGCGGCGCCGGTACCGTTCGCGGCCATTCTCGGCCTTGCCGTCGCGGGCGTCATCCTCGCCGGCGCAAAGGGGACCGGAGGCTGGCCGGTGTGGGGGGCGATCGCCGCCGCGGCATCGACCCCGGTGCTGTTCTACGTGTCGAGCCGTTATCGCCTGCCGCTGGCGGCGTTGTTGTGCATCCCGGCCGGGGCCGGGCTCGCCGCACTGTTCGATACGTCCCTGCCGCAGTCCCGGCGCCGCCTCCCGGTCGCGATCGTCGCCGGTGGGCTATCGGCCGCGATCTCGCTGTCGGTGCCCTTCGCCGACCTTCGGATCGCCGAGCGAGCGGCCGCCCTCGCCAACCGCGCGGGATCCTGGAAAAAGGCGGGGGACCTCCCATCCGGCGAGCGCGACGCCCGGCTCGCGCTGCGGCTCGATCCGGCCCAGCGGGTGGCTCGGCTCAACCTCGCCGCGATTCAGACCGCCGCGGGACGGACCGGGGACGCGGAAGCGAGCTACCGCGAGGTCTTGCGGATCTACCCCGCGGATCCGGGAGCCTCGGAGAACCTCTCGTCGATCCTCGTCCTGCGCGGCGCCCAGGCCGAAGCGATCGGACTCCTGCGCGCGGCGATCGACGCCGACCCGGGTGCCACCGGATGCTGGAACAACCTGATCGTCGCCCTGATGTCCTCGGGCGACCTGACCGGGGCACGGGCGGAAGCCGCTCGCGCCGAGAGCTCGGGGGTGACGCTGGACCCCGCGCTGCGGGAACGTCTCGCGGTCGAGCCGGCCCGCGTAGCCACCCCCTGAGCGAGCGGAGGAGAGCACGTTGAGATGGTTCGTTCGAACGGGGCAGATGGTGATGCTCGTCTCGCTCGTGCTGGCGTGCCGGAGCCGGCCGCGCATCACCGATAGGGGGTACGAGGGGACCTGGCAGCGCGGGAACGACCGTGTCCGCTCGACGATCTCGATCCTGAAGCGCGGGGACCGGTATCTCTTTCGCTGGAGCCAGACGACGAAGGACGAGAGTTGGCTGGTCCGCTGTGGCTGGGACGGGCGGTGCGTCGAAACCGTCGACGGGAAGAAAGTGTCCGACTACGTGTTTCGAACGTGGATCGACGAGAAGACCGGTCGCCTGATGGTGGAGAGCTCACGCACGGGAAGCGCGACGAGCAAGGTGGACGTCCATGACGTGGACCAGCTCGAGGTCGAGGCCGGAGGCACGACGCTGGTCTGCCATACGGTGGAACGGAACGGCCAGCGGTACCCGGTAGGCGGCGGACCGGCGCGGTGGTTCTCGAAGATCGCCGACAAAGTCTTCGATCCGCCCTGATCCGCGCTGCCGGCCCGGCCCTACGGAGCGCTACCGCCCGAGGGCATCGCGAGGACCTTGCGGAGGGCCGGACTCCCCACCATCACGGGATCCGCGATGGCGAGCTCGAGCATCGGGCGTCCCCCGAGCGACAGCGCCTTGCCCAGGGCCTCGGCGGCCTCGTCCGTCTTCCCGAGGCGGGCGAAGACCCGGGCGCCCAGATACCAGATCGCGGGCTCTTCGGACGCGGCGGCCCTCGCGGCGGCGAACTCCTCCGCCGCGCGATCGAGCAGCCCGCCGTTGTAGTACGCCTTCAGCAGGTAATAGTGCGGCTCGGGCGCCTCGGGGCGGAGCCGCAACCAGCGCTGGCAGGCCTCGGCGGCGTCGTCCGTCAAACCCAGGGCCAGGCACCGCTCCACGAGCACGCCGAGGACTTCGGGAGTTTCCCGCCGCGCGGCGTACTCCTCGATGACGCGGACTCCTTCGATCGGGTCGCCGAGGCCCGCGTAGCGATCGGCCAGCGCGTTCAACGCGGTAGCTTCGGCGGCGGGGTCCGCGGTCGCCCGGATCGTCCGCTTCATCTCGTTCAGCTTCAGCATCCCTTCCGCGATCGCGCGCGCGTCCTGGTTGGGATTCGAGACGAGGACTCCGCGGTAGGCCTCCGCCGCATCGTCGAAGCGATTCTCGCGCTCGTAGGTGAGACCCAGGTTCACGGCCGCGAGGGGATAGTGCGGATCGGCGGCGAGGATCTCCGATAGCAGTGCTCGCGCCCTCGCGAAGTCTCCGCGCCCGCGATAGAGGAACGCCAGATCGTAACGAGCCTTGAGGTCCTTGGGGTCCGCGGCGATCCGGGCGAGGAGGCGGTCGCGCGTCCGGTCGTCCACTCCGAGGAGGGCCATCAGGCTGACGTCGGAAGGCGTGATCGCGAGCGCCTTCTCGTATTCGTATCGGGCGAAGTCTTCCCGGCCTCGTCGAAAGTCGAGGTGGCCCCGGAGCACGTGGCGCCTCGCCGCCAGGTGCGCATCGAGGCCGGCGCGCACCTCGGCGGTCCGCTCGGCGGGAATCCCCACGACCGGCGGGCGAACCGAATCCGCCGCGCGGATGAGGGTTTCGAGGTTGCCGGTCACGTCTCCCGCCAGGTTCCTCGCGACGTCGTATTCGAGCACCGGGCGATCTTCGGTGTTGGGCGCATACCCCGCGACGAAGCGCCGCAAGGTCGGCGCATCCATCAGAAACCCGCTCGCGAGCTTGTACGGGTCCGCCAAATCGATGAGGGCCAGATCCCGCTTGACGTCGGGCTGGGAGATCCGCTCCTCGAGCCGCGGCCAGTCGATCGTGAGCGGACGGACGCACCCCACGAGAAGGAGGTAGTGGGTCGGGTAGTTGTTCAGGTACCAGACGGTCCCCTCCGGATAGACGTGCACGAACGTCGACAGAACCACCCGGAAGTTCGTATCGGTCAACCCGCTGAGCGGCATCCACACGACGAAGATCCCGTCGTCGTTCAGTCGCCGCCGGCACTGCTCGAAGTACTCCACGGTGTAGAGATCCGCGTTGCTCTTGTATTGAAGGTCCGTGCAGTCGGTGGAGATCACGTCGTACTTCGAGTCGTCGAGGCGCAGGAGGCTTCTGGCGTCTTCGAAGATGACCTTGTAGCGAGGGTCCTTGAAGAGATCGAAGTTGCAGTCCGGGAACTGCGTGTGCGCCGCCACCACCGTGGGAGCGATCTCGACGCATCGGATCGCCTCCAGGTCGCGATAGGTCGTGAACGACCAGGAGGTGCCACCGCTTCCGAACCCCACGGTGAGGACACGCCGGGGATGCGGATGGAGCACGCCCGGGACGTGGGCGAGACTCTTCTGATCGGTCAGCATCTCGATGTTGGAGCCCGCGACTCCGACGTTGTCGATGTTGAGCTGCCGTTCGCCGCTCTGCAGCTGCACCACGGCGACCGTCGCGGTCTCCCCCTCGCGGTAGAAGAGGAGTCGCTCGCCGTCCAAGACCTGCTGAAAGGCCGCCTTCGCGGGGAGAACGGCGACCAGCACGATGAGCCCGGCTCCGCAAGCTCCCGCGGTTGCGAGCTTGACGGCGCGCGTCGTTCCCGGATCGATGGCGACGAGGCCGATCGCGATCACGACGCTCACCGACCCGAGGACGATGAGGCTCGTGCTCATCCCCACGAAAGGGATGAGCACGAAGCCGGCGAGGAAGGAGCCCCCGATCGCCCCCGCGGTATTGAACGCGTAGAGCGTCCCGATTCCCCGCGCCGCATCCGCGGCGTCCGCGATGTAGGCGCGGACGATGAGCGGGAAGATCGCCCCCATCGCGAACGTCGGGGCCGCCATCACGATCGCCGACTTCAGGAAATCCCGCAGCGTGAGCGAAAGCCAGCTGTAGGTCGGCAGCTGCCCCGCATGCGCTCGTGCCAGATGCACGAGGAGCGGAAGGGAAACGATGGCGAAGACGCCTATGACCAGCTCGCCCGCGGCGAGCCAGCGCAGGGGATTCCGGGCACGGTCGGCGAACGGTGCCGCCACGAGCGCGCCGAATCCCAGGCCGGCCAGGAAGAGGGTCAGGATCGTGGTGAAGGCGTACGTGGAGCTCCCCTGGAAGAACGTGTAGACCAGCGATCGCGTCCAGAGAACCTCGAGGGCAAGGGCGACGAAGCCGGAGACGAAGAAGGCGACGAGAACGGCCCGGCGGCGCCCCAGTGAAAGTGCCGAGGGCGCCTCCTGGGGATCTCGCGAAGATTCTTCCTGGATGAGCTCCGCGGCGATAGGCCGCGCCGAGACGAGCCACGCGGCGGCCGCGATGAGGACGTTGAGCCCGGCGGCCGCGGCGATGGTCTCGCGGACGCCGAGCACGCGAATCAACACGAAGCCGGTGGCCGCGCATCCCAGCACGGCGCCGAGGGTGTTGACGGAGTAGAGCGCGCCGAGGCGCTTCCCCAGGGTGCCGGCTGCAGGGGCGACGATCCGGCTCAGGAGCGGCAGCGTCGCGCCCATCAGCGTCGTGGGAAGCACGAGGACCAGGAAGCAGGCGGCGAACCGGATCATGCTGAACAGGTAGAAAGAGCCGTGCACGTGGGAGTAGATCGGCCTGAAAACGAAATCCAGCCGGCCGAGGAGGAGCGGGATGAGGAGGGCGTAGAGGCCGATCGCGAGCTCCAGCAGGGCGTACGATCGCAGGGGCCTCCGCAGCCGGTCCGCCAACCTCCCCGACAGCCAACTTCCGAGGGCCAAGCCGGCCATGAAGGCGGTGAGCACGGTGCTGACGGCATAGATGGTGTGACCGAAGACGAGGGTCAGCATTCTCGTCCACACCACCTCGTAGACGAGTCCCGTCGCGCCCGACAGGAAGAAGATGACGAGGACGATCGCGAGGGGAACGCCGACCCGCGCGGGGCCGGCGGATTCCGCCGACCCTTCGGTCGAGTCCACCATCGGAATCTCCTCCCTGGTCGTAATGGGCGTGAAAGCGGCGAATTCTAGCATGCGGGTCCGGCGCCCTCGCATCGCCGCGAGGGCCACGAGGCGCAGGTCGGGGTGACGGTCCCGGCGCTGTTGCGCGGGAACGGGCGCAACCGTATCGTCTTGACGTCCGGCCCAGACCGCGTGCCGGTCGTGGCGAAATCGTAGGGAGCTGAACCGAATGGCAGGGGACCGCGTCGTCTCCGCACTCGTGATCGCGCTGGCGTGGTCCTCGCTCACCCGCGCCGGCGAGTCGCGCCTCCTTGCCGAGGAGTCCGCGGGGATCGTTCCCGTCACCGGCGAGGTCCGCGTCGTCGTATCGGGCATCCGCGGCGAGATCCGCGTCGAGGCGGGGAAGGAAGGGGAGGTTCGCTTCCAGAGCGCGGCCCCGGGTCCGAAGGGGGCCGAGATCCCCGTGGCGCTGTGGCTGGAGGACGGTACCTTCCGCTTCCTCCCGCGCAAGGACGTCCCGGAATCCGGCCGGCTGCTCGTGGTGCACGTCCCGGACGACATGAACGTCACCGTCGAGGCCACGGACAGCACGGTGACCGTGGCGGGGATCGCGTCGTCGGTGGAAGTTCGGGGTGAGCGCCTGAAGGTGTCGGGGGGCGGCCAGAACGGCTCGTTCTCCGGCGACGTCCAGTCGGGGAGCGTGGCGGTGTCGAGCGTGAACGGGGACGTCACCGTGCGCGGCCGCGATCTGGACGTGAAGCTGGGGATGGTCGCCGGCAGCTCGTCGTTGCACCTGACCGGCGGCCATGCCCAGGTCGCGGAGCTCCGCGGCCCCCTGGACGCCGACCTCGACGGCGTCGTGATGACGGTGGGGGCCGCCGACGTGCCGGTTCACGTGCGGGAGCGCGGCGGGCAGCTCGAGCTCCGGGATCTGGCGCAGGGGGGGGAATTCTCGCTATCGGGAACGCCGCTCAAGATGACCCGCTGCCAAGGGGACATCACGGTCGAATCCGACGGCGACGTGCAGTTCTTGGACAACAAGGCGGCGCTCCACTTCATCAGCTACGGCGGATCCGTCCGGGGCTCGGGGAACACGGGGCTGCTCGAGGTGAAAACCTCGAACGCCGAGGTCGTGCTCGAGAAGATCGTCGGGCCGGTCCGCATCCAGGGGGACGGTCTCAAGGTCCGCCTGAAGGACATCGGGGGCGAGCTGCTCGTCTACGCGACGAGCTCGGACGTGCAGATCGACGGGGTCTCGGCCGACGTCACCGTCGAGAACACGCAGGGGGATGTGACCGTCAAGGGGGCTTCCGGCGCGGTCGGGGTCAAGAGCAGCGGCGGCGACGTCTCGCTGCTGGGAATGGTGGGTCCCGCGCAGGTGGAGGCGGACGGCCGCCACGTCGCCGTCTCTTGGACCTCGCTTCCCGGCAAGGACAGCGTCGTCCACAACGACGGAGGCGACATCACCGTCCACTTCCCCGCCGGCGGCGGATGCCGCGTGGAGGCCCGCTCGAAGTTCGGCCGGGTCGAGACCGACCTCCCGCGCGTGGAGATCCTGGAGGGCGGGTCTTCGGCCCAGGGGGTCCTCGGGAACGCGAGCCGGCCGACGATCCGGGTCGAATCCGGCGGCGACGTGCAGCTCCTCGGCGGGTCGCCGGGACAGCCGTGAGCGGCCTCGACGACCTGGAGCGACGGCTCGGGGTCTCTTTCCGCGATCGCGTCCATCTCGAGCGCGCGCTGACCCACGGCTCGTTCCGCCACGAGCGCGGCGAGGGCGAAGACTACGAGCGGCTGGAGTTCCTCGGCGATTCCGTCCTCGGCTTCGTGGTCGCGGAATGGCTCTCGAAGGACGACCCTTCGGCCGGCGAAGGGGAGCTGACCCGGCGGAAGCAAACCGTCGTGTGCGCGGAGGCGCTCGCGGACGCGGCGCGGCAGCTCGACCTGGGCGCGTTCCTCCGCCTCGGGCGGGGAGAGGAACAGTCCGGGGGCAGACTCAAGCCGTCGTTGCTCGCCGACGCGTTCGAGGCGATCGTCGGCGCCGTGTTCCTGGACCGCGGCCTGCGCTCCGCCCGCGCGGTCGTCCGGCGCTGCCTCGGCGCGCGGCTCTCCGCCACGCGCGACATGAGCCTGAGCGAGAGCGACTTCAAGACGCGGTTCCAGGAGCTGGCGCAGGCGCGATGGCGGCTGACCCCCCGCTACCGGATCGCCTCGACGGTGGGGCCTCCTCACGCGCGGTCGTTCGACGCCGAGGTCATGGTGGACGGCCGCATCGTCGGCACCGGGCGAGGCCCGAGCCGCAAGCAGGCGGAGCAGGAGGCCGCGCGGGCCGCGCTCGCCGGGACGAGCGAGGACGCGAGCGGTACACTGTAGGCGGAGTCGTCGATGACCCGCCCCCTCGATCCCGCCGTCGCCACGCTGAAAGAAGCGCTCGAGCGGCGCACGCGCGAGGCCGTGCTGTACGAACGCCTGGACAACGGGCGCGTGCGCTGCTTCGCCTGCGGTCACCGCTGCCTCGTGCTTCCGGGTCTGGACGGCATCTGCCGCGTCCGGCACAACGTCGCCGGGACCCTCTACGCCCCGCGGGGGTACGTCGCCGCCCTCCAGGTGGACCCGATCGAAAAGAAGCCGTTCTTCCATGTTCTTCCGGGGACCAAGGCCCTGTCGTTCGGGATGCTCGGGTGCGACCTGCACTGCGCCTACTGTCAGAACTGGCTGACCTCGCAAGCCCTCCGCGATCCGGACGCGCTGGCGCCGCCGCAGGACGTCGAGCCGGACGAGCTCTTGGCCCTCGCCCGCAGGCACGCGGCGCCGGTGATGGTCACGACCTACAACGAGCCGCTGATCACGGCCGAATGGGCCGTCGAGGTGTTCCGGCAAGCGAAGCCGGCGGGAATCGTCTGCGGATTCGTGTCGAACGGGAACGGAACGCCCGAGGTCCTGGAGTACATCCGCCCCTACGTCGACCTCTACAAGGTCGACCTCAAGGGGTTCCGGGACGAGCACTACCGCGAGCTGGGAGGGAAGCTCGGAACGATCCTCGACACGATCCGCAGCCTCCACGCGATGGGATTTTGGGTCGAGATCGTCACGCTGCTCATCCCGGACTGGAACGACGGGGAGAGCGAGCTCCGCGACCTCGCCGGATTCCTCGCGTCGGTGAGCCCCGACATCCCGTGGCACGTGACGGCATTCCACGGTGACTACAAGATGAGCGCGAACCGGGACGCGACCCCCGACGATCTCCGTCGCGCCGCCGCGTTCGGCCGCGAGGCCGGGCTGCGGTACGTGTACGCCGGCAACCTCCCCGGACGCGTCGGCGACCTCGAGGACACGCGCTGCCCCTCGTGCGGCGCGACCGTGGTGCGGCGCACCGGCTACCGGGTGACGCACTACGCCCTCGACGCGGCGGGCCGCTGCCCCTGCGGAACGACGATTCCCGGCATGTGGCCGAAGTGAGCTGGCCTCCTCGGAGCCTCCTCTACGTGCCGGCGTCGCGCCGGGCGCTCCTCGAAAAGATCCCCGCGATCTCCGCCGATGCGGTGATCGTCGATCTCGAGGACGGGGTTCCCCCTCAGGACAAGGACGCCGCGCGGGACCAGGTGAGGGCGGCGGTCGCGTCCGGGTCGCTCTCGCCGGAGGTCCCCTGGATGTTGCGGATCAACTCCGGACGGAGCGGCCCGCTCCAGGACGATCTCGTCCTGGTCGGCTTCGCGAAGCCTCCGTGGGTCGTTCTGCCCAAGGCGGAGGATCCCGCGGCGGTCGCAGCACTCGCCTCGCGGTTCGCCGAGCACGGCGCGGCCACGGCGTTGATGATCGAGACCGCCACCGGGGTCGTCGAAGCCCGCGCCCTGGCGGGGGCGCATCCGCAGGTGCGCATGCTGATCGTCGGGTCGGCGGATCTGAGGCTCTCGCTGCAAGCCCGTCCCGACGAGGGCCGCGGCTGGGAGCGGCACGCGCTGGCGGAGGTGCTCCTTTCCGCGCGCCGCCACGGCGCCGCCGCGATCGACTCCGTCTACTTCCCGTTCAAGGACGACGCCGGCCTGAGACGCCACGCCGCGATCGCCAGGGAGCTGGGGTACGACGGGAAGACGTGCATCCACCCGCGGCAGGTGGCGCCGATCCACGAGGTCTACCGGAGCACGCCGGACGAACTGTCGTGGGCCCGGCGCGTGGTCGAAGCGTGGGCCATGCATTGCGGCGCCGTCAAGGGTGTCGTCGCGATGGACGGCGAGATGATCGAGGCGCTGCACGTGACGCTCGCCGAACGGATCCTGGCGCGCGGCTGAGGGGGAAGGTTCAGGGTTGAGAGTTGAGAGTTGAGAGTCAAGAGTTAAGAGTTGAGGGTCGACCGCCTCATGACGCTGAACTCTCAACTCTTAACTCTCAACTCCTAACTCTCAACTCTTGACTCCCACCGCCGAGCCCTACGCGAGCGTTCCGAGTATCTCCGGTCCCACGAGCACCTCGCGGGGCTTGCTGCCGTCGGCGGGGCCGATGATCCCTTCCTGCTCCATCATGTCCACGATCCGCGCCGCCCGGGCGTACCCCAGGCGCATCCGGCGCTGAATGAGCGTGATCGAGCACATCCCTTCCTGCAGGACGAGCTTGACCGCGTCGACGTAGACGCTGTCCCTCTCCCCGGGGTCGAAGGCGCCGCCGCGCTCGTCCTCGGGGTCCTTCAGGACCGATTCGTCGTAGATGGGCTTGGCCTGCTTCTTGAGGAAGGCGACGATCCGGTTCAGCTCGTTCTCGGTGATGAACCCGGAATGGCAGCGCAGCAGCCGCGCCGAGCCCGACGGGAGGAAGAGCATGTCCCCCCGCCCGATCAGGTGCTCGGCCCCCTGCTGGTCGATGATCGTGCGCGAATCGACGCGCTGGCTGACGCGGAAGGCGATACGGGCGGGGAAATTGGCCTTGATCGTGCCGGTGATGACGTCCACGGACGGGCGCTGGGTCGCCAGGATCAGGTGGAGCCCGACCGCGCGGGCCATCTGGGCCAAGCGCATGATCGACTCCTCGACGTCGGCGGAGGAGACCATCATGAGGTCGGCCATCTCGTCGATCACGATGACGATGTAGGGGAGGCGGTGGAGCGCCTTCTGCTCACCGGTCCGCTCGTCGGTCATCGTCCGGCCCGGATCGTCCACGAGCGCCTGGTTGAACTGCTCGATGTTGCGCACGCCGAGCGAGGCGAGCTGCTTGTAGCGGATCTCCATCTCGCGCACCGCCCACTTGAGCGCGGTCGAGGCGTGCTTGGGGTCGGTGACGACGGGGATCAAGAGGTGGGGGATGTCGGCGTACATCCCCAGCTCGATCATCTTCGTGTCGATCATGATGAACCGGACGTCGGCCGGGGTCGCCTTGTAGAGAATCGAGGTGATCATCCCGTTCAAGCCGACCGACTTTCCCGCGCCGGTCGCTCCCGCGATCAGCAAGTGCGGCATCCGCTCGAGCTCCGCCGTGAAGACGTCCCCGTGGATGTCCTTCCCCAGGGCCAGGGTCAGCTTCGACTTCGAGGACCGGAACTTCTCGGAGGCCAGGAGGTCGCGCGGGAAGATGACCTCCTGGTGCTTGTTCGGGACCTCGATGCCGACGGTCGAGCGGCCCGGCACGCGATCGATCCGGATCGACTCGGCCTTCAGGCCGAGGCAGAGGTCGTCGATCAGGCCGACGATCTTGGAGTAGCGGACGCCGGCTTCCGGCATGTATTCGAAGGTCGTCACGACCGGGCCGGGGTGGATCGCCTCGACCTTTCCGTCCACGGCGAATTCGCGCAGCTTGTCCTCGATCTGCTGGGCCCGGAGGAGAAGGTCCTGCTTGCTCTCGCCCTCCTGGGGCTTCGGCTCGTTCAGGAGCTCGAGCGGCGGGAGCGCGACCCCGCCGGGAGCGGGCGGCTCGAGCAGGGTCTGTTGCTTCGAAGGCGCGGGCGCCACCTTCGGCGTCTCGCGGCGCAGCGTGACCTTGGGGGCGGGCGCCTCTTCCGCGCGGACCGCCGGCCTCGCCTTCGGGAGCTCGATCACCGGGGCCGCCTCGGGGGCGTCCACGCCCGCCTGGCGCTCCGCGGCGCTCTTCGCGTGCTTCTTCTCGAGGGCGCGCTTGGCGGATTCTTTCCGGCGGGCTTCGCGGAAGGCGCGGAACCGCTCCAGGCGGGTCGCGATGTGCCCGTTCATTCCTTCCCCGACGCGATGCGCCGTGCGCGCGAAGGAGAATCGCGTGGTCAGGACGATCGTCGCGGCGAGCAGGGTCACCGCGGTCAGCGTCGCTCCCAGGGGATTCATGAGGGCGACGAGCGCCCCCGCGCACTTGGCGCCCACGTACCCGCCGGCGCGGAAGATCTCGGCGCCGTAGCGGACGTTTCCGTAGAGGAGGTCCAGGAGGGTCGCGAGCGTCACGAGGAGGGCGAGAAGCCCGGCGAGACGGCCGTACGACGACGCGACGCTCTTTCCGCGGAACCGGTTCCACCCCGTGATCGCGAGAACGACGGGAACCAGGAACGCCGCCGTGCCCAGCAGTTGGAGCAGGAGCTCGGCTAAGGTCGCGCCGACCCGCCCGATCCAGTTCGTAGCGCCGTGCAGGCCGGGTTGGCGCTGGAACCAGGTCGCGTCGGTCGATGCGTAGCTGGCGAGGGCCAGGACGGTGATCGCGGTGAACAGGAGCAGGAGCAGCCCGGCGACCTCGTCGAACCAGCGCTTCTTCCGGAGATTCGAGAGCGTGACGTCCATCGGGACCCCAGTCTACAACTCGACGACCAGCGGGATGATCATCGGCCGTTTCTGTGTGCGCTTCCGGAAGAACCGCCGGAGATCCGCCTGGATCTTCGCCTTCAAGAGCCCCTCGTCCGACCGCTCCTCGAGCGTCGTATCGCTCAAGGCCAGCGCGACGACGTCCTTGGCCTCGGTCAGGATCTCCGCCTCGACCGCATCCCCGACGAAGCCGCGGCTGGCGATCTCCGGGGGGCCGTCCACCCGTCCCGAGTCGCGATGGACGGCGACGACGGCGACGACGATCCCGTCTCCGGCGATCTGGCGGCGGTCGCGAAGCACGGAGAAGTCCACGCGGTCGAGCGCGCCGTCGATGAACACCTGCCCGACCGGGACCCGATCGACGATCCGCATGCCCTCCGCGTCGAGCGCCATCCGGTCCCCCGACTCCGCCAGCAGGATCCGCTCGGCGGGAAGCCCGCAGGCTCGCCCGATCTCGGCGTGGGCGCGGAGCTGGCGGTACTCTCCGTGGATCGGCAGCAGGAACGTCGGCCGGACGAGGTGGATGAGAAGGGCCAGCTCGTCGCGCGACGGGTGACCCGAAACGTGGATCGGCGCGTCGTCCCCGGTGACCACCTCGGCCCCCCGGCGGAGCAGGTGGTTGATCATCCGGTCGATCGGCTTGTCGTTCCCCGGGATCGAGCGCGCGGAGTGGAGGACGAGATCCCCCTCGCCGACGACCATGTCGCGGTGCTTGTCGACCGCGATGCGCGCGAGCGCGGAGGTCGGCTCACCCTGCGACCCGGTGACGAGGACGAGGACCCGCTCGGCGGCGAGGCTCATCGCCGCCTCCGCGCTCACCCGGGCCCCGACCGGCATCCGGAACAGGCCGAGGTGCTCCGCGACGTCGGTGTGGAATTCCATCGAGGAGCCGACGATCGCGATCTTGCGCCCGCGCGCGACCCCGATGTCCACGAGCTGTTGGAGCCGGTGGATGTTGCTGGAAAAAGTCGTCGCGAGCACGCGGCCGCGGGCGCCGGCGATCGCGCGGTCGAGTCCGGGCGCCACCGTGCGCTCCCCTTGCGTGAATCCGGGGCGCGTGGCGTTCGTGCTGTCGGAGAGCAGGGCCAAGACCCCTTCGTCTCCCAGCCGCGCCAGCCGCGAGAGGTCCGTTCCGGGACCGTCGAGCGGGTAGGGGTCGAGCTTGAAGTCCGCCGTGTGGAGGATCGTCCCGACCGGCGTGCGGAGGACGAGCATCGTCGACTGGGGGATCGAGTGCGTCACCGGCAGCGCCTCGATCGAGAAGGGGCCGAGGACGAGAGGCGTCCCGTCCGTCGGCAGCACGAGGAGCCGCAGCGCGGGACCGAGGTCGTGCTCCTGGAGGCGCCCCCGGACGAGCCCGAGAGTGAAGGGCGTCCCGTACACGGGCACGTCCCGCCGCGCGAGAAGGTAGGGGAGGGCGCCGATGTGGTCTTCGTGGCCGTGCGTGAGCACGACGGCGTGGATCGTCCCGCAGGCGTCCAGGAACTCCATGTTGGGAACGACGACGTCGACCCCGAGATGCTCGGCGCCCGGGAACATCATGCCGGCGTCCACGACGAGGCAATCGGTCCCGTGGCGGTAGACCATCAGGTTCATCCCGAACTCGCCGAGCCCTCCGAGCGGGATGATTTCGATGGGGGAAGATCGGGACACGCGTCCTCCGGGAGCGGCGAGGAGAGCCTGAGGACGTTCGCGGGAGAATTATACGGGCCAGGATGCCGCGAGTGCCATGAAAGCTTCGGGCACCACCGCCTCGGCGCGGGATCCCGCGTCGATCCCCGCGTCGCGGAGGAGTGCCTTCGCCTGCTCTTCCCCTCCGGGGAGGACGGAGCGCAGGTTCCGGAGGATCGTCTGGCGGCGGTGGGCGAACGACGCCCGCAGCACGTCCTTCAGGGCCGGCTCGATCGCCGCGGGAAGGCTGGCTGCCGGGAGCGGGACCCAGCGGGTCACCGCGGAGGTGACCGCGGGCGCCGGGCGGAACGCCCCCGGGGGGAGAGTGAAGAGACGCTCGATCGCGAACGCGCGGCCGGAGAGCACCGACAGCGGGCCGTACGCGGAGCTCCCCGGCGCGGCGGTCAACCGGTCGGCCACCTCGCGCTGGAACATGAGCACCGCACGCGCCACCGCCGCGCGGCCGGCGATGAGCTCCATCGCGACCGGCTTCGAGATGTTGTACGGAAGGTTTCCGGCGACGACGAACGGGGGATGGAAGCCGGGGGTCGCCGCGCCGAGAACGGGGAGCGCGCCCCACACCTCCAGCACGTCGGCGTCGATGACCCGCAAGCGTTCGGCCGGAAACGTCGCGCGGAGCGAGGCCACGAGATCCCGGTCGATCTCGATCGCGGTCAGCATCGGGACGCGCTCCAAGAGGGCTGCGGTCAGCGCCCCGCGCCCCGGTCCGATCTCGACGACACTCTCGCCCGGACGGGGATCGAGGGCCTCGACGATACGGGCGATCGCGGTCTTGGACACGAGGAAGTTCTGCCCGAATCGACGCCGGGCGGGCGCCGGAAGGCGCGTGCTAGATTGATCCACTCGCGTGCTCCGTCGAGGAGGACCCATGGCCAGCCCCCAGATCGTGCATCTTACCGACGCGACGTTCGACGACACCATCAAGAACGCGCATGGACCGGTTCTCGTCGATTTCTGGGCCTCCTGGTGCGGCCCGTGCAAGATGATCGCCCCTTACCTCGAGCAGATCGCCGGCGAGATGGACGGCCGGGCGACGATCGCGAAGGTGAACGTCGACGAGAACGGCGACCTCTCCGCGCGATTCGGGATCCGCAGCATACCGACGCTGATGGTGTTCAAGGCCGGTCGCGTCGTCGATCATGCGGTCGGGGCTCTGCCGAAGGAACAAATCAAGAACCTGCTCGGCAAG
>JBGQLU010000001.1:0-72083 GCA_041500265.1 Acidobacteriota bacterium | reverse complement strand
GCGTCCCGCTCCTCCGTGATCCCGCAGACCTTGATGACGACGCGATTCGTCACGCGCGGATCACTTCACCTCGAATTTGACGAAGACGGGATCGGTCAGCTCGGGCGTCGACATCGTCAGCTCGAACTTGTGCCCCTTGAGGCCGGTCGAGGGCTGAGGGAAGTAGATCATGTCGAGCATGTAGCCGTAGCGCGGGAGCGTCACCGTGTCGGTGACGAGCGTGCGCTCCCCGGGTCGATCGAAGCGGGTGGGGCTCAACTTGCTCGGGTACTGCGTCATCGCGGCGAAGCGGTTGAAGACGATCCCGTTCAGCTCGGCGAGGTTCCTGTCGAGGTCGAGAAATTCGTACCCCTCGAGGAGTTC
Organism: Acidobacteriota bacterium; assembly: GCA_041500265.1. Lineage (GTDB taxonomy): Bacteria > Acidobacteriota > Polarisedimenticolia > Polarisedimenticolales > DASRJG01 > DASRJG01. The sequence goes on along the minus strand of JBGQLU010000001.1, from coordinate 71,720 downwards.
CTTCGGGCTCGCGCAGGGAAAACGGTTCCCGTTCTCGTCGGAGAGGGTGAACGACTCGCGGGTGAGGGTGAGGCGCTTGACGCCGCGGTTGGCGATCGCGATCTCGACCGGGATGTACTTTTCCTTTTCCCGATAACGGGTCGGCCGCGTGTCGACGATGAACGTCGCGATCGTTCCTTCCTCGATGAAGGCGAAGGTGGAGAGCTTCCGGTCCACGTCGGCCGCCTGCTGCCCGGTCATCGGCTGGCGTGTCGCGCACGATGGGACGATGCCGACGATCAGGAGGACGAGGGGGGCGGCGATCCGGCGCATGTTCGCAGGTTAGGCCGCGACCCACGTAAGCGTCAAGCGAACTCCTCGCGCCGACGCTGTGGGAGAGCCGCGGCCATCCACGGTGGCCGCGAGGTTGTGGGTGCTCTGATCGGCGGAAGTGTCCGCGACCGTCCGCTCGGACGGTGGGCGGACAATGAAACCCATGAGTTCCGCTGATCTGTGCCGGGCCTGGCGGTTGCTCCCTAGCCTGGCATGCGCTGGCCCATTCACCCCGTCGATCGTGTGCGTCCTTCCCGCTTCTTTCCCCCCTTCTGCCCGTGGCCCGAGTGCCGCGCTCACCGTACTCGCAGTACCGGCTTTCACCGCCACGGCTACTACCGGAAACGCAGTCACCCGGCCCGCATCCCCCGCTTCCGCTGCCTCGACTGCAAGCACACCTGCTCCCGCCAGACCTTCTCCACCACGTACTACCTCAAGAGACCCGAGCTTCAGGTCGTTATCGCGTCTGGGCTTGTCGCCTGCTCCGCTCACCGCCAGATCGCCCGCTCCTGCCACTGCGCCAAGACCACCGTCACCCGGGCCGCCGAGCGGCTCGGGCGGCATGCCCTCCTCTTCCACGCCCGGGTGTTGGCTCAGCTCCCCGATTTGACCGAGCCGATCGTCCACGACCACTTCGAATCCTTCATCGGCCGGCAGGACCACGCCCTGGGGATCGGGACCGCGGTGGGAGCTTCGTCGTGGTTCGTGTACGACCTCGATCCCGCCCCCCACCGGGGGAGCGGCCGCCGCCCCGACCGGAAGTCCGCAACGGTCATGAAAGCCACCGCCAGCGGTCCGTACGTCTCGAGCATCCGGCGCTCGATTCGGGCCTTGATCTCGAAGGTTTCCTCGTCGGATCCGCTCGTCCTCAAAGTCGATGGACGGCTCGACTATCGGGTGGCCGTCCGAAAGGAGGGTCCCGGCTCCAGAATCGAGATGCAGGTCTACCCCAACCCCGTGAGGGGCCCGAAGGGGTCACCGCGGTCGGCCGAAGCAATCGCACGCGACCTCGCGATGTTTCCCGTCGATCAGCTGCACCAGCTCTTCCGCCACAGCTGCGCGGATCAGAAGCGGGAGACGATCGCCTTCGGCCGGAGGCTCGAGTCGATCGTGGGGCGAGCGCATCTGATGGCCGTCTGGAAGAACTTCATCAAGAGGCGGACGGAGCGGGCCCCCGATCGATCCACCCCGGCGATGCGGCTCAAGCTGACCGAGGACCTATGGCGCTGGGAGCGGATCCTGTCGAGGAGGCTCTTCCCCGCGAGGGAACTCCTGTCGGAGTCCGCGCTCCGGCTCTACACGAAGCGCTGGACCCGGGGCCTTCCCGAGCTCCGGCTCAAGCACGCCGCCTGAAGCGAATCCGCCTCACTCAAGAGATGTCAGATCCTAGTTTTTTCGAGGCCGCTCGCACCGCTCGTCAGTCAACCAACAACCTCGCGGCCACCGTGGCGGCCATCGCCTCGACTGGGGCCCGCTCCCCCGTCAGCCTCTCGAACTGGAGGATCGCCTGCGCGAGGAGGAGCTCGTAGCCGTCCACGACCGCAAGGCCGCGGCGCCGCGCGGCCTGCGCGAGCGGCGTCCCCTCGGGACGATAGGCGGCGTCGAGAACGACCTTTCCGCGGAGGCCGGCCGGATCGAGCACCGTCTCCCCGCGCGCCCCCCGGGGGGTCGCCTGGACGAGGAGGTCCCATCGGGCCTCGGGAAGGGCGGCGAGGCCCCGTGCGGAGGCGCCGATGGCGGCCGCGGCCGTCTCGGTGCGGGCGAGGTCGCGACCGTAGAGGGTCACCACGGCCCCCTCGGCGACGAGGGCGGCGCCGATCGCGCGCGCCGTCCCTCCCGCCCCGGCGATCGCGACCGCGGCACCGCGCAGCTCGAGGTGGAGTCGGATCCGCAGGAGGGCCGCCGGAGCGTCCGTGTTGTGGCCGAGCCACGACCCGCGCTCGATCACGACGGTGTTGGCCGATCCGCACGCCGCGAACCGGTCGAGCCGCGCGCAGCGCCGGGCGACCTCTTCCTTGAGCGGGATCGTCGCCGCGAACCCGTGAAGACCGAGCGCTTCGGCGACCGGAGCGATCTCCGAGGGATCGCCGGTCTCGACCGGCACGTAGACCGCATCGAGCCCGAGGGCCCTGTACCCCGCCGCATGCACGGCGGGGGACGGGCTCTCCGCGACCGGCGTGCCGAACAGCGCGAAGCGGCGCGTGGCCGGGCCGATGGCATCGACGCGGAACCGATCGATGAGAGCGCGCGCGGAGAGCTGGCCTTCCGCCGTCTCCCGCCCCGGTTCCACGGCCGCGTACGTTCCCCAGGAGCCCCAGGAGGGCGCGAACACGCGGGTCGGCGTTCCCGCCGGGCCCGAGGCGAAGGCCGTGAGCGGCCGAGCCGCGCGAGCCGCGCGAAGGAGCAGCTCCCGGATCGCCCCGATCTCCCCGGCCCGATCGGCCCGGGGAACGATCTTGAGCCGGGCGGCCCGGGAGGAGGCCATGGCGTCGAACAGCGCCGTCAACGTCGCGCCCTCGCACGCCGCTCCGTGGTGCGAGAGGATCACCCGCGCCGACGCGGGCCCTTCGGCCATCGCCGCGCACGACCCGCCGTGCTCCACGTCGACGTAGGCCGCTCCGGCCGCGAGGGCCGCTTCGAGGATCGCGCGCTTGTCCGCGGCGCTCCCCGTGAACGATCCGCCGTCCGCGGCCTCCCTCACGGTCACGATCGTCGCGCGCCCGATTCGCGCGACGAGGGCGCCCACGTCGGCGGCGCCGAGCCGGTCGGCGCGGAGCTCGACGAGAGCGGCCTCGCGGGGCGCGCCGGCGAGCGCTTCCGCCGCCGCCTCGGGCGTCGCCTCCAGGATCGAGGGGACGACGGCGCTCCGGGTCATGCCTAGAGCAGGCTCACCGGATCCACGTCCACGTGGATCGAACGGCGGATCGCCTTCCCCTCGAACCCGGAGAGCGCGCGCGAGACCGTCTCGACGAGCCGGCGGCGGCCGGCCGAGCGGACGAGGATCTGCATGCGGTAATTCCCACGGAGGCGCTCGATCGGCGCCGGCCCGGGACCGGCGATCGCGATCCTCCCGTCGCTACAGGCGGACACGGCGAGGGCGACCTCGTTCGCCGTCCGCCACGCGACCCCCTCGCGAGGATCCACGATGAGGATCTGGACGAGCGCCGCGAGGGGCGGGTAACGGAGCGCCCGCCGGTACGGAAGCTCGCGCTCGAAGAAGGCCAGATAGTCCTGCGCCGCCGCCGCCTTGAGCACCGGGTGGTCCGGATCGAAGGCCTGGGCGATCACCCTCCCCGGGCGCGTGCCGCGCCCGGCGCGCCCGGCGACCTGGGTCAAGAGCTGGAAGGCGCGCTCCCCCGCGCGGAAGTCGGGGAGCCCGAGCGTCTGGTCGGCGGAGAGGACGCCGACGAGTGTCACGTTGGGGAAGTCGTGCCCCTTCGCGATCATCTGCGTGCCCACCAGGATGTCGATCGCCCCCTGCTCGAAGCTCTTTAGGATGCGCTCGTGCGCGCCCCGGCCCCGCACGGTGTCCCGGTCCATGCGGGCGACGCGCGCCCCCGGGACCAGCGCCGCGATCTCCTCCTCGACCCGCTCGGTCCCGACGCCGAGGTCGCGGAGGTCGTCGGTCCCGCACGCCGGACAGACCTCGGGCCGGGCCGTCTCGAACCCGCAGCCGTGACAGCGCAAGCGGCCGTCCTTCTTGTGCCACGTCAGCGAGAGGCTGCAGCGGCGGCAGTTGACCCGCTGGCCGCACGCGGGACACAGGAGCGCCGCCGCCCATCCCCGCCGGTTCCTGAGGATGAGGGCCTGCTCCCCACGCTCGATGGTTTCGCTAAGAGCCGCGGCCAGGGCCCGGGACAGCGGGGCCGTCGTCTGCGCCGCGCGGAACTCCTCCCGCATGTCGACGAGAAGCACCGAGGGGAGCGGGCGATCCTCGACACGGCCGCCCAAGGTCAGGAGCGCGTACCGCTTCGAGCGCGCGTGCTGGAACGACTCGAGCGAGGGCGTCGCCGAGCCGAGCACGATCGGCGCGCCGCACAGCCGTGCGCGCACGATCGCGACGTCGCGTCCGTGGTACCGCGGAGCGTCCTCCTGCTTGTACGACGCGTCGTGCTCTTCGTCGACGACGATCAGCCCGGGGTCGGGAAGCGGCGCGAAGACCGCCGACCGCGCGCCGACGACGAAGCGCTTCGACCCCGAGCGCACCGCTTCCCACTCCGCGCGACGCTGCCTCGGCGAGAGGCCGGAGTGGAGCACGGCGACCTGGCCCGGGAAGCGTGACGCGATCCGCGCGACCAGGAGCGGAGTGAGCCCGATCTCCGGGACAAGGTAGAGAACGCCGCGCCCCTCCGCGAGCGCGCGCTCCGCCGCGCGGAGGTAGACCTCCGTCTTGCCGGAGCCGGTCGCCCCCCAGAGAAGGAACGGGGCGTAGGCGCGGGCGGCGATCGCCGGCTCGAGCGCCTCGAGCGCCAGGCGCTGCGCCGGCGTCGGCACGACCGGCGCGGGCGCCGGCGGCGGCTCGGCCGGCTCCGGAGCCCGCCCGCGGGGCGCGCGCTTGCTCGGCGGAGGATCGGGAGGAAGGGCCGCCTCGATCGCCTCCCCCCAGGAGCACAGGTAGTAATCGGCGACGAATCGCGTGAGCTCGAGGAGCGAGGCGTCGAGCGCGGGTGAGCCCGGAAGCGGCTCGATGAGCTCCTTGACGACCACGTCGGCGGGGGGCTCGCCGGCGGGGAGCTCCACGATCGTCCCCTTCACGGTGCGACGCCCCAGGGGCACGCGCACCCGTCCCCCGAGGGCGAGCCCGAGGGACCGGCCCGGGGGAACGCGATACGTGAAGGTGCGGCGCAGCGGAACGGGAACGGCGACGCCGACCAGGGCGGCGCCCTCGCCTCCGCTCACGACGACTCGTCCATCCGGGCGCGCGCCGCCTTCAAGTCCTCGAAGACGAGCCGCCGGTTCTCCATCGTGTAGGCCCGCAGGAGGTAGGCGGGGTGAAACGTCGGCATCACCGGAATGCCGCGGAAGCGCCCCCAGGCCCCGCGGAGCTGGGTGATCCCGATCTTCGTGCCGAGCAGGGTCTTGGCGGCCGGTGATCCGAGCGCGACGATCACCTTGGGGGCGATCGCCTCGATCTGCCGGAACAGGTAGGGGGAACAGGTCGCCACCTCGTCGGGCTCCGGCGTGCGGTTGTCGGGCGGGCGGCACTTGACCACGTTGGCGATGTAGACGTCCTTCCGGAGGAGGCCGATCGCCTGGATCATCTCGTTGAGCTTCTGGCCGGCCCGGCCGACGAACGGCTCGCCGCGGGCGTCCTCGTCGGCGCCCGGCCCTTCCCCCACGAACATCAGGCGGGCCCTCGGATCGCCGACGCCGAAGACGATCTGCGTTCTCGCCCCGCACAGCTTGCACCGCGTGCATTCGCCGAGGTCCTCGCGGATCGTCCGAAGAAGGGAGGCGGGATCGGGCGACTCCGGGGCCACCCGCAGGTCGGTGACGCCGATGTCGTCCAGGTAGCCGACCCACGCCGCGAGGGCGCGGCGAACGCCCTCGCCTTCGGTCACGCCCCAGCTCCGGGGAGCGTCCTGTCGAGGATCGCCTCGGCGATCTCCCCCTTCCCCGCCTCGGGGACCGCGTGCGCGCCCCCCGCGCGGTCGAGGATCGTCACGGCGTTCCGATCGGAGCCGATGCCGATCCCGGGAGCCAGGACGTCGTTGGCCACGATGAAGTCCACGTTCTTGGACCGGAGCTTCGCTTGCGCGTTGCGGAGAAGATCGTCGGTCTCCGCGGCGAACCCGACGAGGATCTCGCTCCCTTTCGTCGCGCCGAGCTCCGCGAGGATGTCGGGTCCTTCGTCGAGGACGAGGGTCAGCGGCCCTCCGCTCTTCTTGATCTTCGAGGGGGAAGCCGCGGGGACGTAGTCCGACACCGCCGCGACCATGAAGATCGCATGCGCCCCCACGCGCTCGGCCTGGACGGCCTCCCTCATGTCACGAGCGGTGACCGCGCGCACCACGCGGACGCCGAACGGCGGCGAAAGCTCCACGGGACCGGCGATGAGGACGACCTCGGCGCCGCGCCGGGCGGCCGCCTCGGCGATCGCGAACCCCATCTTCCCCGAGGACCCGTTCGAGACGTACCGGACCGGATCGATCGGCTCGCGCGTGGGGCCGGCAGTGACCACGACCTTGCGCCCCGTCAGAGAAGTGCGGCGGCGCGCGGCGCGAAGCGTCGCGGCCACGATCGCCGCCGGGTCGGCGAGGCGTCCGACGCCGCTCTCGCGCTCCGCCAGCCAGCCGGACTCCGGCAGGACCACGTGGACGCCCCTCCCGCGAAGCCGCGCGATCGAGTCTTGCGTCGCGGGATGGAGCCACATCCGGGTGTTCATCGCCGGCGCCACGACGACCGGAGCGGTCACGGCGAGGTAGAACGTCGACAGGATGTCGTCGGCGATCCCGTGCGCGAACTTCGCGAGCACGTTGGCCGTCGCGGGGGCGACGACCAAGGCGTCGAGCCCGCGCTGGAGCTCGATGTGCCGGATCGTCTCGTCCTCCGTGAGGTCCCACGGGTCGACGAGCACCTTGCGGGCGGAGAGAGCCTGGAAGGTCAGCGGGGCGACGAACCGCTGAGCGTTTCGGGTCATCAGCACCTGGACGTCGGCGCCCGCCGTCGTCAGGCCGCGGACGATCTCGCAGGCCTTGTAGGCCGCGATGCCGCCGCTGACGCCCAGCGCCACCTGCATGGGGCTACTCCTCGGCAGGCGCCACGGGCGCAGCCGGCTCCGGCTGCGTCCCGTCCCACGCCTCGATGAGCCCTTCCGCGACCTCTTCCTGCGCGACCACGGTGGCCTTGGTCGACATCGAGTCGACGCGGGGAATCGCACCCAGCTGGAGCTGCTCGGCCCTGAGGGCGGACAGCATCACGAACCGGTACTTGCTCTCGACGTTTTCGGGAAGTTTGAACATGCAGGAAACTCCTCAGGCTCCCGACTCGGGAGCCGGAAAGGTCGAAACGATCTGGGCCGCCGTGCCGCGCCGCCGCGCCGTCCGCGCCCGCTCGGCGCGCACGATCGCGATCAGCTCCTGACTCGCCTCTTCCACTTCGGCGTTGACGACCGTGTAATCGAATTGATCGTACTCCATCGCCTCGTCCCGCGCCTTACCGAGCCGCACCCGGAGCGCGCGCTCGTCCTCGCTGGCCCGGAGGCGCAGGCGGGAAGCGAGCGTCTCGAAGTCCGGCGGCAGGATGAAGACCGACACCGCGCCCTGCCCCGCGGCCCGGAGCTGCCGGGCGCCCTGGACGTCGATGTCGAGGAGCAGGTCGGTCCCGGCCGTAAGGGCCGCCTCGGTCGCATCCCGGCCGGTCCCGTAACGGTGTCCGAAGACGTGGGCCCACTCGAGGAAGCCGCCCGAGGCCACCATCGCGTCGAACCGCGACTCGTCGACGAAGTGGTACTCCCGGCCGCTCTCTTCCCCGGCTCGCCGCGGGCGCGTGGTGTACGAGACCGAAAAGCCGAGCCCGGGCACGCTCTCCAGCACGCGGCGCGCGAGCGTCGTCTTCCCGGTTCCCGACGGGGCCGAGATGACGAACAGCGTGCCTCTCTCGCGGGCGGCCATCGACTCACTCCAGGTTCTGGACTTGCTCGCGGATCTTCTCCGCCTCGGCCTTGAGCGTCAGGGCGCTCCGGCTGATCTCGAGGTCCTGCGACTTGCTCGCGATCGTGTTGGTCTCGCGGTGGATCTCCTGCAGGAGGAAGTCCATGCGCTTGCCGACCGGCTCGCCGTCCACGCTTTCCAAGAGGGATCGGGCCTGGTCGAGGTGCCCCTCGAGCCGCACGATCTCCTCGGTGAGGTCGGACCGGTCCGCCAGGAACGCGACCTCCTGGGCGACGCGGGCGGGGTCGAGCGGCACCTGGCCGGCGAGTGCGGACACGCGGTCGATCAGCTTCGCGCGAATCGCATCGGGGACCGTCGCCGCGCGGTCCCGGATCGTCCCGACGACGCCGCTCATGGTCGCCACCCGTTGGATCAGATCCGCCTGGAGTCGGCCGCCCTCACGGACCCGCTCGGCATCGAGCGCCGCCAGGGCGTGATCCAGAGCGCGATCCACCGCGGCACGCGCGTCGTCGTCCAGAGCGGCCCCCTTGCCCGCGGCCTCGAACAACCCCGGCACGCGCATCAGGCTCGGGAGGTCCCACTCCCCTTGGATCCCGTAGTCGTCGCGCAGGGTCTTCCAGGCCGCAAGGACCGCGTCCACCACCGCGCGGTTCAGCACGAGCCCCGCGCCGGGGCCGGTGCGCTCGAGGCGGAGATCCAGGTCGACGCGCCCCCGCTTGACGGTCGCGAGCACCTTGCCGCGGAGCGCGGATTCCTGGGCGACCAGCGAATCGGGTAGGCGCAACTTCAAGTCCGCAAAGCGGTTGTTGACGCTTCGCAGCTCGACCGTCGCTTTGAGACCGGGGGCCTCGGCGGCGCCCTGGCCGTACCCCGTCATCGATCGGATCATGCGAGGCCGGGATTGGAGCACACCCCCGGCGGGGGCGTCAATCCGGCTTTCGATCCAGTTCCGCCAGGACCGCCTCCGCGGCCCGGTCGAACGCCCCGTCCCCGCGGAGCTTCGAGCGCACCTCGCCCAGGGCGCGGCGCGTCTCGGCGGCACGCCCCGGGTCGCTCAGGTAGCCCAGGAGCTCGCTCGCGATCCGCTCCGGCGTGCACTCCGCTTGAACGAGCTCCGGGACGATGCGCCGCCCCGCCACGAGGTTCGGGAGCGCGATGTGCGGGACCGACACCAGGGATCGCGCGATCAGGTACGAGAACCCCTGCATGCGGTAGACGGCCACGATCGGGAGACCGGCCAGGGCGGAATCGAGCGTCGCCGTCCCCGAAGCGACCGCTCCGCAGTCGGCGACCTCGAGCACGCCCGGGTAGTCCCCTTCGTGGACCACGATGCCGGGAGCCCCGGTGCCGGCCACGATCGCCTCCAAGAACCCCGCGGGCAGGGTCCGGGCCTTGGGGAGGATGAACTGGACGTCGGGGCGCGCGGCGCGAACCCGGATCGCGGCGCGGCAGAGGATCGGGGCCAGCGTGCCGGCCTCGCCGACCCGGCTTCCCGGGAGAAGCGCCACGACGGGAAGCGCGGGATCGAGTGCTAAGCGACGAAGGAGCTCGGCGCGCGAGGCCGCGGGATGCGCCCTCGCGGCCGGATGCCCGACGAAGGTGACGGGAACCCCCTCCTGCTCGTAGAACGCCGCCTCGAAGGGAAAGAGGACGAGCATGCGCCGGACCAGGGCGCGGATCGTCCGGACGCGGCCGCGCCTCCACGCCCACACCTGCGGGCTCACGTAGTAGACGACCGGGACGCGCGCGTGCTTCGCCTTCGCGGCCAGGCGCAGATTGAAGTCGGGGAAGTCGATCGGCACCAGCAGGTCCGGCCGCTCCTCGCAGAGGAGCGTGTCGAGGCGCGACATCGCCCTCCGGATCGCCGGCATGTGCCGGATCACCTCGACGAACCCCACGACCGCGACCTCCGAGGCGTGCTGCACGAGACGGACGCCCGCCTCGGCCATCTCGTCTCCGCCCATCCCGCACAGCAGGACGTCGGGCCGAAGCGCTCGCAGGGCGCGGGCGAGCCCCGCCCCGAGCCGGTCCCCCGACGGCTCCCCGGCCGACAGCGCGATCCGGAGGGGACGGCTCATGGGATCCCGACCGGAGGGCGGGCATCCTCGCGCGCGATCCCGATCGCGTCGTCGGCGAGGTCGGTGATCCGGTCGAGCTCGGCCTCGAGCTCGCGGCGCTTCGCTTCCTGCTCCGCGTCGCCGGCGGACCGCGGCACCGTCACCGCCTCGCCGTAGACGAACACCCCGCGCGAGAAGAACTTGGGAAGCAGCGTCCTGTCCCAGCTCCGGAGGCGGCGCGACGGCGCGGCCGAGAAGGCCACCGGGACGATCGGAAGCCCCGTGAACCGCGCGACGGCGACCACACCCGGCTGCACGCGCCGCCGCGGCCCCTTCGGCCCGTCGGGCGTCAGGCCGACGTCGCACCCCTCCTCGACCTTTCGGAGGATCTGGCGCATCCCGGTCAGCCCTCCGCTCGTCGTGGACCCTCGCGCCTGCTCGATCCCGAATTTGCGCAGGAGGCGCACCAGCGCCTCCGCGTCCCGGTGGTTCGACGACAGCACCACGATCCGCGGGCCCGGATAGCAGTAGGGCATCAGCACGAAGCGCGAGTGCCAGAAGCAGAGGATGTAGTGGCCCGGATCGCGCCGGCAGGCGTCCAGGACCTCGGCGCCGCGACGCTCGATGCGCATCGTGCGATGGAGGAGACGGATGTAGGTGTGCGCGACGGGAGGCGCGACGTTCAGGAGGAGCCACTGCGCGAGGGCGTTCATCGGAGCCGGATCAGTCTATCAAGGGCCGATCGGGCGCCAACCGGCGCTTGCGGGGGCCGTGGGGCGGCCGATATCCTCTCGCGCCCGGAGCGCGCGTGAAGCCATTCCTGTCCGTCGTCGTCCCGATCCGCAACGAAGAGGCGACCTTGGAGCGCCTCGCGACCTCGTTGCTCGAGCAGGACTACCCGCACGACCGGTACGAGATCCTGATGGCCGACGGCGGATCGACCGACCGCACGCGGGAGATCCTGCGGCGGATCGACGGCGAACACCGGATCCGCGTGCTCGACAACCCGGGCCGCACCGCTCCCGCCGCCCTCAACGTCGCGATCGCCGCGGCTTCGGGCGAGATCGTCACCCGCGTGGACGGACACTCCTACGTCGCCCCCGATTACCTCTCGCGCATCGTCGCGGTCATGGAAGAGACCGGCGCTTCGGTCGTCGGCGGGCCGGTGCGCATGCTCGCGGACACCCCGTTCCGGCAGGCGCTCGTCGAAGCCCTCTACGCCAAGATCGCGGTCGGATCGGTCCCCTACCGGACCCTCGCGACCCGGGCGGAGGTGGAATCGCTGCAGACGGGATCGTTCCGGCGCGAGGTCTTGGCCCGCGTCGGCGTGTTCGACGAGTCGCTCGCGGTCGTCGAGGATCTCGACATGAACACCCGCATCCGCAAGGCCGGGTACGCGCTCCTCCTCGATCCTTCGATCCGGTTCTGGTACGTCCCCCGGCCCGATCTCCGCGCGCTCTGGAGGCAGATCACGACGGTCGGGCTCGTGAAGGCGCGAATCCTCCGGAAGCACCCCGACATCTTCAAGTGGAAGTACGTGCTCCCGACGGTTTTCGTCGCGGCGCTCGCCGCGGCGGTCGCGGCGATCGTGGCCGCCCTCCTCGGAGCGCCGCGGCCCATGGGTCTCGCCGGCCTCTTGTTCCTGCTCTCCTACGCCGCCGTCGTCACCGGCTTTGCGGTCTCGCGCGTTCCGCGGCTCGGATGGGGGGCTCTCCGGCTCCTCGCCATCGTGCCGACCCTCCACGTGGGCTACGGGCTGGGCTTCCTTTCGGGGGCGACCGAGACGATCCTCCGGAGGTCGGTCAAGCCCCCGGGCGCGCCGTGACCGGCCGCCCCGAGGCGCGTCTCCTGCTGCTGATCCTCGCGGAGCGCTGGGAGGACGCCGCCCGGCTGGCGGGTTCCCGCGCCCCTTCCGCCGCGACCTTCGTCGAGCTCTGCCGCGCCTGCGACGTCCACCCTCAGGTGCACGCCCGCCTCCTCGCCGCCGGGCGCGGCGACCTCATCGGCGGCGCGGCGATGGAGAGCCTCGCGGCCCTTCGCCGGAAGACGCGGAACGACAACGTGCTCCTGCTCTCCCGCCTCGAGCAGATGCTCGATCTCCTGCGCCACGAGGGGATCGTGCCGGTCGCGCTCAAGGGGGTCGACGTCCTCCACCGCCTGTACGCGAGCTTCGACGAGCGCACGCTCGACGACATCGATCTCCTCGTCCGCCTAGGCGACCGGGACCGCGCGCTCGCGGCGGCCGAGGCGGCCGGGTGGACGGCCCCCCAGGGAGCGGAGCGGATCCACTGGCTGCGGAGCAGCTACGAGATGCCGCTCACGAGCCCCGGCCCGGTGACGGTGAGCTGCGAGATCCACTGGAGCCTCGCGCAGGACGTCCGCTATCGGATCGACGCCGAAGCGGTCGTCGGCCGCGCACGACCCCTCGCCATCGAGGGACGGGAGCTCCTCCGGCTCGACGATCACGACGCGGTCGCGCACCTGCTCCTCCACCACGTCCAGCACTACTTCGACCGCCGTCTCAAGTGGGTGCTCGACCTGGGCGCCCTCGCCCGGCAGCCGGGGTTTGCCTGGGAGACGGTTGCGGAGCGCCTCCACGCGTGGGGCGGCTCCGGCGCCGCGGGCTTGGCTCTCGCTCACGTTCGCAAGCTGTTCCCGGAGCTCCTCGACCCGCGGCCGTACCGGCTGCTCCCGGCCGAGACGTGGCGGCTGGCCGCGACCCTGCCGCTCCGGAGCCGGCACCCGCTCGACTTCTACCGCGGGACCCGGCGGCGGCCCGTGCAGCTCTGGATAGCGGCGGCGGCGCTCGAGCGGCCGGCGGACGTGCCGCGGTACCTGCTCCATAGAGCCACGCGGGACCGGGAGCCGGATCGCGGCCTCGCGCCCCCGAACGGGTGAGGTCAGGCCGTGGTCCCGACGCGGTCCGGGGCCTTCAAGAACATCCGGCACCACAGCTCGAGACACACGAGGGCGAAGATCGCGGGCGCGCCGTCGACCTTCCCTTGGTCGTCCTGCCGTCTGAGGGCTTGGACCGCCGCCGGATCGAACAGCCCGCGATTCCGCAGTGACGATTCCGACAGAACGTCGTCCACCATCGGCCGCAGGTCGCGACGAACCCACCGCCGGATCGGCGCGCCGAAACCTGTCTTCGATCGGTAGATGACCTCGCGCGGGAGCACGGGCTCCATCGCCTTCTTGAAGATCCACTTTCCGGTCGACCCGTGCTGCTTGAGACCCTCGGGAATCGAAGCGGCCAGCGCCACCAGGTCCGGATCGAGGAGCGGGACGCGGACCTCCACTCCGCTCGCCATGCTCATCTTGTCGCCGTAGTTCAAGTTGTGATCGGGGAGGAAATGCTTCCCCTCGAGGTAGAGCATCTTCTGGAGAGGGGTCGTCGCGGCCGGGATGTCGGCGAGCGTCCGGAGCAGGGGCTCCGCCGGATCGGAGCCGGCGAGCGCCGAACGGAGGGCCGGCCCGTAGAGCCCGCGGGTGATCTCCGGAGGGAGCCAGAAGAAATAGCTGGCCAGCCGGGCGTCTCCGTCGAGCGCCGCGTACCGCAGCGCCTTCTGCGCCCGGCGCCCGAGGGGGCCCGACGAGGGAATCCACGCGGCGGCGGTGGCGAGCGCCGCGCGCGCGGGATGCGGGAGCCAGGCCCAGAGGCGTTCCCGCATCAACGCCAGATGGCGCCGGTAGCCGGTGAAGATGTCGTCGCCGCCGGTTCCGGAGAGGAGCACCTTGAGGCCCGCCGCGCGCGCCCCCCGGCAGATCAGGAGCGCGTTGATCGGCGCGGCATCCGCCTGGGGCTCGTCCAGGTGCCAGAGCATCGTCTCGAGCTCGGAGCTCATCTCGCTGCCGACTTCGACCACGTGGAGCCGGACGCCGAACTCGTCGGCCACGCGCCGCGCGTATCCGAGGTCGTCGGCGAACCCTTCGTCCGCCAGACCCCGGTCGCGAAATCCGATCGTGAAGCAGTCCATCGGCGCGGGGCTCTCGCGGCTGGCGAACGCCACCACGGAGCTGGAGTCGAGGCCTCCGGACAGGAACGCCCCGACGGGGACGTCGGCGATCATCTGGCGCCGGACCGCGGTCGCGACCGCCTCCCGCACGCGCTCCGCCGCCTCGGCGGCGCCCACGGGTCGCGTGGGGCGATCGTACGGAAGATCGTAGTGCCTCCATGCGCGAGTCATCCGGCCGTCCTCGAAGAACATCGCGTGGCCGGGCGGGAGCTTTTCGATCCCCTTGAGCGCGGTGCGCGGCGCCGGACACCACAGGTACGTGAGATGGGACTCGATCGCCGCGGGATCGAGCTCGCGGGGGACGTCGTCCGCCTGGAGCAAGGCTTTGATCTCGCTGGCGAACAGCACGCCGCGCGGTGTTGCCGTCCAGTACAGCGGCTTGACGCCGACGCCGTCGCGCGCCACGAAGAGGCGGCGGCGCCCGGCGTCCCAGAGGGCGAAGGCGTACATCCCATTGAGCTGGCGGAGCATGTCGACGCCGTCGCGCAGGTAGAGGTTGAGCACCACCTCCGTGTCCGACTGGCTCTTGAGGACGAAGCCGTCGGCCTCGAGCGAGGCGCGGAGCTCACGGTAGTTGAAGATCTCCCCGTTGAACACGATCGCGGCGGCGCGGGTCGCGTCCCACATCGGCTGATGGCCGAGGGGCGAGAGATCGATGATCGCCAGCCGGCGGTGGACGAGCCCCAGCCCCGATTCCGGCAGGTGGAGCACGCCGTAGTCGTCCGGACCGCGATGGGAGATCACACCGCCCATCCGCTCCAGGAGGTCCGTGTCGAACCTCCCCAGGAACCCGGCTATCCCGCACATCGCTGGCCCCGTGGTGTCATCCGGGGAAAAGATAGGCCGAATCCCGCCGTCCCACCACGGAAGAACGGCGGTCGGCTACAATTCGCGGCCCGTCGCCCACCGGCAAGGAGAAGGACTTGACCCGACGCGCCCTCGTCACCGGCGGAGCCGGCTTCCTCGGCTCGCACCTCTGCGATCGGCTGCTCGCGGACGGATGGCGGGTCGTTGCCATGGACAACCTGCTCACCGGCTCGACCGACAATTTCGCCCATCTCGCCGGCCACCCGGGATTCCGGTTCGTGCTTCACGACGTCACCGATTACGTCTTCCTGGACGGTCCGCTCGACGCAGTTCTCCATTTCGCGAGCCCGGCGAGCCCCAAGGACTACCACGACCTGCCCATCCAGACTCTCAAGGTCGGCTCGCTCGGAACCCACAAGGCCCTGGGGATCGCCAAGGCGAAGGGCGCGAGGTTCCTCCTCGCGTCCACCTCCGAGGTCTACGGAGACCCGCTGATCCACCCTCAGCCGGAATCGTATTGGGGGAACGTCAATCCCGTCGGACCGCGCGGCGTCTACGACGAAGCCAAGCGGTTCGCGGAAGCGTTGACGATGGCCTACCACCGGTATCACGCCGTCGACACCAGGATCGTGCGGATCTTCAACACGTTCGGTCCTCGCATGCGGCTGAACGACGGTCGCGCGATCCCCAACTTCATCCTTCAGGCCCTGCGGGGCGAGCCGCTCACGATCTACGGGGACGGGTCGCAGACGCGGTCGTTCTGCTACGTCGACGACCTGGTGGACGGGATCATCCGCCTCCTCGCCTCGGACCTGCACGATCCCGTCAACATCGGGAATCCCGAAGAGTGGACGGTGCTGCGCATGGCGGAGACGATCCGGACGCTCGTCGGCACCTCGCTCCCGATCGTCCACGAGCCCCTCCCGGTGGACGACCCGAAGGTGCGCCAACCCGACATCGGATTGGCGACGAGCGCCCTGGGATGGGGGCCGCGCACGTCGATCGCGGAAGGGCTCCGGCGCACCGTCGAGGACTTCCGGGCTCGCATCGCTGGCTCAGCGACGTAGGACGACCGCGCGGAGCACCTCGATGTAGTCGCGCGCGAGCGCCGTGCGAGAGTACTTCGCCTCGACGAAGGCCCGGCCCGCCTCCCCCATGGATGTCGTCCTCGCCGGGTCCGCCGCGAGCGTCCGGAGCGCCGCCGCCAGCGCGTCCACCGACTCGGGCTCCACGGCGACGCCCGCCCCGGACTCGGCGAGGAGCTCCTTGGCTTCCCCCTCGACGGAGAGCACGATCGGTCTCCCGCAGCCCATGATCTCGAACATCTTCGACGGCAAGACAGCCTGAAAGAGCGGGGTCTTGCGAAGGGGCACGAGGCAGACGTCGGACGCACGATAGATCTCGGGGAGGGTCCCTCGCGGCTGCTGGTCCAGGAAGACGACGTTGTCGCAACCGAGCTCCGCCGCCTGGGCGAGGAGCTTCGGCTTTTCCGCCCCCTCTCCGACGAGCAGGAAGCGGAACCGGGGGTCGTCCCGCAGGGCGTGGGCCGTCCGCAGCACGCTGTCGAGGGCGTGCGCCATGCCGTGGGTTCCGATGTAGGAGACGACGAAGCTCCCCGCCGGCACGTGGCGCCGCCGAAACTCGTTGTCGTGGGAGCCGGGCTCGAAGAGGTCGAGGTCGACACCGTTCGGAATCACCGCCATCTTCCGGGGATCGAATCCGCGCTCCGCCAGGATGCGGGGCGTCGATCGCGCGACCGCGACGATCCGGGTCGCGCGGCGATACAGGAATTCCTCCACCGCGCGGAGGGCGCCCAGGATCGTGCGGCTATGGATGGCTCCGACCGCCTCGATGGAGTCGGGCCACAGGTCGCGCACCTCGAAGATGAACGGCCTGCGCTTGACCGCCGCGACGACCCATCCGGCGACGGCCACGAGAAACTGCGGGGACGTCCCGATCACCACGTCGGCGCCGCGGATCGAGGGGGCGCCGAGGACGATGGCGCTCGCCGGGAACGAGAGGTAGTTCAGGATGCGGCGCGCCCGGTCGCGGTTCGGCGCGGCGTAGAGCCACGTCCGGACCACCTCGATCCCGTCGGTCGTCTCGCGCTCAAAGGCCCGGCCCCGGTACTCGGGGGGAACGACCCCCGTCGGATGATTCGGAAAGCCGGTCAGGACGGTCACGCGGTGGCCCATCCGGACCCATTCCCGCGAAAGCTCGTAGACCCGCGCCGCGGGCGCTCCCATCTCCGGCGGGAAGTACTGCGAGATGTAGAGGATGTGCATCGTGAAGGCGGCCGCTCAGGCGCCAGACGCTCGCGGAGACGAGCAGAGGTCCTGAACGGCGGCCCGCAGCCTCGCGGAATTCCTCGCGGGCACGAGCTCGGCGAACAGCTCACGACTCCGCGCGCCGTGCCGGGCGATCGTCTCGGGAGCCGCGCAGTATTGCATCATCGCATCGGCCAAGGATCGGGCGTCTTCGGCGGGCACCAGGTATCCCGCCGTCCCGTTCTCGATCAGGTGGTGGGCCGCTCCACACCTGTCCGTGGCGATCAACGCCAAACCCGCGGACGCGGCCTCGCTCAGAACCATTCCCCACCCGTCGAACCTCGACGGAAGCACCAGAACGTCGTGCGAAGCGAGGATCTCGCCGATCGTTCCCGCCCCCACGCTCCCGAGGAACCGGGCCTGCGTGAAAACCCCGAGAGATTCGGCCAATCGCTGGTAGGCGCCGCCCGACTCGTCGTTGCCGACCAGCGTCAAGCTCGCGTTCGGATAACGCGCGACGACCTGCGCGAATGCCGTCAAGAGCACGTCGACCGCCTTGCGCACCTTGAGCACTCCGAGAAAGAGGAATCGCACGCCCGCCCCGTTCCCCGGATTCCGAGCCGCGACGGCTCCCGTGTGCACCGGCGCGATGCTATACGGAAGAAGGCGGATCCGGTTCGGGCGGATCCCCCACCGGACGAAATCCTGCCGCGCCATTTCGCCAATGGCCAAGGCACCGCAAGCGTATCGATTGACGAGCGCGGCATAGAAGCGGCGTACGAGGTTCGTGATGCGGCGCCACCTCGCATTGGGATCCGACGGCTCGCTCCAGTGCAGCCACGTCAAGCCTCGCCACGAGCAGAACAACGCCAACCCCAGAAGGAAGGGGTGCCCGTAACCCGGCAGGATGTGAATACGCTCCCGCCAGTCTGCGCACAACCGAACCGACGCCACCCGTGCTGGCACGCGCCGCTCGCCCGCCGGCAGGGCGGCAGGATCGTCCCAGCCGAGCTCGAGGCGATCCCGGGGCACGGCCATGAAGTAATGGACCACCAGATCCACGCCGTCCGAGCGCAGAGCGCCGAAGAACTCCGATTGGTGATGCGATGGAATCGGCGACCAGATCAGGAGCTTGAATCGTTCGGTCATGTCCGTCGGGCGCTCCGCGATCCGCCGGCTCGCCGGCGGTGGACCTTCGCCAGAAACTCCAGCGTTTCCCCCGCGCATCGCTCCCACGTGTAGGCGAGAGCGCGCGCGTAGGCCTCCCGCGCGCAGCGCTCGCGGAGGTCCGGATCGCCGACGAGCCGCTCGATGGCGCCGGCGGTCGCGTCGGGATCCTCCGGATCGAAGTAGACCCCGGCGTCGCCGAGGATCTCCGGCATCGGTCCGCGATTCGAGCACGCGATCGGAAGCCCCGACGCCATCGCTTCGAGCACGATGATCGAGATGCTCTCGCAGCTCGACGAAAACACGAACCCCTCCGCGGCGTGGTAGTGGTCGTGCAGCGTCGCATAGGGAACCGTGCCCCGGTACCGGATGGCCTCCGCGCCGGGATCGACTCGATCGAGAACCCGGCGAAGGCGTGCGAGCGCCGGGGGGTAGGCGGGCCCGACGAAGTCGATCGCCACATGAACTCCGCGCGCGCGCAACCGCGCGACCGCCTCCGCCGCGATCCACTGGTGCTTGTAGAGGTCCACGACGGATACGGACAGGAGGCGAAACGGCGAGGTCGCGTCGATCTCGGCCGGTCGGCGCTGACGCCGCGGCGCGAGGCGGAATCGATCGTCCACGCCGTGGGGAACGATCGCGATGTCCCCGGACGTCGTTCGTAAACCTGCCATCACGGTATCTCTGGCGTATCGCGTGAGGAACATTAAACCGTCGGCCCGGGCGAACGTCGCCGCCTGGGACCTCGCGAGCAGCGCGAGGCGCACCCTCATCCACGAAATTCCGTAGCGGCGGCGCTCGGCCGGCTCGAACGGAAGCATGTTCTGGCTCATGGCGACGAACGGCCTGAACGCGCCGCCGGCGTTTCCACCCAGCACCCAGAGGAGATCGGACTCCCGGGCGGCCGCTCTCGACAGCGCGAATCGCTGCCAAAGAAGACGTCGAGCCGAGGATCCATCGAGAGCGGGCTCGATCGCGAGCTGCAGCCACGGGCGGCGGGGAAGCTCGTCGAGCGTCGTCCGCGGCGCCCAGACGACGACGCGGGAGATTCCGTGCGCCGGCGGGTCGGCGGCGGACAGGAGGCTCACGAGATGCGTGACGCCCCCGCCCCCCCGGATATTGGTGGCGTCGACTCCCAGCCGCATGGAGGGCCCGTCCGGCCTAGAGAGCTACCTTGCCGCCGGACTTACGCGAATCCGATCGTCCGGCGAAGCGCCGAGCCGTTTTCCGTGAGCCGTCGGCTTCGCTGTGGGGTTCGTATCCGGAGTAGTAGTAGTCCCCGTAATAGGTTCGGTCGAGATCGACGGCGTTCAGCACCGCGCCGCTGACGCGGACGTCAATGTCGCGAAGCCGCTTCAGGCTGCGGCGGATGAGCTCTCGATCGTTCTGGTTGTGCTTGATCACCATGATCATCATGTCCGCCATCGACGCCAGGACGACGCTATCCGCCAACGTCGAGACCGGCGGGCTGTCGATGACGACCCAGTCGTACGAGCTCTTGAGACTCTGAAGGAGATTTCTGAACTTGGGAGACCCGATGAGCTCGGGCGGGTTCGGAGGAATCGGGCCGCAAGCGAAGACCCGCAGCGTCGGAACATCGGTGGCCTGAACGTACCGCTCGTGGTCGCCGTCTCGGCCTTCGACCAGATAGTTGGTGACCCCCGGCTCCCGCGGCACGTTCAACTGCTGGTGCTGGGTCGGCCGGCGGAGGTCGCAATCGAGGACGATCACCCGATCACCCGCCGACGCCAGCGCCCGCGCGATCAGCGACACGGTGCTGGACTTTCCCTCCTGAGGACCGGCGCTCGTCAACAGCAGCACGTTCCTCTCGCGATTGTGGCTGGAGAACAGAATGCTCGTGCGGAGGCTTTGGAACGCCTCGCGCACGGCCGAGGCTTCGCGGTCGCGATACTTCGGGATGATGCCCAGGATCCCCAGCCCCAGGAACTGCTCGATGTCCTCGGGCGAGCGCACCGTGTTGTCCAGGTAATCCAGGAACAGCACCGCGGTCACACCCATCAGGAGCCCGAGCAGGCTGCCGATCCCGAGCGAGAGAAGCTTTCGCGGCTTCACGGGGCGGAGGGGCTCCGTCGCGCGGTCGAGAATCGAGAGGTTGTTGTTCATCGAGACCAGCTGGGCCCCGACCGTCAATCGATTCATCGTTTCCGCGACGACGTCGTACACCTTGCGCTGGCTCGCGGCATCCGCCTTTTGCAGTTCGTACGTCGTGCTCGCTTGCTTGATCCGGTAGCCTTCTTCTTCCGTTTGATGGATCTGGCCGACGAGGTACGCCTCGTTCCTCTGGGCGAGGCGGAGGCGCGTCCGGAGCTTGTCGTAGATCGCGTCCACCTGCCTGTCGACTTTTTCCTTGATCTTCTCGATCTCCCCGAGCTTGGCGAGGTACTCGGGGTGACCGGGTTTCTTCTCCGCCTCGATCTTGCGGAGGTCCTTCTCGGCGGTCTGCCGCTGGGCGACGAGGTCCTGCACCATCGGGTCCTGCGCCACGCTTACCACCGACAGGACGTCCCCGCCGTCCTTTCGAGCGCGATCGTAGCTGTCCACCTCGGCTTGGATGCCGGCAAGCTCGACCCGCAGCTTCGCCAGGCTCTCGTTGTAGGTGCCGAGGCTCTGGCGGAGGCCCTCTTGCTGGTTCTCCGGCACGAACAGCTCGGCGTCGGCGGCGGTCTTCATCCGGTCGACGTCCGCGGCTCCAAGGTTCGCGCGGAACCGCTTCAGGCCACGCTCGACCTCGTCCATGATGGCGCGGAAGCTCGCGGTCGCCTCATCCACGTTTCGCTTCACGTAGACGTCGGAGAGGGTGTTGACCCAATCCTTGATCTCGCTCGGATTCGGCCCGGACATCCGTAAGGTCACGAGTCTCGTGTTGAGCTTCGGGGTGATTTCGATGAGGGAGGCGAAGGCCGCCACCGGATCCTTGGAGTTCTTGAAGAGCGGGTGGTCCTGCAGATGCAGCTGCCGGAACGTCCGTTCCGCGACGTCTCGGCTCCTGAGAACCTCGAGCTGGGTATTGAAGTACTTCTCCTCCGCCAGCCAGCCGCCACCCTCCGCCCCGACCCACTGTTCCTGCCCCGGCAGGATCTGGCGCGGCTCCGGCTTGATCTCGAGGACCGCGCTCGCTTCGTAGATCGGCGTCGAGAAGGAGACGCGCACGAAGGTCAGCCCGACGACGGCCAGAAAGATGGCGATGATCGTGGCGCGGCCCTGCCACACGACCCTCCAATAGTCGAGAAGGTGTGCCTCCCGCGCCTTTCCCAGATGATCCGTCGCCGGGTTCGTGGTCGCCACGTCATTCCTTTCGTCGGTGGGTCGCGTCTCACCCAGAACGTCCGAATATACGTCCGGGGTTTTCCTGCAACAAGTCGTCCGCGGGCCTAGAGGAAGCGCCTCCCCACGATGATCACGTCCTCCGGTTGGAGCGGCGGGTCGGGGATCTCGTGCTTTTCCACCGCGTTGAGGTTGACGGCGACCGTCTCGGTTCCTCCCGGACCTTTCCGGAGAATCTGGATCTTCTTCTTGTTCGCCCAGTCGGTCAGCCCCTCGGCCATCGCGATCGCCTGGAGGAGCGTCATGTCGGGCGTGAAGGCCAGCCTGTTCGCACGGCGAACCTCGCCGTAGATCGAAACGTAATTCGACTGCTGAACCGTCAGCACGTCCCCGTCCTTGGGGAGGGGTGCGCTCGCGGAATCGAGCGCGGCGCCGTCGAGCATCGAGGTTTCACGGGTGGCCCGGCGCAACTCGACCGACATTCCCGGGGAAAGGGCCGCGCCGGCCTCCGCAAGAGCGCCCCGAAGGGTCATCCCGGGACGAATGGCCACGCGGCTGGCGCGCGGCACCGCCCCCGTGACGTAGACGAACTGGCTCTGGTAGGTCTTGACCGTCACGGAGACCTGCGGGTCCACCAAGAACTTGTCCGCGAGACGCGCGGTCAGCTCAGCGGTGATGGCGGCTTCGGTGCGACCGGAGACGGGGAACGGTCCCACGAGCGGGACGGCGATCGTCCCGTCGGGACCGACGGTGAAGTCGCCGGACAGGTCGGCGTTACTGTAGACGGAGACCGTCAGAACGTCCCCGACTCCGACGGCGTAGCCGGAAGCTGCGGTCGAGTCGGGCGACGGGGCGTTCATCACGATGGTCGCAGCCTTGCGATCGAGCCGGACGGAGCGGACGACGAGTCCCTGCCGCTCCAGCCGGAGGCGGGTCCCCCCTTCCTCGCGTATGGCTTTCACGCCGCTGGGCAGTCCGTTCTCCGCGACCGTCGTACCCAGGAGAACGACCTCGAGTCCCGATCCGCCCATTCGAGCCTCGATCGCGCCTGTGTCGCCGCTGAACTCGAGAACGAGCGCCACGGTCCCAGCTTCCGGGCTCGCATCCCACCGCACGGTCGCCGCGCTCGCCTCGCCGGCGACCGCCGCCCCGGCGCCGATGGTCGCCCCGACGCAGAGGCTCAAAATCCCCAAGAAAGAACGTACGACCACGCCTGGGCTCCCTTCGAACGCTCCGTCGATGACCCTCGCAGACGTCACGGCGGTCCTTCCCACGTGAATTGAGTAGAGGGCGTTCCCGGACATCTTAGGCGAGGGACGAGCGCTCTACCAGCCGCCTTGGCGTGCCCTGTGCAGCCAGCCCGGTCCCACCCTGCTGATTCGGGAGTCCCGGCGGGAGTTCGCGACCCACGGCCCGGAGGCCTACGGGCCCTCCCGGGAGTTCGGCGACGGCTGCGCGCGGGACGCAACCAACGCGACCTTGATGACCGCGACGCACGCGACGCAAACGATCAGCAGCATCGCCGCAAGGGGCAGGCTGTTCCGAGCGAGACTCAGGTACCCCGACAGGGCGAAGATCGAGGCGATGAGGTAGAGCGCCAGGACCGCGCGGCGAGGCGACCAGCCCAGATCGAGAAGGTTGTGGTGCAGATGCTCGCGGTCGGCGCTCGAGATACGTCGGAGCAGCGATTCGGGCGCTGGAGCCCCGGCTCTCTTGCGGCGGAAGGCGCGCCGCGCCACCGTCGTGGTCAGGTCGAGAAGCGGGAGGCCGAGAACCAGGAGCGGTAGGGTCACGGCCACGGCCGTCGCACCCTTGGCGGACCCGCGGATCGAGACGATGGCAAGAACGAAACCGAGGAACTGGCTTCCGCCGTCACCCATGAAGATCCGCGCGGGGTTGAAGTTGTACCGGAGGAACCCGACGAGCGCGCCGGCGAGCCCGACGGCGCAAATGACAACACCGAAGTGGCCGAGCGCCAGCGCGACGAACGCCATCGTCGTGGTGACGATCAGCGCCAGCCCACCCGCGAGACCGTCGAGACCGTCGACGAGATTCATCGCGTTGGTCACGACCAGGATCCAACCGACCGTCACGAGCGGACTCAACGCGCCGAGCACGATCGGGCTCCCGAAAGGCGCGTTCATGACGTCGATGCGGACGCCGAATGCCACCGCCACGCTCGCCGCAATCACCTGAAAGAGGAACTTCGTCCGAGGTCGAAACTGACGAAGATCGTCCATGAGTCCGGCAGCGAACACGATCGATGCGCCGAGTCCGGCGCCCGCCCACGGGAACTCCGACGAAGGATCCCCCAGGCTTCGAGCCTGGCCCGCTAGGAGAAGCGCGCTCCCTGCACCGGCGACGAACCCCAGGAAGATCCCGATCCCTCCGAGACGGGGGATCTCCCCCTCGTGGCCGCGCCGGCCCCCGGGGCGATCCACGGCTCCCACGCGGTGGGCGAGCCGGATCACGGCCGGCAGAATCCCGGCCGATATCAGGAGCGCCAGCCCGAAGCTGACCGCGTATTCGAACAGGGGCACGTTCTGGCCTCCCTGGAACGAGCTAGATATACGGCGAGAGTGCCCGAGCGTCCCTCGCTTTCCTGGTCACGGCGGGCCGACGCTGGAGAAGTCGCCCGAAATCAAGGAGTTGACCCGACCTCGAGATCCCCTACCGACGGAGGCGAAGAAGCCTCCTCATGCGCTCGTTCCCGCCCGCGAGTCCCGCCTTGAGCTCGGCGGGTCCGTCCCCCGGGTCGATGGTGACGCGGCGGAGCAAGAAGGGATCCTCGCCGGGCCGGTTTCGTCCCGGCGCACCGGTACACGCGGCTTCGGCGCCCGCGCCTGCGACCGCATCCCGCACACGTCGATCGACCCGTCCGAACGGGTAACAAAAGAACTCCGGCGTGCGGCCCGTCAGCTCCTCGATGCGGGCACGGCAACGAGTCACCTCGGATGCGATCGCGAGGTCGTCAATCGTGGTGAGATCGGGGTGCGAGTCGGTGTGCATCTCCGCGGCGACTCCGAGATCGACGAGGCTCTTCACCTCGCCGGCGTGGAGAAACGGACGCCGGCCCAGGAACGAGGTCGTCAGGAATACGGAGGCCGGCCATCGCCGGCGCGCCAGCTCGGGGAACGCAACTTCGAGATTGTTCGCCCACCCGTCGTCGAACGTGATCGCTGCCCTGGGGCGTGTGCCCAGTGGCCCCGAGCGAATCACGCCCACGGCCGCGGCGAGCGACACCACCTCGTAGCCCAGATCCTCGAGCAACGCCATTTGACCGTGGAAATCGAGCCACCACGGATGACTCCGGTCCGGCTCCGAGCCGTGGTAGGCGAGGATTGCCACCCCGTCCGACGGGTCAGCGGCCGAGCGTCCCGCGGCAGCGGCGCGAACCAGCCAGCGCTTGACGTGGGCGCGCCAGCCGGGAGTCGCGGGCGCGGGCCACGGTCCGCTCTCGTCGCTCCACGGGGGCGGCTGGTCCACGATGTTCATCCTCCGACGCGGGCCGGAGACCTTAGCAGATTGCGCCCGACAGGTCGCGTGTGGCATCGTCACGACCGCGGCCTTTCGATTCGGCGCCATGTCGGGGCGACGTCGACGCGTGTTGTGCGACCCAAGTTCGGAGAATTCCGAAGGCTTGGAAGGCGGCGAGACCGGTCCTCCGGAGACGCGGGCGCCCCATGTGGACGAGAGAAACCTTCCGTGGCGGGCCCGTCGAGTGGGACGCGTTGTGCGCGACATTCGGGGATTTCACCCCGACTCAGACTCATGCGTGGGGGGAAGCGCGGGCCGAGGAAGGTTGGACCCTCGCACGTGATGCGTGGCGCGACGAGAGCGGTGAGGTCGTTGCCGCGGCGACCGTGCTCGGCCGCCGGCGGTTCGGGTTTCGCGTCCGGTACATCAGCCGGGGTCCGCTGGTGCGGCGCGAGGGTCTGGGGCCCGACGAGGTCGGGCGTCGCTTCCGCCTCTGCATCGAGGCGTACCGACGGATTCTCGGTTGGGGTGAGGTCCTCGTGTGCGCGGTGTACCCGCCGCTCACCGAGATCGGTCCGGATGTCCTCTCCGAGGCGGGGCTCCGGCCGCTGTTCGTGACTTCCGCACCTCACGCGGTCTCGTCGACCCTCGCCCTCACCGATTCCGAGGTCCTTCCCCGGAGCGCTTCGTCCGATTGGCGCAATCGCTTCCGGAAGTCTCAAGCCATGCTCTCCGAAGTGAAATCCTCCTCCGATGCGGCCGACTTCCTGGCGGCCCGGCAGATCGTCGGGAGCCTGGAAAAGCGCAAGGGATTCTCCACGACGATTACGTCGTCGCTCCTGAGGGGTCTTGCCGCGTCGGGATCCCGGTTGTTCTATATCGAGAACGCGGAGCGAAGCATGACCGCGGCGGTGCTCCTCGCCACGGCAGGGCCGCGCGTATTCCGGCTGATGGCGGGCGTCGCGCCCGACGAGAACCGGCGGAACCCCGGAGCCGGGCGCGTGCTCGAGGTGGCCGCGGTTCGGTGGGCGTTCGAAGCGGGATTCCGAGAGTACGACCTCGAGGGCCTCGATCCCCAAAATCGGGGCGTCTGGGATTTCAAGCTCGGCATGCGCGGCAGGCTCTTTGCCGGCGCGGGCCTCCACGCGGTCTCCCGGCCACGGTTCATCGCGGCCGCGTTTTCCTACCGGGCGAGGCGCGCGTGGCGAACGCCGCTGCTCCTCTGGCGCAGTTCCCCCGCGTATTTCGTTCGCACCGTGGTGCGGCGCGCCAGTGGCGGAAGGCTCGACGCGCGTCGCATGACGCTCTACCGCCGGGAGCTCGGGTCGAACCCAGCCGGCGAGAACCGTCCGGGATTCACGGTGCTCGCTCTCGAGCGCTTCGATCCGGACGCGTTCCGATACCAGCTTTCGACCGCGCGCGAATTGTGGACGCGAACGCGCGATCTCCGGCGCGGCGCCCTGGAGTGCTGCGTCCAACTCGGCCCGGACGGCTTCGCGACCGGCTACGGCTTCCTCAATTGGACGACCGCGTCGCTCCCTGAGATCGGAGAGACGATCCGCCTGGATCCGGACGAAGCCTACATCAGCGACTGCGTGATCCTTCCGGAGTTCCGTGGCCGCGGGCTCTATCCTTACCTCCTGAACCAGATTTGTGGTCACGCCAAGCGCCGGGGTGTCTCCCGCGTGCGCATCGCCGTCGACGCGGGAAACGTCCCTTCGGTTCGTGGGATCGAAGGCGCGGGATTCGAGAAGGAACGCGAGGCGGTCTACCGCAGAACCTGGGGCCGGCGAGAGCTTCGATGGAACCCGACGACGAACTGACCGACGTCGCGGGAAGAGTGCGCCGCAGGGCGATCGCGGGCGTGAGAGGCTCCCTGGCCCTGACACTTGCGACGTTGCCCCTGTCGTTCTTGACGAACGTCGTCCTCGGACGGGTTTCGCCGCAGGCGCTGGGGTACTACTCCGCGATCCAGATCTTCATCGGAAGCTATTACACGTTCCTCGTGTTCGGCGGAATCTACGTGTTCACGCGTTTCGTTCCGGCCATCCCCCGAAGGGACCGCCTGTCGTTCTTCCTCTCCTACTCCGCGATCGTGGCGTCCGTCTCCGTCCTGGCCGCCGGGACCGTCGTCGTGGCGCTACCCGACCTGGCGAGCCGACTCCTATCGCGTTTCGGAAGCCCGGCACCCGCCGTCGCGGCCGGTCTGCTCGGCGTGGCGCTCGCCTGGGGGTTCGGGTCGTACTTCCTTTTCAGCGTGCTCGAGTCCGCGCGGGCGACCGCGGTCGAGAAGTCGGTGGTCGTCGGGTTCTTCGTGGCTGCCGTCCTCGGCTTCGGACCTTTGCGCGATCGCCTCACCGAGGACCCGGCCCGATTTCTCTGGTGGGCGGCGCTCGCGGTCTACTCGGGCGCCGCGGTGATCGCCGTCGTCTTCGTCGTCGGCACGGAGGAGTTCCGGCTGTCGGACCCGATCCGGTGGATCCTGCCGCACCGCTTCTGGCCGACCGTGGCCTACACGCACTTCGACACGATCGTGAACTACGTCTATTCGACCCTGAGCCCCGTCCTCGTCCTCCTTTGGCTCGACGTCGCCGCCCTGGGCCGCCTCTCCGCGGCGCTTCGCTACGTGCTGCTCCTCACGGTGCTGCCGGCGACGATGAACTCCGTCATCGCGCCCGCCGTGTCCCGGCTCGACGCGGCGGGTCTCCGGGACGAAGCGTTCCGCCAGACGGCGGCGGCGATGAGAACGGCGGCCTTGGGCATCGTTCCCGCGGCGATCGTCCTGATCCTGTTCGCCGACGACGCCATGGCGCTGTTCGGGTCGGGATTCAGGGATTCCGGCGACATCCTGCGTCTCGCCGCCCTGTCCCTCGCCGCCGCGCCGGCCGTGCACCTCGGTGGGGGGCTCGCGGCGGGGTTGGGAGCGTTCCGTGCCTACCTGATGGCGTCCTCGGTGTACGTGCTGGCGACGCTGGGCGCGTCGGCCGTGCTCGTCCCGATGCAGGGGGTTCGCGGGGCGGCCATCGCGCTGAGCCTCGGCGCCTTGGTCCGCCACGTCGCGATCCTGAGCATGCTACGCGCGCGGTTCCGTTTCCCATGGCCCGGGCGCTTGGCGGCGGGCTGGGTGTGCTGTGCCTTGGCCCTCACGGTCGCGATGACCCTCCGGCCGGGGCGACCGGTCGCCTGCGCTCTGGCGGCGGCCGTTGTCGCGGCTTTCGCTCTTTTCGGTCGCGTGACCTTCGCCGAGCTTCGGGCGCTCGGGAGCAAGGCGGTCCGCGGGAGCTGAATGGCCGTCCTGGAGGTTGGTCGGTATATTCCCCCGTCGTTCCTGGGAGCTCGAATGAACCGAACCGCCGTTCTCGGCGTTGGAATCTTGGCGTCGCTGCTGGCGCTCGCCGTCGGGCTCGGAATCGAGAGTCTGTTCAACGTCGTGTGGGCCCAAGTGGTCGTTCTGGTGGTCGTCGAGGTGGTCCTTCTCGTCCTTGCCGTGGTGATTCGGCCGGAGAAGCAACTGCCGTTCCTGTGCGACCCGGGGGTCCTCTTCGTGGCGTTCCAGTCCCAGTTCTTCGTCGCGGGACCACTGCTGCTGCCGTTCACCGAGTTCTACGCCTCGACACCGATTCCTGCGCGCATCGTGGCCCTCACCGTCCTGGGATTCATCGCCCTGCTCTTGATGTTCCTGCTCGGATACCACATGCCCTTCTGGGCTGCGATCGCGCAGAAGCTTCCGGACTTTCGAGGCGGGAGGACGCGTGCGCCGGGACGATGGATCGAGCGCGTGCTCTTGATCGGCTGTCTGGCCGGCTGCGCCGGCTTCGTCGCGTATCAGGGCGGGCTCACCGCCATGTTGAGCCATGGATACGGCGGGGGCGAACGTGGTGGCGCCGCTTTCACCGCGGTGTTTCTCCTGCTCGTCCTCACGACGTTCCTGATGGCGTGGCGGATCTTCGGGACGGAGCGACCCCAAAGACGCGACGTCGTGCTCCTCGCCGCACTTCTCGTCTTCGAAGTCGCATACTTCGGATTCCTCATCGGGACGCGCAAGTGGCTGTTCCACCTCTTCTTCGGTTTGTCCGCGGTCTTCCTTCTCCGCCGCGGGACCCGTGCGCTGCCGCGATTCCTCCTGCCTACGCTCATCATGCTTCTCATCTTGTATCTCTCGTTCTGGGGGACCGTCCGAGGCCGTCCCCTCGCATCTTTCTTCGAGGAGTACACGGACGCGCGCTACGCCGATATGCGCTCGCTCCACGCCGGCTACGCCGAGAGCGTAGCCGCTCCGTTCGGCACGGCGTGCTTGACCCTTCAGATCTTCCCCGACATGGCACCCTACCGGTACGGGAGCACCTTCCTCGTGATCCTGCTCAGCCCGATCCCGCGGGCCATCTGGCCCGACAAGCCGATCGGTCTCGGAAAGGAACTCACCTGGTACCTGGGCGGATACTTCGCGACCTTCTACGACCCCACGTCGGGGATGAGCATCACGCCGACTCTCGTCGGGGAATTCTACGCCAACCTCGGGATCGTGGGGATTCTGCTCGGCGGCTTCGTTCTCGGAAGCCTGTCTCGCGTGATCGCGGCGTACTCCGTGCAAGACATGAAGGACGGGCTGCAGACTCAGGCCGCCCGAGTGCTCATACCCGCGGTCTTCATCGCGGGACTGGTCGAGCTGCGGGCCGACAGCGCCATGCTGACGCTCTTCTACATGTACACGCTTCTCCCGCTCTTGGCGCTGCTAACGTTCTTCTCGTTCGATCCCGTCGACGCGCACGAGCGCGCCTGAGGGCCTGCTGAGGCGCAACGGCGAGCGGAACGACGACGGTCGTTACTTCACGGCCTCCACGAGGAGCATCAGCCCGTGCCGGCGGAGGACCCGCCTGAGCAGCCACCGCGGCCACAGCGCCTTGGCCGTGCTCAGGACGAGGCCGCGGTGCCTCTGACCGACGGCGCCTTCGAGAAGGTCGCCGAAGGAGAGTTGCGACCAGGCCGACGTACGACGGAAGGCGGAAAACATCGCGCGCGCCTCGCCGATCGAGTAGGCCTTCGTCCCCGGGCTCTCGAGATGGCGCGCGTACAAGTCGGCGAGGGAGAGGGTCGGTCTTCCGGCCAGGAGGGCGAATCGCAGCCAGAGCATGTAACCGACGAGCGAATACGTATGGTAGATCATCACGCGCGCGGTTCCCCCCGGCCGGAGGACGCGGTGAACTTCCCGGATCGCGCGGGGCGTATCGGGGCTGTGGTGAAGGACACCCCAGGAATACACGAGGTCGAACGACGCGTCGGGAAACGGCAAGGCCTCCGCGTCGGCGACCCGCAGATCGGAAGCGCGCCCCGCCATGGCCAGCCGGGCGCGCGTGAATTCGACGCCACGGGCGGTGAGATCGATCCCCGTCAGAGAACTGGGCTCGGCCTTCGCCCACTCGAGGTGGTCGGCCCCCATCCCCACGCCGATTTCGAGCACGTCCCGCCCTCTCCCTTCCGGAAAACGCGCGAACGAGAAGATGTAGGGTTCGAGCGCGTACCGCGCGCTCGCGTGCGCTTCGAGCCGCTCACGTAGGTCGCAACCCGCGGCGTAGACCTCGCCGCAGGAAGCCGCGTCCCAGAATGCGCGCACGGATTCCTTGAGGTCCTCGATCCCAGCGCCCGTGCGATCGTCAACCGAATCCATGGGCCCTACCCTCGGGCGCTCGATGCGTGTCCCCGTTCCTGGCCGCACCGTTTCACGCGTTGGCACGGCGCCGACGCCGCGGAATGATCGTAGCGCGAGACGCGACCCTCGCGCCCTTCCGCGCGGCGGGCGTCGTTGGCTACCGGGACCGTCGGCGAGTCGCTATTCATTCGCGCTCCGAGGTTGGACCGCGCTTCGCCCGGGGACGGCGCCGACGCGCCGAAGCTCGTCCGCGATCAAGCGACCGTAGATGCGACACCCGGCGGGATTGGGATGGGCATCGACCTTGGAATTCGCGAACTTGCGGGGATCGAGGCCCGCCCATCGAGGGTCACGCCACGGGGCGAGGACCCGGACCGGAAAGCCTTCGCGCTCTCCGACGGCGCGAACCATCGTCACGTCCGCCAGCTCGAGGTCGTCGGCCGGCAAGACGACGAACGGAATCCCAGCAGCGCGGCAGCGGCCGTTGAGGGCCGTGAGCGAGCGATCGATGGCGAGCCAGCGCGGATTGTCGGCGGTGTAGTCCTCGAGGCCGGCGATGGCCCTGGGATCCGAACGAGCGGCCAGCGCGAGCTTGTAGGTGGAGAAGAGGAGCGACACCGCGTAGCTCCGCTGGGCGAGGTTGGTGATCGCTCGGTTCCGCTTCTCGAAGATCCATTTCTTGGGGTAGATGTCGTTGAGAGCGAAGAGCAGGGCGACGGCACGAGGGTGCAGCCGCATGCCCAGCTCGTCGAACTGAATCAATTCCTGTTCCGTGTTGTACGACGGGACTCCGAAGTTGAGCGTCCTGAAGCGCGTTCCCGGCGGGGCGTCGTCCTGGAGCGCGCGTTCCACCATCGCGGGAATCGAATCCTCGTACCGCACACCGATCCCGAACGGGAAGGAGTCGCCGAGGATCGCGACGCGGAATTCTCCTGCCGGCGCATCGAGGCTCACCTCGCGGTCGCGCATTCCCAGGGAATTGATCCGGACCGGGGCACCGTAGAACCGACCTTCGAGTCCGGGGCGGTTCCGATATCCGATCGGGTCCTCGACGATCAGGGTATCCATGTAGCGGGCCGTTTCGGGATAGTAGGAAACGCCGATCGGATCGAACATGCGGGCGATCAGCTCGAGACCGAGGAGGGCCAGGACGCTCATCATCAGGAACGCGAGGGCGTAGAACATCGCCATTCGCCCGGCGCCGTGGGACGGCCCGCTTCGACCGGACCGGTTCATTGGGCGGCCGCGTCGAGTTCCTGCGCCCAGCGACGGAACTCCTCGCGCTCGGGATAGTCGCGCGTCCAAGCTTGAACCAGCCCATCCGCCACGTTCCTTCTTCCGGTGCGAAGATAGAAATCGATGAGCCCGCGGGCCAGCGTCGTGCTGTCGGTGGGCACGATGAAGCCCTCCCGCAACAGTCGCTCCGCCGTCTCGATATCCCCCGCTTCCTCGCAGGCGACGGCGGCGAACGTCCGCCCGTTCCCGTCGTTCGGATTGTCGCGGACAACCTCACGAAGGTCCCGACAGGCGTCCTTCTTTCGGTTCGCCCGGTAGAGCAGGACGCCGCGTTGCTGCCTGTCGGCGGGGACGGCCAGCACGGAACGAAGGACGGCGTCCCACACAGCGATCGCCTCGTCGATCCGGCCCATCGCTTCCAGGACCTGAGCCTTTCCGCGTTGGGCGTGGTAACGCTCGTAGTAATTCGCGGCGGACGCCTCGGCGGCGCTCATCTCGACCAGCGCGTCGGCGAGCTCGCGCTGATCCATCGCGAACCGGCCGATGTCGAGGTGGAGCCCGCTCCTCTCGAAGGTCGGCGCTCGCCCCAGGCCCTCGCGTAGGGCGGGCATGATCGCATCGTAGAGCCGTTTGACGAGCGGGTCGCCGCCGCCCCACGTGTGAAACGAGGGCGCGGGCAAGATTCGCGCGGAGCGAACGACGGCGTCGCGCGCGGCGTCGAGCTGCGCCGTGGAGGTGTACACGGTCGTCACGACGTCCAGCTCCCGATACCCCGAAGGCTTCAGCTCGACGGCGATCTTGGCGCTGACCAGCGCCGCACCGCGCCACGCGTCCAAGACGCCTCGACCCCGACGGTCGATCTCGGACAAATCGACGCCCAGCACCGCGTCTTGGCGTTCGCCGCGGATGAGCGCCACGTCGGCGAGACCGCTCCACGACCACGTATCGAGCGGCGAACGCAGGACGGCCCCCGCGTACCCGCCCCAGGCGGTTTCCATCAGCCGCTCCGCCCTGTCTTTTTCCCACCCACCCGGCGGCGGATTGCGGTAGACGGCGACGGCCGAGTCTCCGATCCAAGCCCAGACGGCGGAGTCGGCGCCGGAAATCGCACGGGCTCGCACGAACCTCTCGAGAGCCTCGCGATAGCGGTCGGCTCGATAGGCGCGCGTACCCTGCAGGAATTGGAGGTCGTACGCGGTCGCGCGCCAGGCCATCGCCCCCAGCAGCAGGAGCGATCCGAGGAGGAGGGTCCGCCAAGCCCAGCGCACGTTCAGCCTCCCATCGCCGCGGCCAGGACTTCCACGATGCGAACGGAAGCCTTGCCGTCCCACAGCTCGGGAGCGCCGGCTCGGCGGGGAGCAGCCAGGGCCTCGCGGATTGCGTTCCGAATTCCCTCGGCGCGAACCCCCGCCAACCTGTTCGTCCCCTCCCGAACGGTGACCGGCCGCTCGGTATTCTCGCGCATCGTGACGCACGGCACGCCCAGCACGGTCGTCTCCTCCTGAATGCCCCCCGAGTCGGTCAGCACGAGGCGCGCCGAAGCCATCAAGCCCAGGAATTCCAGGTACCCCAGCGGCTCGACGAGCCGGATCCCCTTCCCCAATTCGAGTCCGGAGCGCGCGAGGGTTTCGGCCGTGCGAGGATGAACGGGGAAGAAGACGGGCAGCTTGTCCCCCAACTCCGAGACCGGGTCGAGCAAGTCGCGCAAAGTGGCCGGGTCGTCGACGTTCGCGGGCCGGTGCAGCGTCATCAGGGCGTACGCCTGTGGCGCCACCCCCATCCGAGACGGCATGTCGAGCGCGGCGGCGCGCTCCCGGAAGCGGAGCAACGTGTCGATCATGACGTTGCCGACGAAGTGCACCTTGCTCGCGGCGACACCCTCGCGCGCCAGATTCTCGAGCCCGCTGCGCTCGCTGACGAACAACCAGTCGGAGATCGCGTCGGTGAGGATCCGGTTGATCTCCTCCGGCATCGTGCGATCGAAGCTCCTGAGCCCGGCCTCGACGTGGGCCACGGGGATCCGGAGCTTCGCGGCGACGAGGGCCGAGGCGACCGTGGAGTTGACGTCACCGACCACGAGGATCGCCGACGGCCGGCGTTCGACCAGCACCGGCTCGAGACGCGTCATGATTTCGGCCGTCTGCCGCGCGTGGCTTCCCGATCCGACCCCGAGCCGGATCCTAGGCTCGGGGATCCCCAGCTGCTCGAAGAACAACTCGGACATCACGCGGTCGTAGTGTTGCTCGGTGTGGACGATGTCCCCGGCAAGGCGGCCGTCGTCGCGCAACGCCGCCGCGATCGGCGCGATCTTCATGAAGTTGGGGCGCGCCCCCGCGATCAAAAGGATTTCGGGCCTCACGCCGTCGGGCTCGCGTCGCTCGCCGGAGCGGGGTCGTCCGCCGCGGCGATCA
This sequence comes from Acidobacteriota bacterium, assembly GCA_041500265.1. Taxonomy (GTDB): domain Bacteria; phylum Acidobacteriota; class Polarisedimenticolia; order Polarisedimenticolales; family DASRJG01; genus DASRJG01. The sequence continues at coordinate 37,425 of JBGQLU010000001.1, read as the reverse complement.
GCATTCCGCCGATGACGGCGAAGAGCGCCGCGACGGCGGGGATTTGCATGTTGAAGTCGAGGATGGAATGCACGAGCATGGCGAAGACCGCCGCGGCCAAGGCCGTCGTGGTCCAGCGAGGCCGTCCGTGCGCGGGACGAAGCGCCGGTAAGAGCACTCGAAGCGCGAACGCCGCCACGAGCCAGGCCAGGAGCACGACGCCGACCACCCCGGTCTCGGAGACGAGCTGAAGGTAGTCGTTGTGGGCCTGCGCGGTGCCGAGCCACTCCCCCTCACGATCGTACGACGCATAGGCCGATGGAAACGTCCCCAGGCCGGTCCCCGTCACGGGGTGATCGAGAAGAATGCGCCATGTCCGGCCCCAGATGTCCGATCGTGCCGCGAGCGAAGGGTCATTCGTGCCCTCGGCGAAGAACGCGGTCTGGAGCGTGCGCTCTTCCTGGCCGAGCCAGCTCGAAAGCCCCACCGCCAAACCGACCGCCAAAACGATGGCCACCGCCGCCGGGAGCCAGGCCCGGAGCCGCCCGAACGGCAGGAGAACCACGATCCCGGCGAAGAGGGAGATCGCGCCGCCGCGCGAGCCCGAGAGGACCAAGCCGCAGAGTCCGAGGACAGCGGCCGAGCCGAGGATCAGCAGCCGGGGCAGGGCCCAGGCGCGGTCCAGGAGCGCCGCACGGACGTCCGCACGGGACGGACCGGCGCCCGCCCCGCCGAGGATCGCCAGCACGAGACCGAAGACGACGAGAACGCCGAGCTCGATGTAGCCGGCGAAGTGGTTGGGGTTGACGAACGGACCGAGCGGCGCCGAATCGGACGACGACTCCCGGATCCACAGGAGGCGGCCGTTCCAGTCTACCTTTTGGGCCACGGCGATGGCGCCGAGCACCCCTGTCCACCCTGCGACAGCCCAGAGCAATCGGTACCTCGTCGCGGAATCGCGCGACAGCCGCTCCGCGGCCAACATGAGGAGGAGTGGGGTGAGCCATGCGAGGCAGGCGCGCCGCGTGGCGCCCGGATTGACCGACAGGCCCGATCGGGCGGGGCGGCTTCCCGGGTCGTCGGGCCCGGGTGGCAACGTCGCCCCCGGCTCGATCGTGACCCCGCGCTTTTCGGCTTGCGCGAGCAGGAACGACGGCAGCGCCGTTCCGCCCCCCGCTGGAAGCGTCTCGGCCTGGATCCGCGCTGTCCGCGGGGAGAGCACGCGCACGACCGCCGGTGGAAGCGGCAGGCTTTGAACGAGGCCCCAGGCGATGAACAGGGCCACCGGCAGCGAGACGACGAACGCGCGGCCGCGGAACAGCTCGCGCGGGTCGTCGCTCCAGACCGCGGCGGCGAACGCCGCGGCGGCCCCGAACCGAAGCCACGCCCCCGACCAGTTCTCGACGGCCCCGAACGCGAGCGCCGCGGCGCCGATCAGGACGGCCACAATCCAGAACGCGACCGCCCGCGGCGTCACGAACCCTCCCCTCGCTGCGCTCTCCGGAGCGGAGCCCGCCAGACTCCTAGAATAGCGTGTAGATGAACGGCGCGAGAGCGCTCTTGGCCGTCAGGACGATCACCAACCCCAGGACCAGCAGGAGCATGACGATCGGCATCAGCCAGAGCTTTTTCCGCTGCCGCAGGAAGTCCCAGAATTCCCCCACGATCGAAAGACGGCTCATGGTGTCGTCTCCTCAGAACCTCTTCGCGTAGCGTTCCAGCGTCGGTTCGACGGGTTCCTTGTCCTTCCAGTACGTCGGCCTGCCGTCCCTGAAGCGTCGGTCGAGCAAGTCGTTTCGGATCAAGCGCAAGAACAGACCCACCGGGGTCAGCACGAGGTAGAAGAAGGTGGTCAGGATCACCCGCGTCATCACCCACGAGAGCCCCTCGGCCAGCTTCATCCAGAGCCGGAAGGCCTCGAGCCAAAGCTTCGGCGCGATAAACGGCAGCACCACCGAGAGAACCGCGATCGCCGCCACCGATCCGGCGCGGCCGATGTGGCCCCGCCACAGCGAGAACGACGCCAAGGCCAGCAGCAAGATCGCGAGGATCACGCCGAAGCGCCGCGCCTCCCTCGCCTCCGAATACTTCTTCCGTGCCATCAGCCGGTCCCCTAGTCGAGCTCGAATTCCTTCATCCACGACGTGTCGATCGGTGGGATGTTCTGTTCCTTCTTGTCGATCAGCCAGGAGCCGAGCACGAGAAAGTCCATGTTCGTGCGGGTGAAGCAGCGGTAGGCGTCCTCCGGCGTGCAGACGATCGGCTCGCCCCGGACGTTGAACGACGTGTTGACGATTACCGGGCATCCGGTCTTCTCGAAGAAGCTCTGGATGAGCCGGTGGTACCGCGGGTTGTCCTCGCGGGACACCGTCTGGACCCGCGCCGAGTAATCGACGTGGGTGATCGCGGGGATCACCGAGCGAATCTGCTTGAGCTTGTCCAGGCCGACGTGGCCGTTGTCGTCCACCGGCAGCCGCCTGGACCCGCTCACCGGCGCCACCAGGAGCATGTAGGGGCTGTCCGCGTCCATGTCGAAGTACTCGGCGAGCTTCTCCCGCATGACGGACGGGGCGAACGGCCGGAACGACTCCCGGAACTTGATCTTCAAGTTCATCACCGACTGCATCTGACGGCTTCGCGCGTCGCCGATGATCGATCGGCCGCCGAGCGCGCGCGGCCCGAATTCCATGGGGCCTTGGAACCAGCCGACGACGGCGTCCCGGGTCATCAGGTCCGCGACACGGTCGCAAAGCGCCGCCTCGTCGTCGATGCGCTGCGCCTTGATCCCGTTCGCCGCGATGAAGGTCCCGATCGCATCGTCGCTGAAGGACGGCCCCAGAAGCGTGGCGCGCTGGAGATCGTGCTTGCCGTCGACGACGCGGGGACCTCCGAGGAGCTGATGATGGACGAACAGCGCGGCCCCCAGCGCGCCCCCCGCGTCCCCCGCGGCGGGCTGGATCCACACGTTCCGGAACGGGCCGTCGCGGAGGATCTTGCCGTTTCCGACGCAGTTGAGCGCGACGCCGCCCGCCAGGCACAGGTTGTCGCAACCGGTCTGCTCGTGGGCGAAGCGCGCCATCCCCAACATCGCCTTTTCGGTGACGACCTGGATCGACGCCGCGAGGTCCATCTCGCGCTGCGTGAGCTTCGCCTCGGCCCTACGCGGCGGCCCGTCGAAGAGCTTCTCGAACCGCCGGTTCGTCATCGTCAGGCCCGCGCAGTAGTCGAAGTACTTCATGTTGAGCTTGAACGAGCCGTCGTCCCTGAGGTCCACCAGGTGGCCGAGGATCGCGTCCACGTAGCGCGGCTCGCCGTAGGGTGCCAGCCCCATGAGCTTGTACTCGCCGCTGTTGACCTTGAACCCGGTGAAGTAGGTGAACGCCGAGTAGAGCAGCCCCAGGGAATGCGGGAAGTGGATCTCCTTGAGGAGCCGGATCCGGTTTCCTTCCCCGATCCCCACGCTCGCGGTCGCCCATTCGCCCACGCCGTCGATCGTCAGGATCGCCGCCTTCTCGAACGGCGACGGAAAGAACGCGCTCGCCGCGTGGGACTCGTGGTGCTCCGTGTACAGGATCTTGCCGTCGTAATCGAGCTCGTCGGCGATGTCCTCGCTCATCCACAGCTTCTTCTTCAACCAGAGGGGCATCGCCTTGATGAACGACCGGATGCCGAACGGGGCGGTGGCCGTGTAGGTCTCGAGCAGGCGCTCGAACTTCAGGAGCGGCTTGTCGTAGAAGACGACGAAGTCGAGGGCGTTGGCATCGGCCAGCCCCCCCTCGCGAAGACAGTACGCCGCGGCGTTCGACGGAAAGTTGAAGTCGTGCTTCTTCCGGGTGAAGCGCTCTTCCTGGGCCGCGGCGACGAGGCGGCCGTCCACGACGAGGCAGGCCGCGCTGTCGTGGTAGTACGCCGAGATTCCCAGGATTTTCGAGCCCATCGCCGCGCCGTCACCTCGCCCCGCACGCGATTCTCCGTACGGGGTCCAAATTCACCGTATCCCCGTCAAGGTACGGAGACACCGCGCTTTTTGCCAGCCCGGGCGCCCCGGCGGGGTCAACGCCACCCGAAGACCAGCTCCAGCCCGAACGTTTGCGCGTCGTAGTCCACCCCGGTCGCGTTGCTATGCCGGAACTGAGCCTCGTAGGTGAGCCGAAGTCCGCAGTAACGGGCGAACGCCCAGGTCCCGTGCGCGCGCGCGCCGAACACCAGGTCCCGGCGCCGCGGGCCGCCGGCGGCTATCGACACCGGATCCGGGTAGACGGACTGTCCTCCCTCGAGCGTCCCGCCGACCTCGCTTCCGCTCGACCAGCGGTGCAGGGCGGACGACCCCACGACGCTCGCGAGGTAGTAATTGTTGTCGCCGTAGAACGACGACCAGCGGCGGCGGCTGGCGAAGACCGAGACTGTCGTGGACGGTCCGACCTCGAGATCGATCGCGCCGTCCGCCACGAGCCCCTTGAAGTCCGAACCCGCGCCGCCCGGGTATTGGGCGACGTCGTAACCGAGTATCGCGTGATAGCTCTTCCCGCTCGCCAGGATGCCTTCCACCCCGCCGCGAATCGTGTTCGAGTGTTCCTGCCTGTAGACCGATCTCGTCGGATCGTCCGCCCTGACGTGGTCGTAGCGGCGGACCGCCGCGCCGGCGACGACCCACAGGTCCGACGAGAGGGGAACGCGAGCGTCGAGCGTGGCATCGTAGCCGTGGAATTCGAAGAAGCTCACGTCCGTCTGATCGAAATTCAATCGGTTCCACGTGGCCGTCGCCTGGTACCCGAGGTGCCCCGGCACGGCCCGCTCGGCGCCGACGGTGTAGTTAGCGTAGTGGAACGGCGTCCCGTCGTAGGTCGTTTCTCCGCCGTCGAACTTGAGGGCTTCGGAGGCGCCGGAGGTTTCGTTCGCGAAGGCCACGAGCCTGTCGAACGTACCGAACAGGAGCGACAGCTCACCCAGCACGTCCCTCGAATCCGTGTTGGTGACGGTCGTCTGCGCAAACCGGCGGAACAGACCGTCGTAACCGACGCGGAAGTAGCTCTTGTGGAACGGGAACATCGCGCCCAGGGCCAGGTTGGCGCGCGTGATCACGTCGCTCTTCGACACCGGCTGGTAAAAGGGGTTCGTTTCGTACGACACGCCGAGACCGAGGAAGGGGGTCAGATAGCAAGGTCCGGCCGGGATGCCTTCGACCGCGGCCGGCGGCGGCAGCTGGTTTTCCTGAGCTCGCACTCTCCCGCCGGAGACGAGAGCGGCGAGGACGAGCCCCATCAGGGCCCGCGGCCGGAACCGCTGCGGCGTGGCCATCAGATCTCCGAGGCTTCCCGATCGCGCCGCTCGCCGCGCATGTCGGCGTGGACGTCGAAGGTGGCGCGGGTGACCTCGAACAGCACCCGTCGAGGGATCGGCGCCGGCCCGCCCGAGCGCACCGCCGCCAGGAGGGCGGCGATTTCCTGCGCGTGGCCCTTGCCCGGCGCGCCCGGACTCGTCTTCCGGGATCCGTTCCAGATGGTGCCCGCGCGGTAGTCCTCGACCACGGCCGACACGCCCCCCGCATGCGCCTCGAAGCGCTCCTTTCCGAGGCCGCCGGCGCCGCGCGACGTGTAGAGGATCTGGCCGACGCTCCCATCGGCGAAGGCGAGCTCGATCGCGACGTTCTCGGCAGGTCCCCGCGGCCGGCCGAGGGGTCGCGCCCGGACCCCTTCGAGCGCCACGTCTCCGGTCAAAAAGCTCAAGAGATCGACGAAGTGGCACCCCTCACCGATGATCCGCCCGCCACCGACCTCGGGGTCGTTGAGCCAGTGCCCCGCGGGGAGCGGTCCCGCGTTGACGCGATAGGTCATCGCGATCGGCCCGCGCCCGGCGAGGGCCTCGCGGACCGCCTTGGCCATCGGCGCGAACCGGCGGTTGAACCCGACGAGGAGGACCGCCCCGCTCCGCCCCGCCGCTTCTTCGACCCGACGCAGGCCGTCCTCGTCGATCGCGAGCGGCTTCTCGACGAAGACGTGCTTTCCGGCGTCGAGCGCCCGGGCGACGAGCCCGGCGTGCGCGTCGTGCCGCGTCGCGATGCACACCAGGTGGACCGCCGGGTCGGCCAGAACCTCCGCCGCGTCGGTCCCGATCGCAGCGAAGCCGAACTTCCGCTGGGCGTCGTGCGCGGTCAGCCCGTGCGCGGTCGCGACACGAGCCATCCGCACGCCCGACGCCTTGGCGAATGCGGGGAGGAGGACGGCCCGGGCGAACGCTCCGGCGCCGATGAACCCGACCCCGATGTCGCCGGCGAACGGGCCCGCCGGAAGCGCGGGGCCCGGGGCGCGCGCCGCCGCGTTTCGAAGAGGCGGAGGCTGCGTGGGGTAACCGATCACCATACCGAGCGGACGCGGCCCGCCCGCGACGAGCGCGTCGTATCCCTTCGGCGCGTCATCGAGGCCCAGGCGATGGGTGATCAGCGGAGCGACGACCACGCGGCCGTCGCGCAAGAGCTCCAGAAACGCTTCGAGATTGCGCGTCTCGGTCCATCGAACGTAGCCGATCGGGTAGTCGATCCCTTTCTCCTCGAAGCCGGCGTCGTACCGTCCCGGTCCGTACGACCTCGAGATGCGGAGCTCGAGCTCCTTGGCGTAGGCGATCTCGCGGGGGAGGCCGAACGGGACGAACCCCAACGCGACGACCCGACCGCGGTCCCGGCACATTCCGGCGGCGGCGACCATCGGCGCGTCGGTCGAGCTCGCGGCCGTCACGATCACCGCGTCGACGCCGACCCCCTCGGTCCAGGCGAGGGCGGCCTGGACCTGGTCGTCGGTCCCGCCGGCGATTCCGGCCGCGGCGCCGAGCCCCTTGGCTCGCTCCACGAGGCCGGCGTCGAGGTCGAACGCGGCCACGTGCGCGCCGGCGGCGCGGAGGATCTGGACGGCGAGCAGGCCCAGGAGGCCGCAGCCGATGACCGCGACACGATCGCCGAGCGACGGGTCGGCTTGCCGGACTCCGTGGAGCGCGATCGCGCCGAGCGTGGCGAACGAGGCGTCGTCGAGCGGGACGCCGTCCGGAACGCGGGCCGCGAGGTTCACCGGCACGCACACGACCTCGGCGTGGCTCGCGACCCCGGCGCCGCAGCAGGCGACGCGGTCCCCGACGCGGAACTGATCGGAGGCGCCCGGCGCCACCGCGGTCACGACACCCGCGGACGAGTACCCGAGCGCTTGGGGCTCGGAGAGCTTCGCCTGAACCTTGCGATAGGCCGCCAGGACGCCGTCGCGCTTCACGGAGTCGAGCACCCGCCGAACGAGATCGGGACGGGCTCGCGCCGTCTTCAGGTAGGAGTCGCGAGCGGCGGAGACCGCGTTGCGCTCGGTCCCCGGCGAGATCACGGAAAAGGCGTTCTGCACCAGGAGGGTCCCCGGCCGCAGCGCAGGCTCGGGAAGCTCGACGACCTGAATCGTCCCGGCCTTGGGATCCTGAAAGAGCTGCTTCATGAGCCGGTCAGATTATCATCGGTGGCAGCGCGCGCCGGTCACAGCGCGTGGCCGCGTCCGCGCCGCCGAAGCTCCGCGACGACCTCCCTGACCCGCTCCGCTTCCGTGCGCGAGGCGATCAGGAGCGCGTCCGGCGTATCGACGACCACGATCCCCGGAACCCCCAGGACGGCGATGACGCGCCGCCGGCCGAAGACGACGCTCCCGGCGCTGTCCACCAGCACGGTCCCGCCGCGTCGCCCCTCCGAGCGGCCGGCGAGGCGCACCGCGGCGTCCCAGGACCCGACGTCGTCCCAGCCTGCGTCGAGCGGAACGGCGACCACGCGCGCGGCCTTTTCCATCAGCGCGCGGTCGATCGAGACGCGGGGCGCGCGGGACCAGGCCCGCGGCCGACCGGCTCCGATCGCCTTCGCCGCCGCGTGGAGCGCGGGAGCGACCCGGCGGAGCTCTTCGAAGAAAGCGCCCGCCGTGAAGACGAAGATGCCGCTGTTCCAGACGTAACGGCGGCTCCGGACGAAGCGGCGCGCGCGGGGAGCGTCGGGCTTCTCGATGAACTTTTTGACCGGAATCGCCCCGAGACCGCGACGGGCGGCCGCCAGCCGCAGGTACCCGAACCCGGTGCTCGGCCGGTCGGGCTCGATGCCGAGACACACGAGGGCCCCCTTGGAGGCGGCCCCCACGGCCGTGCGAACGGCGCGCACGAGCGCGCGCCGGTCCCGGATCACGTGATCGGTCGGGAACACGGCGATGACGGCGTTCGGGTCGCGGCGCTCCACGGCCGCGCACGCCAGCGCGACCGCGGGGCCGGTGTCGCGAGCCGACGGCTCGACCACGAGGTTGATCGCTCGCAACGCCGGCAGCTCGCGTCGAACCGCGGAGGCGAGCGCCCGCGGCACGACGACCCAGATCCTAGAGGCCGGCGCCAGCGCCCTCGCGCGATCCCAGCTCCGCCGGAGAAGGGAGGCCGTCCCGCCGAGCTCGAGGAACTGCTTCGGCCGCTTCCTCCGGCTCATCGGCCAGAAGCGGGATCCGCTTCCCCCGGCGAGGAGAACGACGTGGAGCGAGTCGGGCGCCGCAGCACCGCGACGGGGTGCCGCTACAGCGCGTCCCACGTCCGCTTCAGCCCGTCCGGCACCGTCACCTTCGGGTCGAACCCGAGAAGCGAGCGGGCCTTGTCGATGCCCGCGAGCGAGTGCTTGATGTCCCCGGGGCGGTGGTCCGCGTATTCGGGAGCGACCGCGCGACCCGCGAAGCCGGCCAGGATCCGGACGAGATCGTTCAAGCTGATCCGCTCCCCGCAGGCGATGTTGTAGGCGCCGCCCTGCGCCGCGGGGCCGGCGGCGCAGGCCGCGAGATTGGCCGCGACGACGTTGTCGATGTAGGTGAAATCGCGCGTCTGCTCGCCGTCACCGTAGATCGTCGGCCGCTTCCCCGCCTTGATCGCCGCGATGAACTTCGGGATGACCGCGGAGTATTCGCTCCCGGGATCCTGGCGCGGGCCGAAGACGTTGAAGTACCGGAGGGCCACGGTCGGAGTGCCGTAGAGCCTGTGGAAGATCCCGAGGTACGTCTCCCCCGCGAGCTTCTGGAGGCCATACGGGGAGATCGGCGCCGGAGCCATCGTCTCGACCTTCGGAAGCGTCTCGCTCTCTCCGTAGAGGGACGAGGAGGACGCCATGACGAAGCGGCGGACCTTCGCGTCGCGCGCGGCGACCAGGAGGTTCAGCGTCCCCGTGACGTTGACCGCGTTCGTGGTGAGCGGGTCCCGCACCGATCGCTGCACCGAGGGGATGGCCGCCTGGTGCAGCACGTAATCGCATCCCTCCACCGCCTTGCGGCACCTCTCGAGGTCCCGGATGTCCGCCTCGACGAGCTCGAAGCGGCCGCGGCCGGCCTCCGCCCAGCGGGAGGCGGGCTCGAGATTCTGACGCCGCCCCGTCGCGAAGTTGTCGATGACGCGCACGCTCTCGCCCCGGCCGAGAATCGCCTCGACCAGGTTCGATCCGATGAAGCCGCCGCCCCCGGTGACCAGGAACAACGCCATCAGGACCTCCCGACGCAGGTGTAGCGGAACCCCCGCGCGCGCATCGTCGCGGGATCGTACACGTTGCGCAGGTCGACGATGACCGGAGATTTGAGTCCGGCCTTCAGCCGGTCGAGATCGAGTGCCCGGAACTGATTCCACTCGGTGGCCACGACCAAGACGTCCGCCCCCTTGGCGGCGGCGTATTCGTCCTCGCAGAACCTCACCCCGGGCCGGGGGTTCTGCGCGGCCAGCGTCATGCCCACGGGGTCGAACGCCTGGATCGTCGCCCCCTCCTCGAGGAGGCCCGCGAGGATGCGCATCGCGGGAGACTCCAGGAGGTCGTCGGTGTTCGGCTTGAACGTCAGGCCGAGCAGTCCGACGGTCTTTCTCTTCGCCGACCCGCCGAGCGCGGCGCGGATCTTCGCCAGCGAGGTCGGGATCCGCCCCTCGTTCACTTCGATCGTCGACTCGACGATCTTCAGCGGGACGCCGACCGCGCGGCCGACCTCGAGAATCGCGCGCGTGTCCTTCGGGAAGCACGAGCCGCCGTAGCCGGGGCCGGGGTGGAGGAACTTCTTGCCGATCCGCTGGTCGAGGCCCATGCCCCGCGCGACGTCGTGCACGTCCGCGCCGACGCCCTCGCACAGGTCGGCCATCTCGTTGATGAAGGAGATCTTCGTCGCCAGGAACGCGTTCGAGGCGTACTTGATCACCTCGGCGGTCACGACACTGGTGACCAGGACCGGGGTCTCGATGAGGTAGAGCGGCCGGTAGAGGTCCTTGAGGATCGCGGCCGCGGTCTCGTCCTCGCACCCCAGGACGACCCGGTTCGGCCGCAGGCAATCCTCGATCGCCGATCCTTCCCGCAAGAACTCCGGGTTCGAGGCGACGGAGAACGGATGAGGGTCCTTCCGCCGGGCCTCGATGATCTCCCGCACCATCCGGCCCGTGCCCGCCGGAACCGTGCTCTTCGTGACCACGACCTTGTACGAGTTCAGGTGATCCGCGATCTCGGTCGCGACCCCTCGAACGTACTGGAGGTCGGCGTGTCCGTCGTCCCCCTGCGGGGTTCCGACCGCGATGATCACGACCAGCGAGCTCTCGACGGAAGAGGCGAGGTCGGTCGTGAACTGGAGCCGGCCGGCCTTGACGTTTCTCAGGACGACGTCGTCCAGGCCCGGCTCGTAGATCGGCATCTCGCCCCGATTCAGCATCGCGATCTTCTCGGGGTTGCTGTCGACGCAGACGACGTGGTTGCCGAACTCGGAGAAGCAGGCCCCGGTGACGAGTCCGACGTAGCCCGTGCCGACGACGGTGATGTTCATGACGCACTCCCGGCGGATGGCGGCGCTTGGCTGCCGACCCGCTCGCTCCGGAACCATTCGAGAAAACGTGCGAGCCCCGCGTCGAAACCGGTTCGCGGGGCCCAATCGAGGTCGGCGCCCGCTCGCGCGATGTCCGCCCACGTCCGGTCCACGTCCCCGGGCTGGCGGGGAAGGCGGTCGAGCCGGGGCGTCACACCCAAGCCCTGCGCCAGCTTCGCCACGAGGTCGTTCAAGAGGACCGGCGCCGAACCGCCGAGGTTCCAGATCCGGAACCCCCGGATGCGGGCGGTGGCGCGGACGATCCCCTCGACGATGTCCTCGACGTACGTGTAGTCGCGTCCGTTGGTCCCGTCCCCGAACACCGGAACGGGGTTCCCGTCGGCCATCAGCCGCGCGAACTTGTGGATCGCGAGATCGGGCCTCTGGCGGGGACCGAAGACCGTGAAGAAGCGCAGGCACGCGACGTTCACCCCGAACAGATGATGGTACGTGTGCGCGAGCAGCTCCCCGCCGCGCTTGGTCGCGGCGTAGGGCGAGATCGGTCGGTCCACGGGGTCGTCTTCGGCGAAGGGCACCTTCTCATTGTTGCCGTACACGGAGGACGACGACCCGAAGACGAACGTCCCCACGCCGTGCCGCCGGGCCGCCTCGAGCAGGCGCGCGGTGCCGTCCAGGTTGACCGACACGTAGAGCTCGGGCTGCTCGATCGACGGCCGGACCCCGGCGCGTGCCGCCAGGTGAACGACCGCGGCGACCGGGCCCGGCGAGAGGCTCGCCTCCACCGCGTCGCGATCGCGGATGTCCCCTCGCACGAGCCGGAAGGCCGGATGCCGCGAGGCGGCGGCGAGGTTCCGCTCCTTGATCTCCGCGGGGTAGAAGCCGTCGAAGTTGTCCAGGGCCACGACCCTTCGCCCGTCGGCCAGGAGGCGGTCGACGAGATGCGAGCCGATGAAGCCGGCTCCGCCCGTGACGAGAATCGTTTCCATGAGATCGACTCGCGCGCCTAGAGTTTTTCGACCTTCGCGCGGCCGCCCTTCACGTTGCGGGTGGCGTTCCGCGTGTCGAGGACGCGGCGGGAGTGGCGCACGATCATCGGGTAATCGTAGACCGTGTGGTCGGTGACGATCACGACCAGGTCCGCGGCGGCGAGCGTCCTCGCGTTGAGCGGCGTCACCTTCTGGACGTTCCCCCCTTCGAAGCGGACCGTCTCGGAATACGGGTCGTGGAAGGCGACCTTGGCGCCTTCCTCCTGCAGCAGGCGGATCACGTCGAGCGCCGGGGACTCCCGGGTGTCCCCCGTATCCCTCTTGTAGGCGACGCCGAGGACGAAGATGGACGCGCCGTTCACCGATTTCTTGGCGCCGTTCAGCATCGCCCCCGCGCGGCGCACGACGACCTCCGGCATGTGGCCGTTGATCTCCGAGGCCAGCTCGATGAAGCGGGCGGAGTAGTTCAGCGTCCGGAGCTTCCAGGCGAGGTAGTGAGGGTCGAGCGGGATGCAATGCCCGCCGATGCCGGGCCCGGGGTAGAAGCGCATGAAGCCGAACGGCTTGGTCGCGGCGCCGTCGATGACCTCCCAGACGTCGAGCTCGAGCTTCTCGCACATCAGCGCGATCTCGTTCACGAGCCCGATGTTCACCGCGCGAAAGGTGTTCTCCAAGAGCTTGATCATCTCGGCGGCCTGGGTCGACGTCACCGGGTGCACGTGCTCGATCGCCTGGCCGTACAGGAGGGCGGCCGCCTTGGTGCACAGGGGCGTCGATCCCCCGACGACTTTGGGCGTGTTCTTGGTCTGGTAGACGGGGTTTCCGGGATCGACCCGCTCGGGGGAGAAGGCGAGGAAGATCTCCTTCCCCACGCGCAAGCCCGAGGCCTCGAGCTGCGGCCGCATCACCTCTTCGGTCGTGCCCGGGTAGGTCGTCGACTCGAGGATGATCAGCTGGCCGGCGCGCACCTGGGGGGCAATCGCATCGAGGGACGCCACGATGTACGAGATGTCGGGGTCCTTCGTCTTCCGGAGCGGCGTGGGGACGGCGATCAGGATCGCGTCGAGCTTCCCGCACCCGGCGTAGTTCGACTGCGCCCGGATCAACCCCTTCTTCACCAGGGGCCGCAGGGTCTCGGTCGTGACGTCCTCGATGTGAGACGTGCCGGAGTTCACCGACCGGACCTTCCGCGGGTCGACGTCGATGCCGACGACCTTGAATCCGGCGTGGGCGAACTCAACGGCCAGCGGCAGGCCCACGTAGCCGAGCCCGACGATGCCGAGCTTCGCGGTCCGACCGGTGATCTTGCGCTCCAGCGCGAGGAAATGGGCGTTCGACGGCATGCGTGTCTCCCGGAGAGTCGTGGGGTGTACGGCCGGACAATATAGGAACGGGCCGGGCGATCGCCAAGGCGGCCCGGGTCAGGGCTTGGGAGCGGAGGGCTCCGGTGGAGGCGGCGCCTCGATCCCCTTCTTCTGGTAGTGGCGGAGCATCCAACGGGCGAACTTGCTGTCGTTCACCCCCGTGATCACGTCCTCCGCCGAATCGTAGAGGGTGCGATCGTTGACGAGCGCGCCGAGGGTGCCGCTCCCCTCGTTGATCTTCCGCGTGATCTCGGCGAGGTTGGTCACGGTCTCCTGGAGCTTCGAGGCGACGGCGTTCGAGTAGGCGGGATCGTTCAGGATCTTGCCGACGAGCCCGTCGGTCGAGTCGAGCCGCGCCGCGACCCGCTTCAACGACGCCGCGGCGTCTCGGAGATCGACGACCGCCTGCTGCGAGGTGCCGTCCTTCTTCAGGACATCGCCCACCAGCCCCTCCCCCTTGGCCGCCGACTCGAGGACGGTCGAGATCGACGTGATCGCCTTCCCGAGGTCGTCGAGCTTGGCCCCGAGCGTGCGATCGTTGATCAGACGTCCCGCCATCCCCTCGCCGTTCCGGATCTGCCCCGTGACCGCCTCGATGTTCTTGAGCGTCTGCTGGAGCGCGGCGAGGCTCTCCTTCCCGAAATCGGGATTCTGGATCGCCTGTCCTAGGAGCCCCTCCCCCTTCTGCAACGGCTCGAGGATCTCCTTGAGCGAGATCGTGATCGCGTTGAGGTTGTCCGCGATGTCCTCGCCCTGCTCGAAGATCCGGCTCCCCCCCGCCGACGGGAGGATCTCCCCGTCGGGAAGCTCCGGCTGGCCGGGCTCTCCCGGGGTCAGCTCGATGTATTTCTCCCCCGACAGATACTGGAGGAACTTGAGCGAGACCTGCGAGCCCTTGCGGACCCGGGAGGCGTAGACCTGCTGGACGCCCATCGACACCTCGATTCCCGAAGCTCCCGGGTCGGTCGGCAGATGCAGCGCGGTCACGGTTCCGACCTGGACCCCCGCCATCTTGACGGGGGAGCCCACGATCAGCCCATCCGTGGACGGCAGGACGGCGCGGTAGGTCGCCTTGCGGGAGAACAGCCGGGACTCCCCCCCGACCGCCATGATCCCGACGGCGAGGACGATCAGGGCCATGGCGACGAAGGCCCCGACCGTCGCTTCGCGCCCCGAGGACTTAGGCATAGCCGCCTCCCTGCAAGAAGTTTCGAAGGAGCGGGACCGGCGCCGACTTCGCCTCGTCGACGGTTCCGTGGAACAGGATCTTACCGTCCTGGAGGAACGCGATCCGGTCTCCGACCGTGAAGGCCGAGAGGATGTCGTGCGTGACGACGATCGAGGTCACCCCGAGCTTCGCCTGGAGGCTCCGGATCAGGTGATTGATCGTGTTCGCGGTGATCGGATCGAGCCCCGTGGTCGGCTCGTCGTAGAGGATCGCCCGCGGGGCGAGCGCGATCGCGCGCGCGAGCGCGACGCGCTTGCGCATCCCTCCGGACAGGTCGGCGGGCATCAGCTCGAGCACGCCGTCGAGCTCCACCAGCTTCAGGACCTCGAGGACACGCGCGAGCACCTTGTCGTCGTCCCACGTCGTGTGCTCCTCGAGCGCGAATCCGACGTTGTCCCGGACCGTCATCGAATCGAACAGGGCGCCCGCCTGGAAGAGCATCCCGACTTTCTTCCGGGTGTCCAAGAGCTCCTCCTCGTCGAGGCCCGAGATCTCGGTCCCGTCCACCCAGACCTCCCCGGCATCCGGACGATGGAGCCCGACGGCGTGGCGGATCAGGACCGACTTGCCGGAGCCGCTCCCCCCGAGGACGACGCAGGTCTCCCCCTCCCGGACGTCCAGATCGACCCCGCGCAGGACCTCTTTCCCGTCGAAGCTCTTGTGGACACCGACGAATCGAAGAAAGGGAGCCGCCATCGTCGCCTCAGAAGAAGAGGAAGATCTTCGTCAGGAAGAAATCCGACACGATCACCGCGATCGACGCCACCACCACCGTGTTGGTCGTCGCCCTCCCGACGCCGTCGGCCCCACCCGTCGCCGCCAGCCCGTTGTAGCAGGCGATGATGCCGATGAAGAACGCGAAGAAGAACGTCTTGCCGACCCCGCTGGTGACGTCGTGAACGGTAATCGCGAGCAGGACGTGGCTGACGAAGTAGGCCCGGGACTGACCGATCTCGCTGACCGCCATCACCATGCCGCCGAAGAGGCCGACGACGTCGGCGAGGACGGTCAGGAGCGGCAGGGCGATCACCAAGGCACCGACGCGCGGGACGACGAGCTTCTTGGTCGGGCTCGCGGCGAGTACCCGGAGCGCATCGACCTGCTCGGTGACGGTCATCGATCCGATCTCGGCTGTGATTCCCGCTCCGACCCTTCCCGCCACCATCAGCGCGGTCAGAACCGGTCCCAGCTCGCGCACGATCGCGAGGCTCAACAGGTTGCCGACGAACGAGGTCCCTCCGTAGGACGAGAGGGAGTAGGCGGTCTGAACCGCGAGCACCATCCCCGTGAACAGGAGGGTGACGTTCGTGATCGTCAGCGATTGCACCCCGAGCTGAAAGAGCTGGTCCAGCCAAAGGCGCCGTTCGAACGGAGGGCGCAGGGCCTGCCGGAGCGTGCCCCCGGCCAGAACCGCCATCCCCCCGAGCTCGGTGAGCCACGACCGCAACAGACCGTTCATCGCGCTCAGGAAGCATAGGGACCGGCCGAGGGCGGGTCAAGGATCAATGGTTTCAGACACTTGGCGCGACACGCCGGGTGCTCGCCCACGCCCACAGCGTCAGCCCTCCGATCCCGAGGTCGGCCGCCCCGAGCGCCAGGAAAGCGGCGGGGCGTCCTCCCGACCATCCCCAGACGAACAGCGCGAACCCGAGAAACCGCCCGGCGGCCGAGACGGGCGCCACCCGGTGATACCGCTTCGGATCCACGGCCGGCAGCGCGTACAGCCCGGCCAGGAGGAGTAGAAGCACCCCGTTCAGGTACAGGTAGAACGGGTCCGCCGGCACGGTGAGCCCGAGCAGGCTCGCCGCCAGACGCGTGGGTCCCAGGATCGCCAGCGCGAAGGCGCCGTCGAAGAGGGCGCCGGCCCCCATGACGCGCCCGAGCATGCGCCACGGGGCCTCGGCCGGGATGTCGCGATTCATCGGCGCGGATGCTACCAGGAGCCCGCCGCGGCGCGGCTATACTCCCGCGCCGCATGCTCCGTGGGCTCCTCTCCGCCGCCACCTTCATCGTCTCCACGACGATCCTCGGCCTCGTGGCGATCGTCGCCGGGGGACTGACCCGCCGCCCGGACATCGTCTTCCGCCTGGGCCGGGTCTGGTCGCGGCTCCAGTTCTGGGCGATGGGAATCAAGCCGGTGTATCGCGGGCTCGAGCACGCGAGCGGGAGAGCGCCCCGGATCTTCCTGGCGAATCATCTTTCGGCCCTCGACATCTGGGTGCTCACCGCGGCTCTCCCCGACACGACGCGATTCGTGTCGAAGCGGTCGGTCTTCTGGATCCCCGTGCTCGGCCAGGCGATGATCGTGGCCGGTTTCATCCCGATCGACCGCAAGGACCGCCGGGCCGCGGTGGAGAGCCTCCAGAAGGCGGCGGAGACGATCCGAGCGGGCGCGTCGGTGATCCTCTTCCCCGAGGGGACCCGCAGCCGTGACGGGAAGCTGGCCCCCTTCAAGAAGGGGGCGTTCCACCTGGCGCTCCGCGCGGGGGTCCCCGTGGTCCCCGTCTCCATCTCGGGAACCGGGAAGGTGGTCCGGCCGCGCTCGATGGTGGTGACCCCGGGACCCGTGACGGTCACCTTCGAAACCCCCATCGACGTCGCGCTCTACGCCCCGGACGACACCGAGGGGCTGAGCGAGCACGTCCGGCGCGCGATCGTCGCGCACCTCGCGCCGGATGAGCGCGGCCCGAGTTGACGCTCGACCGGGCGATCGTCAATCCTACGCCGATGAAGCGGACCATCGAACGGGAGCTCGCGGCCCATCGGGCGGTGGCGGAAGCTTTGTGCGGCATGGACACGAGCCCGCTTGAAGCCGCCGCGCGAGCGATGCGGAAGACGCTTTCCGACGGTGGCCGCATCCTCGTCTGCGGCAACGGGGGGAGCGCGGCCGACGCCCAGCACTTCGCGGCGGAGCTGGTCGGCCGGTACCGGCGCGAGCGGCCCGCGTGCGCCGCGATCGCGCTGACGACCGACACCTCGATCCTGACCGCGGTGGGAAACGACTACGGTTTCGCCGAGATCTTCGCGCGGCAAGTTCAGGCGCTGGCTCGCAAGGGTGACGTCGTCGTCGCGCTCTCGACGAGCGGCAATTCCGAAAACGTGTCGCGGGCGTTGGCCGCGGGGCGCGCCGCGGGAGCGACCACGATCGCGTTCTCCGGGAAGAATCCGGGGCGCATGGACGAGCACGCCGACCTGATCATCCGCGCCCCGTCGGATGAAACCCCGAGGATCCAGGAGGCCCACATCACCCTCCTCCACCTGCTCTCCGAGCTGGTCGAGAGCGAGCTTCCCGCGTGATGAGCCTGGAGCGGATCAACGCGCTCCTGGCCGCGATGCGCGGCCGCCGGATCGTCGTGCTGGGCGACCTGATGCTGGACGAGTACGTGTGGGGAGACGCGCGCCGAATCTCACCCGACGCCCCGGTGCCGGTCGTGGAGGTGCGCCGCCGCTCGCACGCGGTCGGCGGGGCGGCCAACGTCGCCCACAACGTCGCGGTCGCGGGCGGGACCGCCCGCATCGTGGGGCTCATCGGGGACGACGCCGCCGGAAAGCTCTTGATCGAGGGTCTGGCGACGGCGGGGGTCGACGTCGCCGGGATCGTCCGCGACCCCACCCGTCCCACGACGGTGAAGACGCGCGTGGTCGCGCGCGGGCAGCACGTCCTCCGGCTCGACGCCGAGGAACGGACCCCTCCGGCGGAGGGATTGCGCATCAAGCTTGCGGCCGCGCTCGTGAAGGCGATCGACGGCGCGGATGCGATCCTCGTTTCGGACTACGCCAAGGGGGTCGTGACCGGCGAAACGCTGGCCGCGACCATCGACCAATCGGCGGGACGCATCCCGGTGATCGTCGATCCGAAGTCGCTCGACTTCGGGCTCTACCGGGGGTGCACGGCGATCACCCCGAATCGCGCGGAGGCCGAGGCTGCGACGCGGCTGACGCTGCGGACCGACGGCGATCTCGACGAGGCGGTCCAGCGAATCCGGGCGGCCTGCGGCGCCCGCGACGTGCTGATCACGCTCGGGGACGAAGGCATGATCCTCTCGCACGAGGGGCGCCCGATCGACCGGATCGCCGCGCGGGCGCGCGAGGTCTACGACGTGACCGGGGCCGGCGATACGGTTCTCGCCTACTTCGGCCTCGGACTTGGGGCCGGGATCAACGCCGCGGAAGCGGCGCGCCTTGCGAACGTGGCGGCGGGAATCGCGGTCGCCAAGGTGGGGACGAGCGCGGTGACCCCGTCCGAGATCGCCGCCGACGCCGAGGGCTCCAGGTCGACCGCCAAGGCGGTCGATCTCGCGCAGGCGGTCGCGCGCTGCGAGCACCTCCGGAGCGCGGGGAAACGGATCGTCTTCACCAACGGCTGCTTCGACCTCCTCCACGCGGGCCACGTCCACCTCCTCGAACGGGCCAAGGCCCTGGGTGACGTCCTGGTCGTGGCCCTGAACTCGGACGAGTCGGTGCGCCGGCTCAAAGGTCCCGAGCGTCCGCTCGTCGGCGCCGCCGACCGCGTCAAGGTGATCGGTGCCCTGGATGCCGTCGATCTGGTGATCGTGTTCGACGACGACACCCCGCTCGAAACGATCCGCGCGCTGCGCCCCGACGTGTTGGTGAAGGGGGGCGACTACACGGTTGGGACGATCGTCGGCGCCGAGGACGTGATCGCCTATGGCGGCCGGGTCGAGACGATCCCTCTCGTCGCCGGACGATCCACCAGTTCCTTGGTGGAATCGGTTCGCCGCGGCGGCCCTTCGTAGCTCCGCAATCCTCTATTGACGCCGCGCGCCCAGCGGCGTATCACGAAACCAACGCGTCCCGGTGAACGGGGGTCCTCCGGAGCCGCGCGCGGGGGCGAACATGGGCTCACCGAAGCGGGTCGTCGCGACCTTGGCGGTCGCGCTCTCATGTCTGTGCACGGGAGCCGCGATGGCCGCTCCCCGCACCCTAACGTTCGAGGATCGTGTCGCCGCGCAGAGGGCAATCGAAGAAGTCTACTGGCGGCACAGGATCTGGCCCAAGGACAACCCCGGGGCGAAGCCGCCGCTGTCCGAGGTCATGCCGGATTCGGCGATCCGCGCGAAGGTCGAGGACTACCTCAGAAAGTCGAGTGCCCTGGCGACGATCTGGCGTCGACCACTAACCGCCTCTCAGCTGCAGGCGGAGATGACGCGCATCGCCGCCTCGACGCGGGACCCCTCGATCTTGTTGGAGATCTTCCGATCTCTCGAAAACGACCCGGAGCTGATCGGCGAATGTCTCGCTCGTCCGATCCTTGCAGATCGGCTGATCCGCAACTGGTACGCGACGGATGCGACGATTCACGCCACCGTGCGCTCGCGCGCAGTACGCGCCGCGATCGAGGCCCAATCGGCGCCCGGCCTGAGGGACCTCGGCGGAGCCTACTCGGAGATCACGTGGCGTCTCCGGTCGAACGCGGCCCGCGGCGTCGTCGGCGAATCTCGGGACCGCACGCTCGATGCCGACTCCTGGGATGAGCTTCTGGCGCAGCTCGCTACGAGGTTCGCACTCCAGGAACGATCGAGCCGGCGCGTGCTCCAAACGACGGAGCTTCCGCTGAACAAGGCCAGCGGCCTGTTTGAGGACGAGGACGGGTTCCACCTGCTGATCGTCCTCGATCGCGGATCCGATTTCATCAGGATCGGGACGGTGGACTTTGTGAAGCTCCCGTTCGAATCGTGGTGGCGGTCGCGGTCACCGTCCGAGTCGGTCCGGATCGCTGCCACCGCGGGGCCGTTCTCATTCGTGGTCCCCAACGGATCAGGCTGCGCGCAAGACTCATGGACTCCTACGCGCCAGGACGCGCCGGATGCGAGGTTCGCGCACGTGACCGTGTGGACCGGCTCCGAGATGATCGTGTGGGGCGGATTCGGACTCTCACATATGCTCGCGTCGGGCGCTCGTTACAATCCTTCAACCGACACGTGGACTCTAATGAACGGTGCGGCCGCCCCAACCGCGCGGGAAAACGCGACGGCAGTTTGGACCGGAACCCGAGCAGTCGTCTGGGGGGGATGGGACGGTAGCTCGACCTATTACGCGACGGGTGGGCAGTACGATCCAGCGGCCGATTCGTGGTCCGGGACATCCACGAGCGGCGCACCGCTCGCCCGCGCGTTCCACACCGCGGTTTGGACCGGTTCCAAAGTCATCATCTGGGGGGGCGTCGCTTCCGGGTCCATGACCAAGACGGGCGGCCGTTACGAGCCGCTCAGCGATACGTGGCAGCCAACAGCGATCGACACAGCCCCCCAGGCTCGTTATCAACACACGGCCGTTTGGACCGACTCCGAGATGATCGTCTGGGGGGGTCTTGCCGGTAGCTACGCCAACACCGGCGGTCGATACAATCCGTCGTCGGATTCCTGGACTTCCACCTCGTTGACGGGCGCGCCGATCGGACGCGCGCTTCACAGCGCGGTGTGGACGGGATCCGAGATGATCGTTTGGGGCGGCTCGTACTTCCAGTCCAGCCAGACTTTCTATCTCGACTCCGGCGGCCGGTACAGCCCGGGTAGCGACACCTGGGTGCCGACCTCGGTCTCCGCAGCCCCCGCCCCCAGGCGCCAGCACACTGCCGTGTGGACCGGATCGCGGATGGTGATCTGGGGAGGGGCGACGCCGACCTCGGTTCAGACCGGCGGTCGGTATGACCCCACGTCGGACGCCTGGAGTCCGGCGACGACGGTCAACGCCCCTTCGGCGCGACATCAGCATTCCGCCGTTTGGACCGGCGCCGAGATGATCGCGTGGGGGGGATTGGACAGTGTGACGGGCTTGGCACAATCGACGGGGGCGCGGTACGACGTCGACGCCGACTCGTGGGTTCCCGTCAGCCAAGGCACGACTCCCTCTGCGCGTCAGTCGCACACGGCGATTTGGACCGGGGCTGAAATGGTCGTCTGGGGCGGGTATCAGTCGAGCAAGTTCTACCCGCTCGCCTCCGGAGCGCGATACGTCCCTGCGACCGACAGCTGGACTCCGACGAGCGCGGTGTCCGCTCCGAGCGCGAGGCTCGGACAGTCCGCGGTGTGGACCGGATCCAGAATGGTGATCTGGGGCGGGAGAGACTCGAGCGATCCGAACGCCCCCTACGCCACGGGATCGCGGTACGACCCGTCCAGCAATTCCTGGGCCGCGACGACACTCACGGGTGCGCCGCCAGGAGCCGAATCCCACACCGCCGTGTGGAGCGGCACGGAAATGATCGTTTGGGGAGGGTTCGGCGCGAGCAGCCCCGTGAATTCGGGCGGTCGCTACAACCCGCTGACCGACACTTGGACGCTCACGACGACGACCGGATCTCCATCGCCGCGGGCGGTTCATGTGGCGGTTTGGACCGGCGGCGTCATGGTGGTTTGGGGCGGTTTCGCGACGGGGACCTGGTTCGGTGACGGGGCGCGATATTCCCCCGGGTCCAACTCGTGGACGCCGATGAACGCCGCCGGTGCGCCCCAAGCGCGCTCGAACTCCGCTGCCGTGTGGGACGGGAGCGAGATGCTCGTTTGGGGCGGAAGCAATGGATCCTCCGTGCTCGGAACGGGCGGCCGGTACAACCCAGTGTCCGACGTCTGGGCAGCAACGAGCTTGGCGGGCGCTCCGAGCCCGCGTGATCAGCACCGAGCCGTCTGGACGGGAAGCGACATGATCGTTTGGGGCGGTAGGGCGGCGAGTGGCAACACCGCAGGGGGTGGTCGCTACACGCCGAGCGTCGATTCGTGGACCGCGACCGGAAGCGCCGGCGAGCCGACCGCGCGAGCCAACCACGCGGCCGTCTACGACGGGACGGAGATGATCGTCTGGGGCGGGAGCGATCTGACGGCGACGGGAGGCCGGTATTGTGCCTGTCCGAACTCCGCGGTCGTCTACCGAGATTCCGACGGCGACGGGTTCGGCCGCTCCGACGACGCGATCACCGTCTGCGATGGAGTTCCGCCGACGGGGTACGCGAGCCTCGCCGGAGATTGCGACGACGCACATGCCGCCGTTTACCCCGGAGCTCCACAGTTGTGCGACGGGCTCAACAACGACTGCAGTAGTCCGACGTGGCCCAGCGTTCCTGTGAACGAGTCCGACGCCGATCTCGACGGCGTCCGGATCTGTCAGGGCGACTGCAACGACGCCGACTCCTCCGTCTACCCGGGCGCTCCGCAATTGTGCGACGGCAAGAACAACAACTGCAGCGATCCGAGCTGGCCCGCCGTCCCGGCCAACGAGGCGAACGCCGACGGCGACGCGTTCCGGGTTTGCGCGGGCGACTGCAACGATGGCGACGCCACCGTCTATCCCGGCGCGCCGCAACTGTGCGACGGGAAGAACAACAACTGCTCGGATCCGTCGTGGCCGACGGTTCCGGCCAACGAAGCCGATGCCGACGGAGACGGCTTCCGGATCTGCCAGAACGACTGCAACGACGCCAGCGCCGCGATCCACCCCGGGGCGACGGAGATTTGCAACGGGATCGACGACAACTGCAACGCTCAGGTCGATGAAGACGCCCTGGGCGTCGACACCGACGCCGACGGCGTCCACAACGCCTGCGACAACTGCCCCACGGTCCCGAACGCCTCGCAGACCGACAGCGACGGGGACCGCGTCGGGAACTCTTGCGACAACTGCATCACGGTCGCGAATTCGAGTCAGACCGACACCGACGCCGATGGTCTCGGAAACGCCTGCGATAACTGCCCGCAAGACTCGAATCCCTCGCAAACGGACACCGACGGGGACAGGGTCGGCGACGCCTGTGACAACTGCCTGTTCGACTTCAACCCCGGACAGGGGAATTTCGACCACGACGGCGTCGGGGATGTTTGCGACCTGAACGACGGGTTGATCTACATCCTCGGGACCGACGACAAGAATTACATCGAATGGCAGCCGGAGACGGGGCCGACCGCGTGGAACGTCTACGAGGGAGACATGTCGTTACTGAGGAGCACGGGGGTGTACACCCAGGCGCCGGGCTCGAATCCGCTGGCGGACCGGCAATGCGTTGTCGCCGACACGTTCGTGCAGGATCTCGTTCTGCCGGGCCCCGGACAGGTCCGTTACAGCCTGGTGACGGGGGTGACCGGCGGGGTCGAGGGAAGCCTGGGAACCAACAGCGCCGGGGCGCCGAGACCGAACACCAACCCTTGTCCCTGAGGGTGAGGGCGTCGGCATAGGGAGGCGGGAAGATGAACACGCAAATCGCTCGAACGGCGACCGGTGCGATCGCAGGGTTGCTGATCGGCGTGACATCCGTGGCGGCTTCGCCGCGTACGCTCACCATCGAAGACCGTGTCGCCGCGCAGAAGGCGATCGACGAGGTGTACTGGCGGCATCGGATCTGGCCCACGGACAACCCCGGCCCCAAGCCGACGCTGTCCGAGGTCATGCCTGACGCTGCGATACGCGCGAAGGTCGAAGACTACCTCAAGAAGTCGAATGCGCTCGATGCGTTCTGGCACCGACCGTTGACAGGGGTTCAACTCCAGGCCGAAATCGACCGGACGGTGAACCGGTCTCGGGATCCCGAGATGCTCCGCGAACTGTTCGCCTCGCTCGGGAACGACCCGTTCGTGATCGCGGAATGCGTGGCGCGTCCCATCCTGGCCGACCGTCTCATTCGCAATTGGTTCGCGAGCGACGAAAGATTCCACGGCGCTCTTCGCCGAGACGCGGCAGGCGCGCTGGCTCGCGCCCGGGAGCCCCTCGACTTGCCGTCCATGGGAGGTACCTACTCGGAGCTTACGTGGTTGCTCGAAGCGAAGGGCTCGGACCAGGCTCAGCGCGAACGCGGGCCCGAGGAGAGCGTGCTCGACGGAGAGGAGTGGCAGGAACAGATGGAGCGACTCGCCGGTCGGTTCGGGGTCCCTTCGCCGGATGCGCTCCCCGTGATGAAGGTCAGCCGCTTGGACGAGCGACCGGACTCGCTCCAGGTCGTCGCGATCCTCGAGCGGGAGTCCGATCGGGTCAAGGTCGCTTCCGTCACGTGGGACAAGCTCCCGTTCGACACCTGGTGGGCGACGCAGCGAGCGACGGTCGACCCCACGGTCAGCGCCCCAATCGTACCCTACATGTTGACGGCGCCAACCGGCCAAGGCTGTGCCGACGACTCGTGGACCAGGACGTTTCTCGACGTGCCCGACGGTCGCGTCAACCACACGGCCGTATGGACCGGCTCGGAGATGATCGTCTGGGGGGGAGAGAACCAGTTCAGCGTCACGCCGGCCACGCTCAACTCGGGGGGGCGCTACAGCCCGGCAACCGACTCGTGGACGCTGACCAACCTTGTGGGCTCGCCGGGAAGGCGGTCCCACCACACGGCCGTTTGGACCGGATCGCGCATGATCGTCTGGGGCGGGCTGCCCGGGAACGCCGGCTTCACCGGAGGTCGCTACGACCCGATGACCGACAGCTGGCTTCCGACGACGATCACGGGCGAACCCACCGGACGTCAGGATCACACGGCGGTCTGGACCGGATCCGAGATGATCATCTGGGGCGGCAACGCGTCGCTCAATACCGGGGGTCGGTACAATCCGGCGACCGACAGCTGGATCGCGACCAGCACGACGAACGCTCCGTTCGGTCGCTCGCTCCATACCGCCGTCTGGTCCGGATCCGAGATGATCGTCTGGGGAGGAACTCCTGAGAGCAACACCGGGGGGCGGTATAGCCCGGCCACCGATCAGTGGGTGTCGACGAACCTGGCCGGGGCGCCGACGGCACGGGACCAGCACACCGCCGTCTGGACCGGATCCGAGATGATCGTCTGGGGCGGACATACCCCCGGAGGCAATACGAATACCGGCGGTCGCTACAGCCCGTCGGGCGACTCCTGGACGGCCACGTCGACCGGCGCTGGGGTTCCCTTCGCTCGTGTCGGCCACACCTCCGTCTGGACGGGCGGGAAGATGATCGTTTGGGGAGGCAACGGGAGCAACACGGGAAGCCGTTATGACCCGCCAACGGATAGCTGGGCTCCGACCAGCACCCTGAACGCACCCTCGGGACGTTCGACACCGACCGCCGTTTGGACGGGGACCGAAATGATCGTCTGGGGCGGGGCCACCGGCACGGGGATCAATCTGAACACCGGTGGCCGATACTCGCCCGCCACCGACGCCTGGGTCCCCACGAACGCCGGGAGCATGCCGACCGCACGGGATCTTGACACCGCGGTCTGGACCGGGACCGAGATGATCGTCTGGGGAGGCATGATCGTCGGACCGGGGCCGGCTCTCAATACTGGGGCCCGGTATGACCCTGCCCTCGACCGGTTCACGCCCACCTCGACGCTGAACGCCCCTTCGGCGCGACAGAGCCATACGGCGGTCTGGACGGGGACCGAGATGATCGTCTGGGGAGGATCTCCGGACACCTCGACCGGAGCACGATATGACCCGGCCAGTGACAGCTGGGTCGCCACCGCGGTCGCCGGCGCGCCGTCCGCGCGCGATTCCCACTCGGCGGTGTGGACCGGCGCCAAGATGATCGTGTGGGGTGGTGCCGGAACGGCGGCCGTCAACACCGGAGGATCGTACGACCGCTCGAGCGATACGTGGACGCCCACCGCCACCGCAGGCGCACCGTCCGCCCGCAGATTCCACACCGCCGTGTGGACCGGCGCGGAAATGATCGTGTGGGGCGGCTCCAACGCGAGCGACCTCAACACGGGCGGCCGCTACGACCCGTCGAGCGATTCGTGGACCGACGTCCCGACGGCCGGCGCACCGTCTCCCCGGCCCAACCATACCGCCGTCTGGACCGGACACGAGATGATCATCTGGGGCGGCCACTCGGTCATCGACCTGAACACCGGCGCGAGGTACGCGCCCGGTGGGGGTTGGATCGGTACGAGCACGGTGGATGCGCCGCAAGGGCGTTCGCTGCACTCGGCGGTTTGGACGGGGATCGAGATGGTCGTGTGGGGCGGAACATTCAATGGCGCGCTGCTCGACAGTGGGGGCCGCTACAACCCGTCCTCCGACAGTTGGCGGCCGGTCGCATCGGACTTGGCCCCCGACCCCAGGTCGAGACACACCGGAGTCTGGACGGGCTCCGAGATGATCGTGTGGGGTGGGACGCCTGCGACTGCCAGCGGCGGAAGGTACTGCGCCTGCTCGACGGCCACGACATTCTATCGAGACTCCGACGGCGACGGGTTTGGGAGCAGCTCGTCCACTGCGACCGCGTGCGCAGGTCTTCCACCCGCGGGATACGTGGCGGCCACGGGCGACTGCAACGACTCGGATCCGACGGTCTATCCCGGCGCGGCGCAGCTCTGCGACGGCAAGAACAACAACTGCAGCGATCCGAGCTGGCCCGCCGTCCCGGCCAACGAGGCGAACGCCGACGGCGACGCGTTCCGGGTTTGCGCAGGCGACTGCAACGATGGCGACGCCACCGTGTATCCCGGCGCGCCGCAACTGTGCGACGGGAAGAACAACAACTGCTCGGACCCGTCGTGGCCGACGGTTCCCTCAAACGAAGCCGATGCCGACGGAGACGGCTTCCGGATCTGCCAGAACGACTGCAACGACGCCAACGCCGCGATCCATCCCGGGGCGACGGAGATTTGCAACGGGATCGACGACAACTGCAACGGGCGGGTGGACGAGGACGCGCTCGGAGAGGACAGCGACGGCGACGGAGTGCACAACGCCTGCGATAACTGCCGCACCGTCGCCAATGCCTCGCAAACCGACAGCGACGGCGACAAGGTCGGCAATGCCTGCGACAACTGCCTCTCGGTCGCGAATGCGAATCAGGCCGATGCCGACGCCGATGGTCTCGGCAACCCGTGCGACAACTGTCCGAGCGACGCCAATCCCTCCCAGGCCGACAGTGACGGCGACAGGGCCGGGGACGTGTGCGACAACTGCCTGTTCCAGTTCAACCCGGGGCAGAGCGATTTCGACCACGACGGCGAAGGGGATGCCTGCGACCTGAACGACGGGTTGATCTACATCTTCGGAACCGACGATAGGAACTACATCGAGTGGCAACCGGAAACGGGGCCGACGGTGTGGAACGTCTACGAAGGAGACATGTCGGTCCTGAAGAGCACCGGGGTGTACACCCAGCCGCCCGGCTCGAATCCCTTGGCCGACCGGCAGTGTGCCGTCGCCGATACGTTCGTGCAGGATCTCGCCCTGCCCGGCCCGGGACAGGTCCGTTACAGCCTGGTGACGGGAGTGACCGGCGGGGTCGAGGGGAGTTTGGGCACGAACAGCGCAGGAGCGCCGAGGCCGAACAGCAATCCGTGTCCGTGAGTCGATCGACTCAAGAAGTCCGCGGCTTCCTGAACGTGGCGATCAAGATGACTCGCACCGGAGCGAGCGCATCCGTCGCGTTGACGATCCGCTCGTACGCGATCCCGAGGAGGTAGGCCGGCGCGAACAGGCGCAGGTACTCAGGGCGGCCTTCGACGCGCCGGATCCGCTCGACCTCCAGACCGGCGGCGGCAGCCCACTTTCGCAGCGCCGAGCCGCTGTTGGCCCGGTAGAGGGTGGGAAACGTGTCTTCCCGCTCGCGCCCCCGCCACTCGTTGACGAGCTCGTGGACACGATGCGGGGTGAGCTGCGCGAGGAGCGCGACGTAATGCCAGCGGTTCGGTGTCTTGGCGAGAAAGACGCCACCCGGACGGAGCACCCGAGCGACTTCGGCAAACGCTCGTTCCGGATCCGGCAGGTGCTCGAGGACGTTGTTGCAGAAGACGAGGTCGAAACTCCCCTCCGGGTAAGGAATGTCCTCGGCGCGGCCGATGCGGGCGTCGTCGAGACACGGGTTGTCGAGCACGCGTGGATCGAGATCGATGCCGTGGACTCGCGGGCCCAAGCCCCGGAGGTCCAGCTCCCTCACGATTCCGGCGCCGGCGCCGAGATCCAGGACGTCCTTCACGCCGCGCATCTGCTCGGTCACCGCCTCGCGAAAAAGGGTGTTGTCCCAGTTGTCGGCGTGGTGGGGATACGCCTTCCCATCGAGCCATGAGGTTATCCGTGACATGATTTCGTCGTTACCGCCCCTTCAGAACAGCTTCAATACCACGACCCGGAACTCCTGATCCCCGCGAAGCGCAGGGATGTCGGAGAGGATCGCGCGCCCGTAGCTGAACTGCCAGATCGTCTTCCAGGGGCCGACCACGTTTCCCGAGAATCCGGCCCCGGTGTAATCGCGGAAGCGGTCGTCGACGCTGCGGTCCCGCACGTGGGAGGTCTCGGCGATCAGGTCGAACCGGACGACGTCCATGATGTTGAACGCCCAGCCGCCTCGGGCGATGTAACCGGTGTCGAAGCGCACGCCGGTTCCCGAGAAGCCGACGAGGCTCTCGTCGCCGAACGCGCCGAAGCGGTACTGGCTGAACCGGTCGAGGTTCGACCCGTCGAGGTAGTCGAGCTCCAGCTTCAGCTTCTGGAACTTCGGCAGGTACCACTCCTTGAACGCCGTGAGCTTCCAGTTCTCGAACGATTGCTGCTTCGAGCTGAACGTCGTGTCGACGAAGGCGCCGGTCGCCGTTTCGAAGAGTCCCCACTGTTGCCAGGACGACCGTCGCGAGTAGCTCCCCGCCGCGGTGACCGAGTACCCCTTCCGGTTGAATTCCACCTGGAACGTTCCCGCATAGACCTGGTGGTTCGCGGGAAGCGCGAACGCCAGGTCGGGGTCGGTCGGAAGGTTGTTCGCGTTCTGCTTCGCGAGGGCGTCCAGCGCGTCCGAGCTCTCCGTGTACTGGTTCCACGTCAGATCGCCGATCCCGGTGAGCTTGAAGAAATTGCCGAGCGGGTACCCGACCCGCCCGGTCAGGTACTGGCTGCGCCGGCGCACCCGCTGCGTGACGTCTTCGACGCCGTCGACATAGAGCGTGTCGTCGAGCTTGAGGCCGACCAGGGACGCCTCGGCGCCGAGGTCCACCTTGGTCCCGCCGAGCGACGGGTCCGTGAGGTTGACGAAGGCATACACGCCGGCGAAGAAGACGTCGATCTGGATCTTCTTCTTGAACAGGTCGTAGTCGAACCAGTTCACTCCCGCCAGCGGGACGACCGAGGCGATCGAGTTGTCCTTGAAAGCGCCCGCGAGCAGGAACAGGGCATCGGTCTTCGGATGCTGCTGCACCTGGCGGCCGCCGTCCGGGGTTTTCTCGAGGTAGCGGAACCCCGTGTCGGTGTCGCGGAGCATCTGGTGCGTGGAGGCGTAGGCGTCCTTCAAGGCCGCGTCGAACGTTTCCTGGGGCGGGTTGATCGCGAACGATCCGAAGGCCAGCTCGCGCCGGACGACGAAGTTCCGCCCGCCTCCGGTCCAGAGCTGCTGCCCGTCCACCCGTCCGATCACCGTGTACGTCCCGCCGTCGGGCCCCACGACCGGGACGTAGGTATCGGTCTCCTCGTTCGAGAGGACCGGCGCGACCATGTTCGTCTGGACGACCGAGGTCCGGAGGCGGACGAAGGTCTCCTTGTCGATGAAGACCTTTCCCCGGTAGAGGCTGTCGCGCGCCCGGTCGGCCGTCGGCTCGAAGGCGAGCACGTACGCCGCGCGCCCTCCCACCGTGTCCTCCCCCACCAGGCGGTAGTCGTACGATTTGTCGAAGGTCAGGTCGAGGGGGAGCGTGACGACCTTTTCGGGTTGGAGGAACGGAAGCTCCGGGATGCGCTTCCAGGTGACGATGTTCCCGTTGATCCAGTAGCGCGCCTGCTCCCACTCGAGCTTGCCGCCGCGGCGCCAGAAGTAGTTGCTCTCGATCGCCACGTCGATCGAGGAGCCTCCCTGCGCGAGCTTGAAGTGAAAATCGACCCGGCCCGTCGCGGTCCACCGCTCCAGGTGGTCGTCCTGAACCTTCTGGACTTCCTGGTGGCGCGCGATGATCTCCTGGGCCGTCAGCCCGCGCGTCGTCTTGACCGCGACGTCCTCCGGACCGACCTCGAGCCCCGGGAGGTTCGCCGAGACACGGCTCCACGTCACCACCATCGGGTGGTCGGCGAGGAGCACGCGCAGCGCCCGCTTCGTGGTGCCGGGGACCTGGGCCGGCCCGGTCTTGTATTCGGCGTCGGCGACCGGATCGACGACCGCCGGCTCCTTGACGTCGATCGTGTCGAGGAGGAGGCGGGCCTGCCCGTCGCTCCCCGCATCGAGCGGCGCCTCGTAGACGACCAGGGTCACGAAGTCTTTCCCGCGTAGGAACCGGCCCAGAACCACCGCATCCGGAGGGGCGGAGCCGTCGGGGGCGACGACCGCGATCCCTCCCGCCGGCGCCGGCGCGTAACCGTCCGCGAGCCGGCTCGCGAGCCGGGCCGCGGCGCCCGCGAATCTGTCGCGCGAGGCGGGTTCCTCCGGCACGACCGCGAACGCCGATGCCGCGCCGCCGTGGAGCGCTCGTACGGCCGTCGCCAGGGAGGACCAGGGGGCCGTGGGCTCTCCGGGCGACGCTTGGACACGAATCTCGGGCGCCGGAGGGTGCAGCACCACCGCGTCGCGCAGCGCCGCGACCGCCGCGGCCGGATCGGCGCCCGCCTCGACGGCGACCGGCAGGATGTCGATGTAGGCCGCGGCGTCCCGATCGAGAAGGGCGCGCTCCCAGTCGATCGACTCCGCGCCGACCGCGCCCTGGGCGACGCGGATCGGAACTACGGCCGACTTGGCTTCCGCGCGCGCTCCGAGCGCCGCGGATTTCAGGACGAACGCATAGACGTCCGGCGACCAGTCGCGGTCGGGGCGCTCGCCCAGCTCGACCGTGGCGATCGCTCCACCGAACGTCTTCACCGCGCTCCGGGCGAACGCGGTCCAGGCGGCCAGCCACTCTCCGTCCGGGGCGTCTCCCTTCCGGTCTCCCGGCGGGTGAAGCGGGTTCTCGCCTCGAAGGGCCAGAGTGACCCTCGCCCCGCGCGCATGGAGGTCGCCAAGCTTGGGTTCTATCGAGGACCAGTCGAAGACCCCGGGCGAGGTCTCGATCGCCTCCCAATCGACGGCGAGGCGAACGTCCTGCGGTGTCTCCGCCGGCAGGGCCGAGGCATCGAGCGTGACGCCGAGGGACAATCCGGCTACGGCCGCGTCGTCCGCCAGGAGGAAGGGCGGCGCCGCCAACGCTGCGGCGAGAAGGCCGACGACGGCGAACGCGAGGCGGGGGGGGCGCATCGTCGGTCTCCTGCGGGAGGGCGGGCCGGGGAATTGTTGGGCACGCCCCGAGAGGTGTCAAACGGGCGCGTGCTATAACGACCGGCCCTGGAGCGCCCGTGAGCAAGGACGTCTTTCTCGCCGCCCCCGTGCGCACCCCCATCGGCCGTTTCGGAGGGGGGCTCGCGAGCGTTTCGGCCGTGGACCTCGGGATCGCCGCCGCCAGAGCCGCGGTCGCCCGCGCGGGGGTCTCGCCCGAGACCGTGGACCAGACGATCTTCGGACACGCCCGCCAGGCCGGATGCGGCCCGAACGCCGCCCGTCAGGTCGCGGTGCGCGCGGGGATCCCGGTCGGAAAGCCCGCCTACGGCATCAACCAAGCGTGCCTCTCCGGCTTGCAAGCGATCCTCGCCGCCGCGCGGTCGGTCGCGCTCGGGGAAGCCGAGGTCGTCCTCGCCGGCGGCATGGAGTCGATGAGCCGGGTCCCCTATCTCCTGCTCGACGCACGCTTCGGGTACCGGATGGGACACAAGGAGATCGCCGACGCGATGTCGAAGGACGGGTTCTTCGATCCGCTGTCGGGCAAGATCATGGGCGAGACGGCGGAAACGCTCGCCCGGCAGTACGCGATCGGCCGGGACGAGCAGGACCGGTACGCCGCGCTGTCGCAGAACCGCTGCGAGGCGGCGCGGCGCGCCGGGAAGTTCCGGGACGAGATCGTGCCGGTCGAGGTACGGGACGGCAAGACCACCGCGGTCGTGGATGCCGACGAGCATCCTCGCGACGGCGTGACGGCCGACGCCCTCGCGAAGCTCGCGCCCGTCTTCGAGAGCGGAGGCACCGTCACCGCGGGGAATTCGAGCGGGATCACCGACGGCGCCGCCGCGATGCTGGTTCTGTCCGGCGAGGCGGCCGAGCGGCACGGGATCGAGCCCGCCGCCCGCATCGTCGGCTGGCGCGTGGACGGCGTCGATCCCGCCGTGATGGGCATCGGTCCCGTCCCCGCGGTCCGGAACCTCCTCGCCGCGACGGGGCGCCGCCTGGCCGACCTCGACCTCGTCGAGCTGAACGAGGCGTTCGCCGCCCAGGTCCTGGCCGTGGACCGCGAGCTGCACTTCGACCTCGACCGGCTCAACGTGAACGGCGGCGCCATCGCCCTCGGCCATCCGATCGGCTGCTCGGGCGCCCGCGTGGTGGTGACGCTGTTGCACGAGCTTCGCCGCCGCGAAAAGAAGGCCGGCCTCGCCACGCTGTGCGTTTCCGGGGGGATGGGCGGCGCCCTCCTCCTCGAGCGGGGGTGAAGCTTGGACGACTCGACGAACACCGGGGTCCGGTACGACGCGGCGGAGGGGCTGGCCCGGATCACCCTCGACAGGCCGCCGCTGAACGTCTTGACGACGGCGATGATGCGCGATCTCGCGACCGCGCTCCGGCGAGCGACCGAGGACGACGGCGTGCGCGTGGTCCGGCTCGACGCAACCGGGAAGGCCTTTTCGGCCGGTGTCGACGTCGGCGAGCACATCGGGGACCAGCTCCCCGCGATGATGGAGTCGTTGGCCGATCTCTTCCGCGCGTTCGAAGAGGTGCCCCAGCCGGTCGTGGCGGTCGTGCAGGGGGCGTGCCTGGGCGGAGGCCTCGAAGTCGCGCTCGGATGCGACCTCACGGTCGCCTCGGAGCGCGCGACGTTCGGCCAGCCGGAGATCAAGCTGGGCGTCTTCGCGCCTCCGGCTTCGGTCCTCCTCCCCCGCCTCATCGGCGAGCGGCGCGCGGCCGGCATGCTCCTTCTCGGAGAGACGATCGACGCCGCGGAGGCGAAGCGCATCGGCCTCGTCCACGAGGTCCTTCCGGCGGAGGGATTCGACGCCCTGGCGTCCGCGTGGGTCGGAAAGCTCCTCGCCCTGTCCGGCGCCGCGCTGGCCTGCGCGAAGTGGGCGATCGTCGCGACGCGGTCCCTTCCCCTGCGCGCCGCCCACGAGCGCGTTCACGACATCTACCGGAACGACCTCATGACGACGGACGACGCGCACGAAGGCCTGCGCGCGTTCGTCGAGAAGCGGCCGCCCTCGTGGCGGCATCGATAGGAGCGAGCATGGGCCTGGGCGCATCCTTCCACGGTCTCGACTACGTCGACCTCGAATCGCTGCTCAGCGACGAGGAGACGATGATCCGGAACACTGTCCGCGAGTGGGTCACCGGCGAGGTCCTGCCGGTCATCGAGCACCACTTTCGCGAGGGGACCTTTCCGAACGCGTTGATCCCCGCGATCGGCGAGATGGGGCTGCTCGGGGCGAACCTGCAGGGGTACGGGTGCGCCGGGCTCGGTGCCGTGGCCTACGGGCTGATCATGCAGGAACTCGAGCGCGGGGATTCGGGCCTGCGATCGTTCGTCTCGGTGCAGGGCGGGCTCGTGATGTACCCGATCCACGCCTTCGGGAGCGAGGCGCAGAAGGAGCGCTGGCTCCCGCCTCTCGCCCGCGGCGAGGCGATCGGGGCGTTCGGGCTGACCGAGCCCGATCACGGATCGGACCCGGGCGCGATGGCGACGAAGGCGGTGCGGAAGGGGGACCGGTACGTCCTGAACGGAGCCAAGTCGTGGATCACGAACGCCTCGGTCGCCGACGTCTCGGTCGTCTGGGCGCAGACCGAGGACGGCATCCGGGGATTCCTGGTCGAGAAGGGAATGCCCGGGTATTCGACCAAGGACCACACCGGGAAGTTCTCGCTCCGCGCCTCGGTCACCTCCGAGATGGTCTTCGAGGACGTGGAGCTCCCGCTGGACGCGCTCCTCCCTGGTGCCAAGGGGTTGAAGGCGCCGCTGATGTGCCTGACCCAGGCCCGCTACGGGATCGCCTGGGGGGTCATCGGACTCGCCCAGTGCGTGTTCGACGAAGCGCTCCAGTACGCGAAGCAGCGGATCATGTTCGGAAAGCCGATCGCCGGCTTCCAGCTGACGCAGCGGAAGCTCGCCTGGATGGCCACCGAGATCACGAAGTCGCAGCTCCTGAACCTCCAGTGCGGCCGCCTCAAGGAAGCCGGGAAGATCACCCCTCAGCAGGTCTCGATGGCGAAGATGAACGGATGCCGCGTCGCCCGCGAGTGCAGCCACCTGGCGCGCGAGATCCTGGGCGCGAACGGCGTCGCGGACGAATACCAGACCGGCCGGCATTTCTGCAACATCGAGGCGGTGTACACCTACGAGGGCACCGACGACATCCACACCCTGATCGTCGGCCAGGAGCTCACCGGAATCGCGGCCTTCGAATAGGCCGGGGTCGCCTCAGGGCCGCCCGACGACCCGGAAGGAGAGCCGTCCCCGCGCGGGGAGCGGGCCGTACACCACGCGGAGCCGCGTCGTCGCGACGGCCACCCCGAAATCGGGCCACCATTCCCAAGCCTGGGCCTCGAACGGCGCCGAGGCCTCGCAGTCCAAAGAGACCGCCCCGGACACGATGCGTGCGCGCGTCCCGTCGATCGTCACGCGGGCGTCCGGGTGCAGGACCAGCCAGGCTTCCGCGACCCCGCTCGTCCCTGCCACCGAGTCCTCGATCGTGAACGCGTCCGCACGGCCGCGGACCGTTCGGCGATGCACGCCCGCCCCGGTGAAGCGCCGGTACCCGTCGTGGCTCGCCGCCAGATCGATGGCGCCGCCGGCGAAGGCCGCGCGCTCGACGGTGACGTTCGCGCGGCGCCCCACCCGGAACGACCCGTAGAACTCGCACTGGTCGGCGCCGTTCACGGTGACCGTGTTGTGCGAGGCGGTCGCCCTCGCGCGATCGCGCCTCGGGCCGGGCGCGTACTCGAAGACGCCGGTGTCCACGAGGAGGCGGCGCCCGCCCGCGCTCCACTCGACCGCGAGGATGTCGCCGTGCCCGTGCGCCGGGAGGAAGTCCGGAGCGATGCGGCCGGCATCCACGAGGAGCAGGTCGTCCCCGGTCCGCAGGCCGAAGTACCCGGCGGCGTCGAGCCGGATCTCGGGCCGCGGCGCCGGCCGCCTCCCCGAGATCGCCTCCCAAGCCGCGAGGAGATCCGCCGGCGCATGCGCCATGTGCAATCCACCGTCGTTGAAGAGGCTCGGCAGCCCGTCCGGGTGGGTCGTGTCCGCCAGGGCCTGCGCCATCGCGTCGAGCCGCGCGGCGAGGGACGCCTTCCGCGGCCCGCCGGGAAGCACTTCGTGGCACTCGATGAGGTCGGCGAAGACCTGAGCGTGATACGCCGGGGAGCGCTCGAAGTGGAGGCCGTCCGGCAGGATCTGCTCGTCGATCTCGGCGGCGAGGAGCGAGGCGGCGCGATCCCGCCGGTGCTCCGCACCAGCGATCCCGAGGAATCGCGCGGCGAAGAGAAGGGCCTTCAGGTTCTTGATGATGTGATTCCCTCGGACGTCCCGCTCGAGATGGGCCTCGAGGTAGAGCACCTGCTCGACGAGCGAGCGGAGTGCTGCGTCCAGGAACGCCGGGGGAAGCTCGTCGCGGCGGCGCGCGATCTGCTGCATCCAGACCACGACGCGCAGGGAGAGCGCGTAGCTCGACCATGCGTCGTAATACGCGCGCGGCGCGTACGGGGGGTTCCGCGCGATCCAGTCGAGCACGATCGCCTGGAAGTCCTCGGTCCCGGCCTCCTCCAGGAACTCGTGATAGTGGAGGTGGAAACCCCAGAGCTGCGACACGCGACCCTCGCGGGCGACTCCCCAGTCGATCGTCCGCGCAAACGGCATCTCGCGGCCCAGGAATCGGAGGACGACCCTGTCCCCCTCGCGGCGGAACATCCCGGCGCGGGCGGGAAGCGGACACGGCGCCTCGCCGGGGCTGGCACCCCGCGCGACCGCCGCCGCTCGCCGGCGGAGCGCGTCCCGCAGGGGTCCCGCGAACCGCGAGGCCGCCGCTCGCGACACGACGTTCCGGGCGCGCCAGGCGAGCTGCGCCGGGCGCGTGTGGAGCACGGAGGCGAGGAACCGGCGGAGGCGGCGCATGATGTGGGCCCGCCTACCTTATCAAGTCCGACGGGGCGTCGGGTCGGGGCTTAGAGCTTGCCCGGCGCGTCGCCCTCGGCGCTGCGCACCGAGACGACGAACCCGCGCTGGACGAGCGTGATCGTCCCGTCACCGAACAACGGGACAAAACGACCGGCCGCGTTCATGTAATCGACGACGCGATTCCGCTCGGGGGGCATCACGATCGAGAGCGCACCCACGACGCTGATCCCGCCCGCCAGCGTCAGCCGCACGGCGACCGTCCGGCCCGAGCGGTTCGCGGAGGCGATCTCTTCCGCGGCCGAGCCCATCAGCTGGACCCAGATGATCCCGGCCTTGTTGAGCAGGAAGCTGTCCTGGCCGCACAGGAGCGGAACGAAGTCTTCTGAATTCGTGTTGAGGAACTGGAGCGCGTCCTCGGGGCCGCCCCCGGCGCCGGTCTGCGAGGTGAACAGGGCGCCGTCCAGCGTCCTCCCGTCGTCGAGAAGGATCCGGACGTCGAGCTCGCGCCTCGGAACTCGGTAGATCTCCACCGGCAGGGCCTCCCCTCGGGGGAATCTAGGAGCCGCGGCCGCCCCCGGCAACGTCGCGGCGGGCGGTTGCCGAAGGCGTCGAAAAGCCTAGCTTTTACGCCGAGGGAGAGGTCATGCCGGTCCAGGGGAATCTGGCCACGATGTCCCTGACCGAGGTCCTCCAATGGCTGGGAAACGCCGGCAAGACCGGAACCCTGTCCATCGAGAGGAACAAGGTCGTGAAGCGGATCCTCGTCCGCGAAGGCCGGGTCATCGCCTGCGCGTCCCAGGAGCCGTCGGACATGCTCGGCCACTTCCTCGTCTCGCGCGGAAAGATCTCCGAGGAGACCCTGCGCACCGCGCTCGCGCGCCAGTCGGTGGAGAAAGAGCACCTCGGCCGGATCCTGGTCGGAAGCGGCGCGCTGACGGAGGACGACCTCCGGCACCACCTCGAGGACAAGGCGCAG